>HF997891.1 GCA_000433635.1 Ruminococcus sp. CAG:254
TATCATATTCGAGCAATTGTTGTGATGACAATAGAAGCCGTTGCAGCAATCCTGCTGTTTGTCTTTCACTTCAAACAATTTGTTCTGGTATTGGAAATCGCATGGTGTTCTCTGGCAGTGATGTTGCTGTTGGGAAAAGGAAAGAATGTTTTTGAAAACAAAAAAGGAGGATGTGCATGAACAAAAAATTGACAAGAACACTTGCCGGAGCCATGTCCCTAATGTTCATGGGACAGGTCATGATTTTTGGCGACGGCAGTGCCCAAGGTCTTTTACATGCTGATACAATTGCATCTGCTGCAGAAGCGATTGAGGGAGCAAAGAACAAAGACCAGCTTGCCAAGGAATTTGAAGAAGCAACAAAAGATCTGGGAAAAGTAGATTTTTTTGATGTTGCGGATGAAAAAGAAAATGGAACCGTTGTCAATGAAGATACTGCAAAAAACGATATAGCTGTGCAATCTGATGAAGCGGGTGCAGCAGTTCAAGATCGTTCAGCAGCAGTTATGGCTGCTTCGGAGGGCGATGCTCCAGTAGGTGAATTAACTGTAACTGGTATCGTTAAACAAGGGGTTATCAATGGAATTCAAGATAAAACTCCAATTTATGTGCGTATTTTTGATGAAAACTGGAATGAACTTGAATATCAGGAACTTCAAAGCGGTGACAGTTATACTGTAACAGCAAGCAGTGGTAGTGGCATTTATCATGTCAAGTATGAAAGTGATGGTTATTTGCCGTTTTACCTGAAGGATTTTGGTACTGGTACCTATACTGTTGGATCTGGCGATTCTCGCAATGCAGTGACATTAGTTCCAGGTGATACCACTTGGAATGAAGAACACGACAACGAGTGGAGCGATGATGTCATCAATGGAAAAGACTTGGCATATGTACAGAGTTGCTTAGGAGCATATCGTGGTGATTCCGATTTTAATCCCAGTATGGATGCAGATGGTGATAATATTATTAGTCCAGCAGATTTGAAAGCATTTTGCGATTTTTATAATCATCTTGCTGATGATGAATATTATGAACTTCCGCAAAATGTCCAAAATCTTGATATAAACCTAGATGGAGTAATTAATGATACGGACTATTTGCTTTTGATGGATGCTGGTGCAGGGGAAGAAGAATTAGCTGCATTTAAGGCAGAAGTTGATTCTGCAAGAGATGTAAATTCATGGGTTTATATCTATAATCATGAATTTACAGGAGATATAATCGTTAATAAGGACGATTATAATGATGGTATTGATTTGATCAATGCAGCGGCTCAGAAACGTGGACGTTCTGATAATTACTACGCATACATGGACAAAGACGACAGCGGCACAATTGATAATGCAGATGTTGAATGGTTTTCTGCCGCATACAAGGCTTCTGGCGATTTGGATTGGGATCATGCCTTTAAAAGAACACTGATCATGCAGGAAAGCGGTGCTTTTCAGGGCAGCTTAAATTTGCATGATACGGATTTGAACCTGAATGGCTGTTCTCTGTATGTAGGCGACTGTATGTCCTTTACAACTGATATTCCGAAATTTTGGTCTGGCAATCAAGGAGCAACACTGAATATTAGCAATGGTTATTTGGAAGTTTCCAATAACTTAGTATTTCGTACCGCTTCTCCAGATGG
>HF997892.1 GCA_000433635.1 Ruminococcus sp. CAG:254
CTTGAAGAACCAGTCTGGTGTCTGGCTGTGCCATACCAACACATGACCACGAACCGGAATGTGATTCTTTGCTGCAAATTTCAGCAGCTTGTCTGCACTCTTGAAAGAAACCTGCGGGTTTGTATCATCGCCAGTCTGCTTGAGGTATGCAATGCTTTCTGCCTGATTCAGAACGCTGTCCGGTTTCAGTTCGTTGCCCAGCGTTAAGCTGTTGTAATGCTTCAGAATCAAATCCTGAGAGGCTTTCTGTGTCAGTTCGGAATCGGTTGATGCACAGCCCAGCTTAAATTCATCTGCATAAGCATCTTTCAACGGGGTCAAATCGTCCTGAATGGCAGGGTCTGGCAGCTGCTTTCCGGTGCAGTCGTCAACATAGAAATCCATCAGGTCTTGTTCTGCCGGTGTGGAAACGTAACCCGTCTGAATATAAACAGCACAGTTTACAGCTCCCTCCGGAATTGTCAATTCGCTGCCGACATACGTCCATTCTCCCTTGTTTGCTGTTGCGGTGGCAATGGTATAATAGTTTTCCTTGCCGTTCAGGTCATATTGCAGGTTGATGGAAAATTTCTGCTGGTTTGACCACTTGTCTTCGTTATACATGACATAGCAGCCCAGAGAATAATATTTGCCGCTTTGCAGCATATCGGATTTGTTGATGCTTGCACCGTTCCAAAGCTGTGTTCTTCCGCTGATGAATAAGCTGTAGTCCCCGCTGTGGCTGGCAGTGTTCACAACGCTGGCAGTTGCAGAGCCTCTGCCCGTCCAGCCCTGTGCCGTTCCATCATCAAAATCATTGTTGTATTCGGTTTCATAGGAAACATCCACTTTTTCCCCGTTGACTGTAATATCATCAATGTAATAGCACTGGTCGGTGTTTGCTCCCGGCATTTCCACATATAAAATGATGTTTGTGACGTTCTCTGGAATGGAATAACTGCCCGTCAACTCTGTCCATTCGCCTTTCTTGGCACTGACATTCTTGATGTCCTTGTACTGGTCTTGTCCGCTGCTGTCGGTGTAAAGCAGCTTCAATGCCATGTTCTGATAATCGTTCCCATCTGCAAACATAGCATAAGCAGAAAAGGTATAGGTCTGCCCCGGTACGGCAACGCCGGACAAGGAGCAGCGAGGTGCACCCCAGTCTGCTGTTCGGTCAAAGACATACAGAGAACTGTTCCCATTGTGTGCATAATCGGACGTAATGGAAATGGTCGAGCCGACCCCTTTCCATGCTCCGTAGCCGTCTTCAAACGTGCTGTTCATCAGCTCTTCCGGTGCAGCCTGTACCGGAACGGCAATTACAGTGCTTGTGATTGCCAAAGCTGCCGCTGCTGCGAGAGCAGCCATGCGATGTTGTTTCATTTGTAAAATTCCTCCTTTTTCGTGTTGAACTATTGCTATGAAACTACTTTTCCTGTTTCTATCGAAAGTATAGCAGAATTTCACGAAAAAGTCAATCATTCTTGCAGAAAATCTGTATGATTGATTCACAAAATACACATTGCATCGCCAAAGCTGAAGAACCGATACCGTTCTTTTACGGCAACATCATAGGCGTGCATCGTTTTTTCATAGCCCAGCAACGCCGATACCAACATAATTAAGGTGCTTTCCGGCAGGTGGAAATTGGTCACCAGTCCATCCAATACTTTAAACTGATAGCCCGGATAAATGAAAATATCCGTGTAGCCATCTGCTGCAACCAATTTTCCATCGTGTTCCGTGGCAACTGCTTCCAGCGTCCGGCAGGAGGTCGTTCCAACGGCAATCACCCGTCCCCCATTCTGCTTGGTCTGCAAAATCTTGTCAACGGTTTCCTGTGGGAGGTGATAGTGTTCACTGTGCATCTTGTGTTGCAACACATCATCCTCTTTGACCGGACGGAATGTTCCTAACCCAACGTGCAGCGTTACAAATGCCGTTTCTACGCCCTTTTCTCGCAATGCTTGCAGCATCTCTTTGGTAAAATGCAAGCCAGCCGTCGGAGCG
>HF997893.1 GCA_000433635.1 Ruminococcus sp. CAG:254
CTCTAAGAGCAGTTCACGCCGTGTTTCACATGAAACGTGACACGAATAAGAAAGCTTTTTCATGCTGATTGCAAGCAACGAGCCGCAGGCAACCAAAAAGTTTTTCGGTGCAGCAGTTTTACAAAAATGCTGCCGAGGTGTGGGCGAGCAGCCCACATTTGCGAAGCAAATTTGTTTTTGAGAATTGTTGTTCCTGCTGCAATTGCATTTATGAAAACTGTCCCATTCGCAATTTGATTAGTTTTATGAGGCAAGTTGCAAATTCAGACAAGGCAACGGGGCAATTGCAGCACGCAGGCAGGCAAAAGCAGGGGTGGAACCCCCTTTTGCCGGACGAGAAAGACCGTTTTTCCTAGGAATATGGCATCTCTAAGAGCAATTCACACACTGTTTCACATGAAACATCACACAAAATCATTTACATAGAAAGGGGGCGGGTATCTATGGCAATTGGCGGACTGGGCAGCGGTCTGGATTTTTTATTTGATGAAAACACCGCAGAAGTACCAGTAAAACGAACCCTGCGGCTCTCTGAAATCGAGCCGAACCGAGAACAGCCCAGAAAAACATTCAGCGAAGAAGCCATCTCAGCTTTGGCGGATTCCATCCGACAGTATGGGATGTTGCAGCCGATTCTGGTTCGTCCATACGGCATGACCTATCAGATTGTTGCCGGAGAACGGCGTTGGCGAGCTGCAAATCTGCTGGGACTGGAAGAAGTGCCAGTCATCATCAAGGAATTTTCCGACAAGGAAACCATGCAGATTGCATTGATTGAAAACCTAGTACGAGAGGACTTGACACCGCTCGAAGAAGCAGCCGGTTTCCGTGATTTGATGGATCAGTTTGATATGACACAGGAAGCCGTTTCCAAGTCCATTGGTCGTTCCCGGAGTGCGGTTGCAAATGCTCTGCGGCTGTTGCAGCTGCCGCAACCAC
>HF997894.1:0-613 GCA_000433635.1 Ruminococcus sp. CAG:254
AAACAAGGAATACTGGACTTGCGAACACTGCGGAAAATATTTCTTATCAGATGATACCAACCCAGAAACAGCAAAGGCAGTGGAACAGTCAGAATTTATCATTCCTGCAAGCCATAAGCTGACAAAGGTGGAAGCGAAAGATGCAACCTGCACCGAGGACGGAAACAAGGCATACTGGACTTGTGAACACTGCGGAAAGTATTTCTTGTCAGATGATTCTAATCCGGAAACGGCAACAGCAGTAGAATTATCAGAAACGGTGATTCCTGCTCTGAAACACAAAAACGCAACCACTCGTGGTGTAGTAGAGCCGAATGGAACAAAACCCGGCTATTCCGGTGACCGCTATTGTCCGGATTGTGACACGGTTTTGGAAAAGGGCTATACCTACTGGAACGAAGGCAACCTGACCTGGAAACTGGACGCCGACGGCACGCTGACCATCAGCGGTACAGGGACGATGAAAGATTATGACTATAATAACAATCCAAGCCCTGCAAACCAGAAGAAAGGCAGCGTAAAAAAAGTTGTGATTAAAGATGGTGTCACCAGTATTGGAAATTTTGCGTTTTATAATTGCACCAGCTTAACCAGCATCACAATTCCAGATAGC
>HF997894.1:673-866 GCA_000433635.1 Ruminococcus sp. CAG:254
TTAATAATTGTAATAATTTAACCAGCATTACGATTCCAGACAGTGTCACCAGCATTGGAGATTCTGCGTTTGAATTGTGTAACAAGTTAAGCAGTATTACGCTTTCAAACAATATCACCAGCATTGGAAATTGGGCATTTCATGGTTGTCACTTAACCAGCATCACGATTCCAGACAGTGTCACCAGCATTGG
>HF997895.1 GCA_000433635.1 Ruminococcus sp. CAG:254
TTGGATCAAAAAACTTTTTATTTTGCCTGCGGCTCGCATGCCACAGCCAATTTCACACAAAATAAAACCAGCAGACCCTTGTTTCAGACAAGAACCTGCTGGTTTTTCTATATCAAAATGCAGTTAAAATTTTCTTACGGGGTATAGCTGATGGTGACATATGCCAGCACATCATTGGCAAACTCAAACTTATAGGAGCTGTTGCCGTAATATTTTTCCGCTTCCTTTTCATAAGTGTAGGATTCTGAATGATAATCGCTGTCATCCGACTGGTAAGTATAAATGTTATCTGGGTCTGGTTCGCCGGAGTTGGCAAGCAGTTCTTCCTGTGTCATGGTCAGTGGGAAGTTAAATTCCAGAATATCTTGCGGTTCATCGTAAATCGGCATGTATACATTATCAATAAAGCATTCCGATGCCTTCTTGTTGTCGGAAGAATCATTCAATACCCGAACCTGTGCAAACGAGCGTTCGCCGAGTTTGATTTCAAAGGAGGAAGATTCATAGCGTGGGTTGATGTTGTTGCCGGCGTTTGCCAAGTCATTTTCATCGAATGGAACACCGTCATCAATCATTTCCTGTAAGGTCGTCTTTCCGAGCGTGTAAGTTTTTCCATTGATTTTGAAACTCATGTTGTCGAAGTCTGCCCACAAGTTTCCGTCTTTGCTGGTATCCTTTTCTTTGGCAGCCGTTGTTGTTTCTGCATCTTCTGCATCAGCAGATTCTTCAGCTGTTGTTTCTGTTTCAGCCTCTGTTTCTTCGGCTTCTAATTCTGCTGTGGTTTCTGCTTCTGTCGCTGTCGTTGCAGTAGTTGTTTCCGCCACGCTGGAAGAATTCGCTGTGCTGGTTCTGTCGCATCCCGTCAGCAGGCAACCAGCCATCAGGCTCAGAAACAGGCAGATAGAAAGTGCTTTTTTCATGTTGTCAAAACTCCTCTTTTTTCAAATTTCCCATAAAATACAAAAAGCCTTGGAACTTTTCATTCCAAGGCTTTTGGTTGGTGACCCGTACGGGAATCGAACCCATGATTCCGCCGTGAAAGGGCGGTGTCTTA
>HF997896.1 GCA_000433635.1 Ruminococcus sp. CAG:254
GAGCAGCTGCCGGGCGAACCGGTGTTTGCTGCGACGGGCGGTTTGTCTGAGGCTGCGTTGGTTGGTTGGGTTGAGAAACGGCTCTCCGATTTAATTGGGTCGCTGGTTTCTGTTCGTTCGGCCCTCCGCCCGGATACGTTGGACGGGTACTATTCAATATTGCAAAAATATCATCATCCAAATCGGAACTGGGATTCCGTTTTGTTTCATCTGCTTTTGCCATCCATATTCCTCCTATTGTTCAAAAACAGCATTGCTGCTGCGTTTTGCCGATGGGTAAGACACCAAGACCCCACATGGTATCCTCTTCATTATAACACATTTCGCTGGTTTTTGTCATTTGTAATTTTACACAAATTTCAACGGTGGAAAGCATTGCTTTTTCCGGTTTTTGTGCATTTTGTCAAGTGGATTCCCATAAAAATTAGCATCCTGCACAAAAATAAAGCTGCTTCTTACAATTATAGTTGCATTTTCTCACAACCTATGGTATAATAAATCCTTAGAAGTGGGCATTTCTCTGCCCGAACGAAATGAAATTGATGTTATATGAAGAAGGAGCGGATTTTTTTATGAAGAAAGCAATGAAGCGACTGCTGGCAGCCACCTCCGCAGGTGCTGTTCTCTGCGGTAGTTTGGCATTGTCCAGTCTGCTGGGCAGTTCCACAACCCTGACGGCTTCCGCTGCAACCGATAGCGTTGCAGACCAGACCAAAGTTGGGACACTCGGTATTGCCGGCGGTGGTTTTGTATCCGGTATTATCACCGGTAAAAACGTGATGTATGCCCGTACAGACGTTGGCGGTGCATACAAGTACAACTATGATACCGGCAACTGGGATCAGATGCTGGACGACCTGAACGACTCCGAACGTGGATTTCTGAGCGTAGATGCGATGTGCATTGACCCGACAGATGATGACACGATTTACCTACTCTGCGGTTGTGCATATTTCAGCGATGCAAAAACCGAAATCTTCCGTTCTCGGGACGGCGGTAAGACCTTTGACCGCATTGATGTCACTGACCTGATTCAGGTTCACGGCAACGGCGAAGGCAGACAGTTCGGGGAAGCGATTGCAGTTGACCCAGACAACCCGAACATTATCTACTGCGGCGGTGACGTTGCTTCCGGCGACTCTGCCCTGATTATGAGTAAAGACGGTGGTGACACTTGGGAAGCCGTTAAGGGCTACGATGACTTGGGACTCTTCAAAAATTCCATCAAGTGGCCGACCTGGACAGAACACATGGCAAGAGCTTTGACCGATGCAGAATATTACCACCAGAACGGTGTTTCCATCGTTCATGTTCAGGATGGCAAGGTTTATGTTGGTACGACCATTCAGGGCGAAAACAGTCTGGTTGTTGCTGATGTTGGTTCGGATGACTTCCAGCCGCTGAGCAAAGACCTTCCGACCAATTATTATCCGTCCAGAATCAATGCAGACGCAGACGGCAACCTCCTGATCTCCTACTGCGGCAGCATCACATTCAGCGGCGGCGGTGCACTGTATAAGTACAATCCAAAGACTGGCGAAGCAACCGACATCAGCCCGACAACCAACCACGCTTATGGTGCTGTTTACGGCGACCCGAAGGATGCCAATAAGCTGATTGCAACCAGCTGCGACTTCGGTTATTCTCAGATGTGGGACGCAAATGCATGGAAAAATGATACTGTTGCATGGGGTTCTCAGTTCTACCGTTCTACCGACGGCGGTGCAACTTGGGAAAGCATCACACCGGGTAATGAAACGACTTGGGGCGGCCCGTTGCAGGCAGATTATTTGCAAGACGGCGGCAGACCGTGGATTCGTGGCTATGCTGTTCACTGGAGCGGTGCAATGGTACTCGACCCACGAGATTCTGACCGATTCCTAATTACTTCTGGTAACGGTGTTTTCGCTTGCGACAATACTTGGGATAAACTTCCAGTCGTTTACTTTGAAGCAGACGGCATTGAAGAAGTCGTTGCACTCGATATGATTAGTGCACCGGGCAAGAATCCGTATTCTGTTATCGGTGACTATGACGGTTTTGAACACCTTGATACTGTCAATTCCAACCGTTATTCTCCGACTATGACCGCAGCAACTGGCGGCAGCGGTTCTGCCAGTGCGATTGCATATTGCCCACAGAATCCAGATGTTATGATGCGTTGTGCAGAGGGCAAGGGTGTTGGTTATTACACGCTGGATGGCGGTAAAAACTGGACACAGATGGAATGCCCGCAGGGCGGCAAGGCTGCTATCACCCAGCTGGAAGACGGCACATATCGTTTCTTTAAGAGCAGCGGTGACAATGCAACGAACGTTTCTTATTCCGATGACTACGGCAAGACCTGGACAGCTTGCAGCGGTATTGCTTCTGCATATGGCTCAAAGCCAACCTTTATGATGGCAGAAAAAAATGACCCGAGCATTGTCTATGCATATTCCACTTATTATAATTCTTCTTGGGGCTATTCCAAGCCGGCTCCGGATCTCTCGGATGCCTGCTACAAGTTCTATGTCAGCCACGACTACGGCAAGACCTTCAGTGAAGAAACAGATGTTGCAATGTATGACCAGTGCGACAGTGCCGGAAGAATCGCTTATCTGGGCGATGGTGAACTGATGCTGGGTGCTGGCTATTATGGTGCTTACCATGTGACCGACTACGGCAAGAAGGTTGAAAAGCTGGATAATGTTTCTTACTGCAAGACCATTGGTTATGGTGCTCCGGAAAAAGAGGGCGGCGTAAATACCCTGTATATGTACGGTAAGCCGAGTGAAGATGATGTGGAAGGCGTTTATCGTTCGACTGATGCCGGTGAAACTTGGGTTGCCATCAACCTGCACCACCTCTATGGCGGTACTGGTAACGGAAACTTCCTCGTTGGCGACATGAACAAGTTCGGTATGGTTTATATGTCTACGGTTGGATGCGGTATCGTTTACATGGATTCCAGCGATGGCACTGACCCGAAGCCGGTTACCACAACCACTACTACAGCAACTACAACAACAACTACTACTGCAACACTGACCACCACAAAGGCTGCGGATACGACCACGACTGACAAGGACACAACCACAACCGCAGCAGTTGTCACGACTACAGATAAGAGCACAACCACTTCTAATGCTGCTACCACCACACAAGACATCGGCGAAGTGAATTACGGTGATGTCAATGTAAATGGTGTTGTTGACCTGACAGATGCTATTTTACTGAACAAATATCTTGCAAAACTGATTCAGCTGACCGATATTCAGTATGCAAATGCAAACTGCGACCAGACAGACGGCACAGATAATGTTGGCGACTTGGATACAACTGCTTTGATGCGGTTCGTTCTCAATGTGGAAGGCTATCAGGAGCTCCCATATATCGCAGAAAGCTAAAAATTGATTATATGCAATCCATTTTTTCCGCTGCACGGCATTTCCGCTGTGCAGCGGATTTTTTGTGATAATCGCTTCTATTTTTCCCCAACCAATCATCTTTTTCCACATATTTTGTATTAAAATCAACAAAAATCACAAAATTGTATCGCAGAAAAAGCGAAAAGATTCGGTAAAAGTCTTGTATTTTTTCTCGAAACATGGTATAATAACCATTAGACAGCGGCACTGCCGCAGAAGTGAACCTGTCACAACTGAACACAAAAAAACCAATATTCTACATTCTGCGGAGAAAAGAGGAGCTTATGAAAACACGCACCATTGTATCCATTATTCTGGCAACTGCTACCGTTGTGCTCGGAACGATTTTCTTCGTTACAAAGCTGCGGAAGAAACATCATGACGGCTGTGGCTGTGATTTCGCTGGCACAGATGATTGCATTGGCGGTGAAGACTGCGATTGTGACGGCACAGATGAACCGATGTGTGAAGCACCTTGCTGTGATGCAGATGCCTGCACTGATGACGAAGATGATGATGCCGATTCCTGTGCATCTATGGCAGCAGATAAAGTAGAACCAGAAGCACCGTCTGAACCGACTGTTTCGGAAGATGACGAATAAGCTTTTTTCCTATGATTTTTCAAGATTCCCTGTTCGAGCAAATTCGGACAGGGATTTTTTTGTTTCGGCAACAAAAAAACATTGCCGCCCCCTGCAAAAGTTCTGCAAGGAACGGCAATGTTCTTTTATTTATTTTTATTCTTACACGGTTTCGTGTTTACTTTTTCTTTCTTCGAGTTACTGTAAAGGCAGCTCCTGCCAATGAAACGGCTGCAACACCGCCAATTACAATTGCTCCCACGCTCAAATCCGCTGTTTGTGTTGGCGTTGGAATGCCGCCTGTGCTGCTGCTACCTGCTGCCACAACTGCTGTTGTAGTTACAACTGGCGTTGCTGGCTGTGTTACGGGCAACGTGGTTGCCATTGTTGTCTGAATCGGTGTCGTTTGTACCGGCATTGTTGTTGTTGTAACTGGTGTTGTAGTAGTATCATCACCCAGACCAGATACCTGGAAAGTCACCGACAAAGTTTGTCCAATTGCAGTCTGTTTAGAAAGATAGCCATTGTTTGCAGTGGACTGGTCGCAGAGTGTTACCCGAACCGAATCCAAACCGCCGTTCAGATAGTCATAATTGACTGCATTTGTTCCCATCTTATAATCCACAATGGTGGAACCGGTTTTTACTTCCGTTACAACAATGTTCAAATCCGGAAATGTGTCCTTGATTGGCTGTGTGTTAATCGATGACGGAAAATTCAAATCCAAATACAAATAATCAACAGTAGAAGCATTTCCGGAAACCGTCCAGCTGATGACATATTCCCCATCACTGGAGATATTAGCGGTCGTGCTTTCGATATTTTTATTGGTCTTTCCAACACCATAATAAGCAAAATTACTGTCATCCAGCGAACCGGTCAGCGTTGCAGTTACGCCCTCAATCGCAGATACCTCTGTATTCGCTGCAAAAGAAATCGTTCCGGCAGTCAGTGCAGTTGCTACCAAAGCGGCTGCCAAAACGCCCTTGATGATGCGTTTCATGCGGTGTCTCCTCCATTCTTTTCTCTCTTTACAGACGATGTACTTCCCCGATACATCCTCGCATTGTTCGTTCATCTGCATCTTTTTTCGATACCTGAAGTTATTATACCATACTTTTTATTTACTGTAAATATACAATCTGCACAAAATGGGGTTGTATTTTTCAGCAATCTTCCGGACACAGACAGAAAAAACCATCCGCCGTTCCGAATCAATTCCGGCTTGCGGCGGATGGAATGCATTTCAAAAAAGAAATCTTACTTCTTCTTTCTTCTGGTAACGGTAAATGCAGCACCTGCCAGAGAAACGGCAGCGACTGCACCAACTACGATTGCACCAACGCTCAAGTCAGCGGTCTGGGTTGGGGTAGAAGTACTGGTTGGAGCGGAACTGCTGCCGCCCTTACCGCTGTTATAAGAACCGTTGTTGTAAGAACCGCCCTTACCGCTGGTATCATAAGCACCATTGACATTAACGGTAGTAGTTGTAACGGTATCGCTGGTTGCTGTGGTTGTTACTGTTGGGTCGAAAGATTCCAAGCCTGTCAGTTGGAATGTCAACTGCAACTTATCAGTGATTGCTGCATTCTGTGCCAAGTAGCCATCTCCCGTTGCAGTTGCATCATACAAAACGACCCGTACATACTGGTTGCCAGTTGCATCGGTATAGGTATAGTTGACTGCATTTGCACCCATCGTATACGGAACATCCGTCAAGAGGTCTGCACCTGTGGAAACCTTTGTAACTGCTGGTGTAAAGTTCGGGCAGAATGTCCGAATGGACTGCTTTGCATCCGGCAGGGCAAAATCCAAATAAACATAATCCAACGCTTTGGATGGGTCTGTCAAATCACAGGAAATCGTGTAGGATTCCTGCAAGCTGTCGCTGCTGATGGAAAGCGGTACAGACGGTGCATCTTCCTTATCGCCATTAAAGGAAGCGTGCAGGGTTGCATTTACAGTTACCACCTGCAGCGGAACAGTTGTAGTTGTCGTGGTGGTTTCTTCACTGCCAGTGACTGCCGAATTCAGTGTTGTGGTGGTTTCCACATTGTTTCCGCCACTCAAATCTGTGGTTGTGGTAGTGGTCTGGGTGTCGTCCTGTGCTTCATACAGCGGAGTGGTAGCGACAACTTCCGCAACAGCCTTCCGGCTGTGGAAAATTTCTTCTGCCTGTACCGGAGCAGAAACTGCTACAGCACTGACCATTAAAGAAGCTGCAAATGCAGAAACAGCAAGTATTGTTCTTTTCATGAGAATCTTCTCCTCCATTTCAAGGGTTGTGTGCAGACGCTGCACCCCACTGTCTGCAACGCATAAATTTCGAGTTTAGACCTATTATAGCACACTTTTTCAGCCGTGTAAACCCACATTGTGCACAAAATCGGGATGTATTTTTGTTCATTCTTCCATATTTTCAGCGAAAAATGTTGTTTTTTGGCTAGGAAATTCCAGAAAACGGGAATTTTAGATGCAGTTGCTTGCAAAGATACGAGCCGCAGGCAACTGCGGTCGAGCTGGCTCAG
>HF997897.1 GCA_000433635.1 Ruminococcus sp. CAG:254
GCTGCACCGAAAAACTTTTTAGTTGCCTGCGGCTCGAATTTTCCACCAAATCACAAAAAGGGACAGCGAATCATTCTCGTTGCCCCTTTCTTTTTAAACAGTTGCAGTTACATGCATCACTTTATCTGCATGTTCCGCAAATTTTCCTCGATTCAACTTCTGAACATCGTTCACCAGATAATCTGTACTCCGGTAAACCTGCCGATCAATCGGCGGATCAAAAGTAATCTGTACTTCAGCATCTGTCTTTTCCAGAATCAACCGCAAATCGGCTGGCAGCCGTGTGCCCCAGCGTTTCTTGACCAGCAAAATGTAATACTGAATCTCGTCTTTTGTCATCGTTCCACTTTTTACTTCTACCTGCATCATGATGGCAGTGCTCCTTTCTCATCGAAAAATGAAAATGATTATTTACGAATAAACCGCAGCGACTTCAACGGGAAGCCCAGCTGCCGCTTATCATTTGGTGTTACTGTGCTCGCATTCCACAGCTCACACCGCAACATCACTTGATTTTGTGTATCATCCAGCAACAACAATGAGGAAATCGGCAACGACAGCGTTCCGCCGTTGTTACTCTCATCAATCACCAGTTCCCCAGCCAACGCATTATTGACATAGACAGAAACCGTCAATTCTTTCTTCCCCAGCTGTTCCAGCGGAATGGTACAGCCCATTTCAAATTGCATCAAATAATTGTCTGGATGCAGCGTACAGAATACCGAGGCATCTTCTGCAACCGACCAGCAGAAATCGCCTTCCAGTGCACCAAAGCCCACATATTCTGTTTCATAGCAGTCTGCTGCTCGGTAACTCATCCGGTTTGCAGTGTATTGATACAGACAAATCGGCTCTTCGTATTTCAAAAAGCCCAATGCCATCGGAAACAGCTTGCCATTATGATTCAAATCATCTTCGCTATGATGGACAGTGTTCCGATAAACACAGCGATAAGAATCACTGTATTGCAACATCGCTGTATCTGTCGTCAGATAATAAACCGTATCGTATTCTTCGCTCAGATTGTCTACCTGTTCCACAGCATTTTCCAGTTCCGGATACATCGCTGCTCCGGTCATGCTCCGCAACGGCAAATACAGTTGCGGCATCAAATCAGTATCTACGACAACACAATCTCCTGCTTCGATTTTTTCGCCCAGTTCCATCAAAATCGACCATTCCATGCAGGTATCATCTTTTTCACGGGAGAGGAACTTGTCGAACGGAGCAACCACCAGCAATCCGGCAGTTAAAATCGGTACGGTCAACTTCCAGTTGTACTTGTCCAGAATCATCGCTGCAAACAGCACCGCAATCGGCACAAACGGTGCAAGATAACGAGCATAATAATAGTAATACTGTATCTCGAACCGCAGGAATGCGGAATAAACGAGAATACAATACAAGAACATCGCATACAGCACCATCGTTTCCGGCTTTTCCAGTACAAACTTCATCCGGAACAAGGCAATGATGCAGACAATCGGCAGGAGGAAAAAGCCCGTCTGAATGGCGTATCCTGTCAAAGTCAAATACCGCAGTTCTCCAACCATGCCCCTTGAAAAGGCTTTCAGTAATACATAGGCAACAGGAGCGATCATGAATAAAATAAAAATCACTTTTACCCAAGGTTTCTGCTGTGCCTGCTCCAAAAAAGCTGCGGCATCAAAGGTTTTTTCCCGCCGGAACAAAATCCAACAATACACGCCACAAATCAAAAAGGCTGCTATACAAACGACTGTGACAACCGTTGTAATGTTATAGACAGTAATACCGCCCACAAACAAATCTCGATAGTTATTCATGGTGTAAAATGGCTGAACGTGTCGCATTGCAAAATAGCTTGCCAGATACAGCGGAATCGTTGCCAGCATCAAAACGGCATATTCCCGCTTTCTCCGGAATAAATACAACGCTCCATACAGCACCACAAACAATGGAATCATCGTATAAATCGAAACATGATAGCAGGCAAACACTGCCACCGGTAAAATCGAAAGCCCATGACTGCGGTTTGGTGCAGTAATCAGCAATACAAACGACAGCAAAATCACTGCCAGAAACAGTTCGGTCAGGGAAGATTTCGCCACCCAAATCACAATGGGAGAGGCTGCACAGACCGCACAGGCGAGGAACTCCGTGCAGCGTTTCCACTGCATCTGCCGACAGACAAACGATACCAGAAAAATCATGCAAACCCAGATGACTGTTTCTAAGTGTATCATATGGGAAATGCCAAACAGTTTTCCAAACAGTGCCAGCATTGCTGCATAGGTTGGAATGCCGTGATAGATGCCGGAAACCGGACTGATGTTCCGGTCGTATATGGTGTCCGGATATTCCTCAGGGACAATGTCATAACCCATCAGATAATTCCGGACGGCATCCGCAAATTCCGTTTGGTCGGCACTCGATAAGTTATAATACTCTGCAAAATCCTGCTGCCGGTCGGTCAATCCATTCATCAGATTGATGGCAACCACCTGATAAACGCCCTGATCTTGCCCCATGCCGAACAATTCATTCTTCGTCAGAATCAATGGCAATGCCACCAATACGATTACCAGCGGAATCCAGACCGTTCGAATACTTTCATCCCAGTGCAGCAGCCGAAGCAGCGTGCCATGTTTTCGCCGAAGCAGTAAGGCTGCTGCGGTCAGCAGTGCCACCAGCACCACAGCCGTTCCCAGCACTGCCCGAAACAGGGTGAATTGATTGGTCACAAACAGCAGCATGCTCCAGAGAATATAACAGAAAAAATAGAACACAGTTCCGCAGACAAACGGCTTTAAAAACGAGCTTTTCCGGTCATACAATCCGGCACAGCCTACGGCTGCTAAAAATCCAACCCCGCTGCAAATTGTAATTCCCATGGCTCTTATGTCCGCCCTTCTATCACGTTTTCAATGATGACACGGAACCGCTCTAAAATCACATCCCAGTCATAGTGCTCCAGAACATATTCATAGGCATTTTCCTGCATTTCCTGATATTCATCCGGATGCGAGAACAGATAATTCAACGCCCCCTCAAATTCAAAGAAGTTCCGGTAATACAGTCCGCCATTGCTCTTTGTGCAGTGCCCCTTCAGAACATCACACTGCCCGTTTACCAGCACCGGAACACCCAACGCCATCGCCTCCAGCACAGCAATCGACAAACTTTCATACTGGGACGGCAAAACCAAGGAAATGGCATCGGAAAGTCCGCTGAACTTGTCCTCTTCGGAAACAAAACCCAATGGGATAATATCCGGATGCTTCGGAATGTTGCAGACTGCTTTTCCCATCAGCACCAGCTTCAGATCACTGGGGTTGCGTTCCTTGAACTCGATAAAGTACCGGAACAGGGTCGGGCAGTCTTTGCCCTCATCAATTCGACCGACATAAATCAAATACGGGTCATGAATCCGGTATTTCTGCCGGAATGCAGAGGCTGGCGGATAATCTGGAATATCTACGCCTGTTCCCAGCACATCACACGGAATCCCAGCAGTTTTGAACTGCCGCCGCACGAGCATCCGTTCTTCTTCTGTCAGGAAAACATACGCCTGCGGCAGCTGAAACAGCTTTTCAAATGTCTTAAAGTGCAGGTACGGTTCTTCGTGGGCAGTCGGAATGAAAATCGCTTTCTCTGCCACTTCTGGCAATCCGGCAACCGTCAGATAATACAGATAGGTGACAAACAAAAAGGCATCGTATTCATCTTTATGCTCCCGAATAAAGGCAATGCATTCGGGGCAATATGGCCCTTGCTTTTCAAACCAGATTTTTTCCACACCTCGGCTGTAATTCCCCTGTTCACATTCTGCCAGATAAGCCGCATTATAGGCATCAAAATCCACTGCCCGTTCCTGTGCCACGGAAAACCGGCGTACTGTTACCCCGTTGATGGTTTCCACATCCCGTACATACCAGTCTTTCCATGTGGTATAATCCACAGCTTTGGTGGTCAGTACGTCTACTTCATAGTACTTCGCCAGCCGTTCCGCCATCAGGCGGGTATAATATTCAGAACCCCCGTTGACCTCTAAGCCATATCGTTGATTGACAAATGCAATGCGTTTCACTGCATGTCCCCCTCCTCTATCAGTTTTTTGAAAAATGCCAGATACTTCTTCGTCACCACGTTCCAATCAAAGTTGGCAAGGACGAATTGTCTGCCATTCTGCCCGAGCTGTTCGGCTTCTGCCGAATGCTGCTCCAGCCACTGCACACAGCCTTCAAATTCAAAATAGCTGTTAAAATACAGACCGCCTTCCGCCTGTTGGGCAAAGTCTTTCGTGACTGCACAGGCAGAATGCACCAGAACGGGTCTGCCGCACAGCCAGCTTTCCATAATGACCAGCGAGAAACTTTCGTTTTTCGAGGGCTGGCAGAGGAACAATGCTCCCTGTAGGGCATCATATTTATCCTGCTGGGAAACATAGCCCAAATCATGTACGCAGTCTTTCACAGAATCTGGAATGGCAATCGTTCCGCCCCCAATTAACACGAGTTGCAACGGGTCTTCTGGATTGCGTTTCTTGTACTCTGCAAAGTATTGCAACAGCGTATGCACATTTTTTCCGCTGTCTTTCCGTCCGGCATAAATCAAATAAGGGTCGGTAATCCCGTATTTTTCCCGAAATGCTGCCCCATCGCCGGAAATGGAAGTATCCATACCAATGCCCATGCAAATCTGTTCCACTTCGTCCAAATCATACAGGCGGTTTGCCAGCTGCATTTCCGGAACAGAATTGAAAATCATTCCCCGAATATTGATATAGGTTTGCCGGAACAGCCGCAAATGTGCATAGGCTTCTTCGTGGAAACACGGAATCATAACTGCCTTTTCCGGACAAGCCAACACACCGTGGAACGTCGTCCCGAACATATAAGGCATGAATACGAATAAATCATAATCATCGTTGTGCGTTTCAATATATTCATAGAGCTGCGGACTGTTCACCATCTCCTGTAAGAACAGCACCTCTTCCTTCGGGGTAATGTGTTTCCCCTGCATCAACTGGGCATTGATGCGGTCAAAGGTGGCAGTATCCCGTTTCCGAACCGGAAACCGACGGGTCGGGACATCGTACACCATGGCAACCCCGGCAGCATAATAGTTCTGATTCCAGTCCGCTGTAAAATCCTTGATGCAGGTCGTCAGGACTTCCACTTCCACGCCGGCTTTCTGAAGATGTCCGGCAACTTCCCGCAGTTCCATTTCTGCACCGCCGGGAATGCCTTCGCCGTACCAAGGAATGACAAATGCAATTTTATACATATCGGAATGCTCCTTTCGAAAAGGTAGAAACCCAAAATTTCTTATCTGATCTGCATATTTCTAATAATCTCTCGTGTGGATGAATTGGAAAGGTCTTGAATAGTAACTGTTAAGCTTTCTAATTCATCCACATCAAATATGATTTCAATTTCTGATTGCGGTAAAACTGGTTCAAATCGATAATAACCGATTTTCTTATTATCCTTGGTATTATATGCTTCCCCCATAAAAATTTCAATGTCCATCGCACGCTGCTGTGAATCTGCTGTTTCTAAGAGGAAAGATCTCTTTGTAGGAATCGTTGTATTTTTTTCAATTACCTTTTGCAATGTACTACCAGCAGTTTCTACACTAATAGAATGCGATAAACAATTTAAAACCAATAAGCAGTCCGTGCGATCTTCACATAATACGCCCATTGCAATTTCATCCTCAGAAACGATTGTTAAAGCTTTTCCATATCGAGCCGATAATTGCTGTTGGAAAGATAATTCGCTTGCAATATCTCCTGTAATAATCAAGCGATCAAAATCATCTATTGTGGTTGGAATTTCCTTATTTGCTTCGGAAATTGTTCGATCAATTATGGAAAAAATAGAAAACAAATCATCAGAATCAAAAAATGACATTCCCTTAAATTGCGGATAATGATTCTTTGCAAGCACTTGACAAACACCGTCTGATGATTCTGTCACCGCAAAATAACAATCTTTTTCTTGAACACTCAAAACAGCTTGCTCTTCTGGTAATTCTCCTAATGTAGATAGGTACTGAATCGCAGCAAAGGAATGATAAATAGTATAACAAATAAACATTCCAAGCTGCTCGCAAATCATTTCAATTGTATCTTTTTCCTGCTTTAAAAAAGAATCAGGAAGAACCAAATAAACTTCCTTTACAACTGCTTCTGTCTGGTCATCTGAAAGAATTTTTTCTGCCATTTCTTTCGCCTGAGAAAGCAAATACAATATTTCATGCCGATCCTTTTTTTGCATTGCTTGTACTCCATCTTGAAAAGGCGAACGCACTTCCCCAATAACAAATGTTTTCCCATAAATCTGTGCAGCAACTTTCAATTTTGTTCCTAAAGTCGGCTCTTGTATCCAATTGATTGCAATTTTATATGACTTTTTCTGCATTATTTTTATCTCCTTTTTATTATAAACAATGTAAACAAATCACAATCTTCCAAAAAATCCTTATTTCTGTCCGGCAACCACCCGAACAATTCCGTTTCCATCCGTCTGCTGGATAATCTGGGAGAAGCCCTGCTGCCGCAGAATGGCTGCAACATCCTGCTCCTGTCCTTTTCCGATTTCATACACCAGCCAGCCCGATTTCCGCAGAGCAGAGCCCCAGTTTGCAGAAATGTTGCGGTAAAAATCCAGCCCGTCTGCTCCCCCATAGAGGGCAGTTTCTGGCTCAAATGTAACTTCTGGCTGCAACTGCTGCATATCCACCTCGGTCAGATAGGGCGGATTGCAGGTGATGACATCATATCCCGTATACAAATCCGGCAGAGTAGCATCTAATACATCGCCCTGCACAGGCTGTATCTGCGGTGCATACTGCTGCAAGTTCTTCTGTAAATAGGAAAACGCTGCGGATTCCCGTTCGATGGCAGCACCGGAAACCTCTGGTAACTGCGTTGCAATCGCTGCCGGAATACAACCGCTGCCACTGCACAGGTCTAATAAACGGGTTTGTGGCTGTCCGCTCCGCAGCGTACAGACCACATCCACTAAAGTTTCTGTATCTGCTCGGGGAATCAAAACGCCCTCCCCAATCTCGAACGACAAGCCGTAAAACTCCCAGCTGCCGAACAGATATTGCAAGGGATAGTGAACTGCTCGCCGCTGGCAGAGCGTTTCCGCCTGCATCACAATCGCCTCTGGCACGGGCAATTCTCCATCCATGAGCAGTTGCGGCAATGGCTTCCCCAAGAGAAATTCCAACAGAAATCCAGACTCTATCCCAGCATCTTCAATGCCCGCAGCCTGTAACCGCTGCCGGATGGTCTGGTATAAGGTTCGCCGTGTCATCGTTACCACTCGTCTTCCTCCAAATTGTCCGGAATGCATGGCTTTAATGCTGCAATTGCACATTCAATCTGGCTGGCATCGGGTTCTCTGGTGGTAATCCGCTGAATCTGCAAGCCCGGAAATGAGAGTGCCCTTGTAATCCAGCTGTCACTTCTTCCGGCAATGCGAATAAATTCATAGGAAATGCCAACCACCAACGGCAACAGCAAAATGCTCACCAAAACACGCTGCCAGACAACTGTCAACGGCACACAGCACATCACCAAAATGCTGACAATCAGCGTGATAAAAATAAAGCTCGTTCCGCAGCGTGGATGGAATCGGCAGTGTTTCTTGACATTCTCCACGGTTAGTGGGTCGCCTGCCTCAAAGCAGGCAATCGTCTTATGTTCCGCTCCGTGGTATTCATACGTCCGCCGGATGTCTTTCATACAGCCGGTAAATGCCATATAGCCCAAGAAAATGATAATTTTCAGCACGCCTTCCAGCAGTGACCGAACGAATCGGCTGTCGTCCGGAATCGCAGTGTGCGTGATGAGCAACCCAATCAAAAACTTTGGCAGGAAAATAAAGGCGAACACTGCAAACGCTACGCCAATCACCATCGAAATAGACATGATAATGCCAAATACTTTATCGCCCAGTTTGTCATTCAGCCAGCGTTCAAAGCGGTTCATTTCTTCCTGCGGTTCGTTCTCTTTTTCTTCCTCGGTCATCTGTTTCTCTGCAGATTTCATCAGGCAGCGGTAGCCATCCCGCATCGAAATCACAAAGTTAAAGCTGCCCCGTACAAACGGGCACTTCCGATACCACGGCATTTCTTTCCCGTTGTGTTCTTCCCACGTTTCTACATCAATCGTTCCATCCGGCAGCCGGCATGCCATTGCTCCCGTATGAACGCCTTTCATCATAACGCCTTCAATCAGAGCCTGTCCACCGATTTTCGAGCGGTGTTTTGCCTGCTCCGGCTTTGTTGTTTGTTTCATTCGCAATCCTTTCTCCAGTCAAAATCAAGGTCTGTCATTCTGTAAAATCACTT
>HF997898.1 GCA_000433635.1 Ruminococcus sp. CAG:254
GCGAAGCGATTCTGCCGAACCGTACGCAGATGGTTTCCCTAGGAGCATTGACCAACAATCACACATCTTTACAAAAAATCATTTGCAAATACAGCCGAACTATGGTATAATAACAGTGTTATCCATATAACCGTTTGAAAACCATAGAAAGGAAGTTTTAACCATGGGCTTTTTCACGAAAAAAACAGTGATTATCACCGGAGCAGGCAGAGCCGTTTTGAGTGACGGCAAGTGCGGTTCGATTGGCTACGGCATTGCAACCGCATTTGCAAAAGAGGGTGCAAACCTTGTCATTACCGGCAGAAACGTACAGAAGTTGACCGATGCAAAAGAAGAACTCGAACGTCTGTATGGCATTTCGGTATTGCCTGTACAAGCAGATGTGCACGCTGGAGCAGATAATGCAGCCGTTGTCAAGCAGGTTGTGGAACAGGCAGTTGCTGCATTCGGAGCAATTCATGTGCTGATTAATAATGCACAGGCTTCCGCCTCTGGTGTAACCTTGGCAGACCACACCACAGAACAATTCGATCTGGCAATGTATTCTGGTCTATATGCAACTTTCCACTATATGCAGGCTTGCTATCCTTATCTGAAAGAAACACAGGGTTCTGTCATTAACTTTGCATCTGGAGCAGGACTGTTCGGAAACTATGGACAGTGTGCGTATGCTGCCGCAAAGGAAGGCATTCGTGGTTTGACCCGTGTTGCAGCGACAGAATGGGGACGGGATCATATCAATGTCAATATTGTTTGCCCGCTGGCATGGACAGCACAGCTGGAACAGTTCCAGAAAGCATATCCGGATGCATTTGAGAAAAATGTGAAGATGCCGCCGATGGGACATCTGGGCGATGCAGAACAGGAAATTGGCCGTGTTTGTGTACAGCTGGCATCACCGGATTTCAAGTATATGACTGGTGAAACCATTACGCTGGAGGGCGGATTGGGATTGCGTCCATAAGAAATTAGCAAAATTCATACGAAACACACAGGGGAATGCAACTGCGTTCCCCTATTTTTTGAAAAAAGAAGTGCGATAACTTGCAGAAAATTCGAGTGACTACTTTCTTTTTTGTAAGATAGACGTTTTTCTTCTTAAAAAAAGAAAAAAAGAGAAAAAATGCTTGACTTTTTTTCTAGACTGTGATATACTGTATAAGTCGCTTGAAGAAAACGACAAAGTTCATCAACGAGGTGTGGCTCAGTTTGGTAGAGCACTACGTTCGGGACGTAGGGGCCGCAGGTTCGAATCCTGTCACCTCGACCATATTTTTAAAAGCACGTTGGTTTTTATCAGCGTGCTTTTTCGTTTATAAACGGATTTTTGAAACAAGAAGGGGAATGGAAATCATGCTGGTGGAGAAAGATGTTTCTGAAAGAATCCTATCGCTGTATGATGCAGAAGATTTGGAACTTTGCGAGGCATATGCTGTAGATGCTCATTTAGGGGAGAATCTGCCGGAATTTGCAACAGTTTATCGGGCAGAACCAGAGCATTTCTGTTTCGTTATAAATCCCGATCGGATTGGTAGGAATTATTTCAAGCTTTATAACCATCGTTTTCCGGAGGAGGCAACGAAGATGGCGAGAATTTGCTTTTTCGATGCCAGTTATTGCAAAGAGGGGTCGCTTGGCAAAAAGACATTCTGGATTTTGAATCCGGAAGAGAAGCAGCAGTTGCTGCAAATCTTGCAGCGTCCTTGCGAAGCAGGGAATACCGTCTGGAGGAAGCTTATTGAAACATTTTGCTGGGAAGCAGACGAAGAGCGGATTCCACTCGATACACCCATACCAGATTATACAAAACTGGAAGGATAACCATGTCGCAGGCAAACTGCGGTCGAGCTGGCTCAGCTCGGCGGAGGGTGATTCCCCACAGTGTGGGGAAATGTCCCGAAGGGACAAAAGGGAAGGGCATCCTCTAAAATGGGGGACAAGCTGTCCCCCTTAACGAACGTATTGATTAGACTGTATTGAAATCTAAGAAAAATAAGCAAGTTGCTGTTCGCCATTCTAAAAACAAGGAACATTCTAATAAACTGTAATCTAAGAAAGATTCATAAGCAATTCGGACAACGTAACCCACGGCGAACAGCACAAAGGCAGACAGCGAAGCGATTTTGCCGAATCTTACGCAATTGTTTTTTCTAAGAGCAACTGAAAAACGACCATTTTTTCAATCAAACGACAATTCTGCAAAACTCTGTGCTTGACACGATATAAAAAATGTGTTATAATCAATACAACCATATTTGTATGCAGGCAGAGAAAATTCCTGCAATAGTAGGGGGACTGGGTTATAGCCCAGCAGACGAAAACAAGCATCAAAGATACAATGGAGGCGGAATCCACATGGGTATTTTTTCAAGAATTGGCGATATTATGAAAGCAAATGTCAACGACCTCATCGACAAGGCAGAAGATCCGGAAAAGATGGTCAAGCAGATCATTCGGGATTTGCAGCAGGAAGTTGCAAAGTCTACACAGGCACTCGGCAAGGCAATGGCAAGCCAGCGGATTGCAGAACGGCAGTATAAGACTGCATTGCAGTCGTCTGCAGATTGGGAATCCAAGGCAAAGGCAGCCCTTGCAGCTGGTAACACGGAAATGGCAAAGAAAGCCCTGTCCTATAAGGTCAAGGCAGATAATGACGTTGCCTCTTATCAGCAGATGTATGAAACCATTACCACACAGACCGATGCCATCCGGAATCAGGTTGAAACCTTAAAGGCAAAACTGGAAGAAGCAAAGAGCCGGCAGGCAATGCTGATTGCCCGTTCCCAGATGGCAAAGACTCAGAAGAATCTGGCACAGTCTATGGGCGGTATCAATACTTCCAGTTCTATGGATAAATTTAACCGCATGGAAGAAAAGATTATGCAGCAGGAAGCAGAAGCTGCTGCGTTTGCTGAAATCTCTGGCAACAGCAATGCAGACACCAAAAGCTTTGAACAGATGGAAGCAGATACCAAGGTGGATGCAGAATTGCAGCGTTTGATGGCAGAAATGGGTACGTCCACCAGTGATGCGGATTTGGATGCACAGCTTGCTGCATTGGAACAGGGAGGTTCATTATGAGCAAGGAAAAGGATTCTGGAAAGAAAGAACGACTCAGCATGTTCTATAAAGTCGCACCAGTTGTCGGGGCATTGGTGCTTGCAATGCTGTCCGCTGTCTTTATCGTATGCCGGACACTGAGCAATCGCTCTCATCACGAGAAGTGGAAGGATTACGACGAATGCGGCATTTGAGCCGTATAAAAAAATCCAACAAGGAAACAGGGGTGCTTCCGAATCGAAGTGCCCTTTTTCTGACTTTTTTAAAATAGAAAGCTGTCTATTTTTAGAATCAAGTCGATTGAATTAGTAGGATTGTTTTTCATATTTTTGCCATCATTGACAGAAACAAAAGATTTATGTTATACTATTGATTGTGTGCATTCGATTTCAGAAGAAATCGAAACCACGCTTTTTCTCATTCATTCACCCAAAACCCGTTTCAGAAAGGACGATGATTATCATATGCTGACAAAAGAAGCCATTTTAAAAAGACCAGAACTGCAACAGATTGTGCAGAAATACCGACACAACATTGAGCGAAGCGAACAGCTTGCTCTGCAATATCAGGAAAACTATCAGATTAACCCGTCTTTCTATGAACAGTACGATGTAAAATGCGGTCTGCGGGATGCAGACGGTAGGGGCGTTCTTGCCGGACTGACGGGGATTAGCAAGGTACAGGCAACCAAGTTGGAAAACGGCGTGCAAGTACCAGCAGAAGGGGAATTATTCTATCGGGGCTATTCCATTTCGGATTTGGTGAACGGATTCATTCAGCAGAACCGTTTTGGATTTGAAGAAATCATTTATTTGCTATTGACTGGAGAACTGCCGAAAGCAGACGAGTTAAAATCCTTTCACGAACTGTTGGCAGATTATCAGAACTTGCCGGCACATTTTAAAAGCAGCGTTATCATGCGGATGCCGAGCGATAACATCATGAACGGCATGGAAAAGTGTGTGCTGGCACTGCATTCCACCGACCCGAAACCGGATGACATCAGCATTCCGAATGTTATGCGGCAGTGTCTGGAACTGATTGCCCGTTTCCCATCGCTGGCAGTGTATAACTACCAGATGACACAATACTTCCACAAGGGCAGCAGCATGGTATTGCGGAAGCCAAAGCCAGATAAAACCATTGCGGAAAACCTGCTGACCATGATGCGGCCAGATGGCAAATATACGCAGCTGGAAGCACGGCTGTTGGATTTGGCGTTGGTGCTTCATGCAGAACACGGCGGCGGAAACAATTCTACTTTTACCATGCATGTGGTAACATCTTCGGGGACGGACACCTATTCTGCCATTTCGGCTTCTTTGGGTTCGCTAAAAGGGCCAAAGCACGGCGGTGCAAATCTGAAGGTCATGGAAATGTTCCAAGATTTGAAAGCCCATGTAACAGACTGGAACAATCGAGATGCGATTCGGTCATATTTGACCGGACTGCTGAATCGGGAGGGCTTCGACCACAGCGGTTTGATTTATGGGTTAGGGCATGCAGTTTATACCGTTTCTGACCCAAGAGCACGTATTTTGAAAAAGTTTGCAGAGATGCTTTCGAACGAAAAGCAGATGCATGATGAATTTCAGTTGTATCAGACTGTGGAGGAAATCGCAACAGAACTGCTGTTAGAACGCCGCAAGACAAACAAGGGAGTTTGTGCAAACGTTGATTTTTACAGCGGCTTTGTGTATGAGATGCTGGGCATTCCGATGGAACTGTATACGCCAATTTTTGCGATTGCAAGAATTGCAGGCTGGTCGGCACATCGGATTGAAGAACTGACGAACTCCAATAAAATCATCCGTCCGGCATATCGTCCGGTTGGATTAGAACGAACCTATGTGCCATTGGGAGAACGATAAATTTTTGTGGAATCGGAGGAAAAAATTATGCCATTTATGCAGTTGAAAACGAATGTTGCTGTTACAGAACAGCAGGAAACCTTGTTGAAAACCTCATTCGGCAGTGCCATCACTGCCATCCCGGGGAAATCAGAAACATGGCTGATGGTGGGAATTGAACCGCAGTACACCTTGTATTTTCAGGGCAGCGATGCACCAGCAGCTATGGTAGAAGTCAGCATTTTCGGTTCGGCTTCGGATGCAGCCTATGCAGATTTGACCGCTCGAATCTGTAAGATTGTAGCAGAAACGCTGCACATTGATGCAAGCCGGATTTATGTGAAGTATGCAGAGATAGAGCACTGGGGCTGGAACGGCTCGAACTTTTAAAACAACATGTTTAAAAATGGACAGAAAAAAGTACCTTGTTTACGAAACAAGGTACTTTTTTGCATGCATAGAAAATAAAACGTCCATCTTTAGGAATTGAAAGCAAGCAGATGGATGTGCTATGATAAACAGGAAATGCAGAAAAAAAGGGGTTGAAACCTTGATCCAACAAGTACAAACAACAGCAGCAAATCCTGTAGAATCTGAACAAATTGATTTGCCGGAAGTAGTTTTACAGCCGCTGCCGATGAATGCAAAAGTAGCTGAACAGCACCACTTTGCACATGGTTTACTGGAAGAAATGCTATTCAAACGGGGCATTTTCAAGCCCTATTTCATGGGAGAAGGAAAACATGGAAAGCCGTTTTTGTTAGAACATCCGCAAATTCAGTTTAATATCAGCCACTGCAAAAATGCGGTGCTCTGTGGCATTGGCTCGAAACCGTTAGGCGTAGACGTGGAAACCATTCGACCGATGCGGGAACGTGTATTGCATCGAGTTCTGACCGCTTCAGAGCAGCAGGAAATTTTACAGTCAGAATCACCAGAACTGTGTTTTTTGCGGTTCTGGACACTAAAAGAGAGCTTTGTAAAGGCGTTGGGCGTTGGGATTTCCTATCCGATGCAGACGCTGGCATTTTCCCTGCGAGAGCCACTTGCAACGGAAGGAATGCAGTGCCATGTACGGCAGGGAAGCGGCGAGATTCTTGTTCCAATGCAGGAATATGCCGCAGCCGGAGCAGGTGCAGGATACCGCTTCTTTCAAGGCATCTGGGAGCAGAAGCAAGTCTTTTCCGTTTGTATTCCCAAGGCAGAATAACAGAAAAAGGGAGCAGAATGTGTCATTCTGCCCCCTTCTTTTTTGGGAATATCCAAGAAAGAAATTAATCCATATCCTTGTAGGTGTCCCGATATTCATCTTCGGTGACATCTTCTTTTGCATCAAAAGCTTCCTTTGCTTCTTCGTCCGCTTCTTCCTCTTCGACTTTTCGGTCAATGGTTCGCAGAGCAAACAGAGCAGCGTAAGAATAAGCTGGCAGAACCAGTTCATTTTCCTTGCAGATACCAGAAGCAACATTGCTCAGAGCATAGTTCTTGAGAACATCCGAATGCAAGCTGAAATGCTGGGTTTGTTCGCTGCGGTTCAGAATCAGGATAACGCTTTCACCGCTGTTCCGATGGAATCGGGAGAATACCAGCAGTTCGTTTCCAGTCAGCAGGAATTCCAGTTCACCGTCCACAAAAACAGAACTGCTCTTGCGGAGAATGCCCAGTTCTCGAGTATATTCGAGCAGGTCTTCATCCTCGTTGCCCCACGGGAAGCAGCGACGGTTGAACGGGTCTTTCCAGCCCTGCAAGCCGACTTCATCTCCGTAGTAAATACTCGGAACGCCCGGCAGGAAGAATTGCAGCACCATAGCAGCCTTTAACAGCTGTTTGCCACGCTTATATTCTGCATCGGACAGCCAGTTTTCTGCCATCCAGTCTTTTGACTTGTCATCACAGTTCTGACCGCCAAAGCGGTTAATTGCCCGTTCGATGTCGTGCGTGGAAACAAAGTTCATCAGGACATCAACGGTCTGCTTCGGGTAGTTTTCGAGAATGCCCATAATCCAATCTTGGAATGTGTTGGCATCCATGCCCTTGATATAGTTGATGATGGCTTCTCGGAACGGGTAGTTCATAACGCTGTCCAGCTGGTCGCCGAGCAGATACCGCCGCTTTACGCCGTAGCTTTCCTTGTTGGAGGCATCTTCCCAGACTTCGCCGATGACAATTTTTTCTTCGCCATTCTTCTTGACGCACTTCCGCAGAGCATCAAGGAAGCCATCCGGCAATTCGTCTGCAACGTCTAGACGGTAGCCAGCCGCACCGAGGGAAATCCAATAATCCAGAACACCGCCATCGCCGCAGATATAATTCAGATAATCCGGATTGGTTTCAACGACATTCGGCAGGGTATCAATGCCCCACCATGCTTCATACTGGTGGTCGCCAAAGAACGTATACCAGCTATAATACGGGCTATCTGTAGACTGCCAAGCACCAACGGTATCATACCGACCGAACTTGTTGAAATAAATGCTGTCTGCACCGGTGTGAGAGAAAACGCCGTCCAAGATAATAGAAATGCCATGCTTTTTTGCATCTTCGCAGAGCACCCGGAAATCTTCATTTGTACCGAGAAGCGGGTCAACATTCCGATAGTTGGCAGTATTATAGCGGTGGTTTTCGTGGGATTCAAAAATCGGGTTCAGATAAATGCAGGTAACACCGAGCTTTTCGAGGTAGTCGAGCTTGCTGCGGATACCCTCCAAATCGCCGCCGAAATAGTCATTGTTCCAAACGTGTCCGTTTGCATCCGGCTTGTAGTACGGTGTGCCATTCCAGTCGTCCCGCAGTACCCGGTCAGTCGGAACATTTTCATGCGGCTTTCCGCTCTTGCAGAATCGGTCAGGGAAAATCTGATACATGATACCGCCCTTGAGGAAGTTCGGCGTTTCATAGTGCTTTGCAAAGACGGTCAGCTGATACAATTCGCCGTGGTCGAGAGCTGCTTCGTGAGCAGTGCCACGCTTGATATAGTGCCGAACACCATTGCTGGTATAGGCAAAATAATAGTAATGCACACCGGCATATTTTGGGCTATAAGTGACGGTATAGCACTTGCAGCCGTCCTGTTCGCCGTTGGCATTCATCGGCAGAAAGCGTTCCTTAAAGCCAGTGCGGAATAATACCATAACTGGCGGAAAGTCTGGTGTTACGCCAGCCGGCAGATAGATGGTGAAATTGCAGTCAGAACGTCTGCGAATTGCACCGAATGGGAATTTATAGTGTAAATCCCAACTGTCATACATACATGGCATAGAAAAAAATCCTCCTTCAAATTTCAATCTGGAACGGGCTTTTTTAAAAAGAAAAACGTGGGAGAAAGCAGCAGCTGCCCGACCTCCCACGCTTTTGGACATTGGAAAAGAGAATTATAAAGGTTTACTTTACGCCCCAAATATCTCTTGCATATTCATTGACAGCACGGTCAGCAGAGAAGATGCCAGCACCAGCGATGTTGTGCAGGGACATTTTTGTCCACTTTTCAGTATCCTGATACAGTTCAGAGCTCTTCTTCTGAATTGCTGCATAGGAATCGAAGTCAGCCAGAACCATATACGGGTCAATGTTTTTCAGAGAATCGGCAACTTCTGCAAACTTGCAGCCGTTGATGCCAGCATACATCCGGTCGATACAGCTGTGAATGATCGGATTCTGTTCGTAGTATGCACCCGGATGGTAACCCTGTGCCTTGAGGGCATTGACTTCTTCCGTCTTCATACCAAAGATGAGGATGTTATCTGGGCCAACTGCGTCGCCGATTTCGATGTTTGCACCGTCCAGCGTACCCAGTGTAATTGCACCATTCAGCATCAGCTTCATGTTACCAGTACCGGAAGCTTCTGTACCAGCCAGAGAAATCTGTTCAGAAATATCACTTGCCGGCATCAGCAGTTCAGACAGGGTAACCTTGTAATCTTCCAGGAAGTAAACAGACAGCTTTTCGGAAATACGCGGATTCTTGCGGATTTCTTCAGACAGTGCCCAAATCATCTTGATAATCTGCTTTGCCAGATAGTAACCCGGAGCAGCCTTTGCAGCGAAGATGTAGGTCTTTGGAGCAAAGTCAGCGTTTGGATGATCCAGCAAGTACTGATACTGAGCCAGAATGTTCATGACATTCAGGTGCTGCCGCTTGTATTCGTGCAGACGCTTTACCTGTACGTCGAAGATGCTGTCCGTGTTCAGAAGGACACCGCTCTTCTGCTTAACATACTTTGCGAAGCGTTCCTTGTTTTCCTTCTTGATTTTCCGCAGCTGTTCCAGAACAGCCTTGTCATTTTCAAAGACATCGAGCTTTTTCAGTTCGCTGCCGTCTACCAAGAACTTGTTGCCAATCTTTTCCCGCAGCAGCTTGGTCAGACCCGGATTGGACTGATACAGCCATCTTCTGTAAGCAATACCATTGGTAACGTTCTTGAACTTGTTCGGGGTATCCAGATATTCATCATGGAAAACAGATTCCTTGATGATTTCGGAGTGCAGCTTAGAAACGCCGTTGACGCTGTGAGAAGCCATTACACACAGAGTTGCCATGTGAATCTGATTGTCCTTGATGATGGACATTCTGGTGGTCTTTGCACTGTCGCCGCCGTTGCGTTCCATCAGGCTTGCACAGTAACGGTTGTTGATTTCTACGATAATCTGGAAGATTCTCGGAATAATCTGCTTTACAAGGTTCACATCCCACTTTTCCAGAGCTTCTGCCATAACGGTGTGGTTGGTGTAAGCAAAGGTATTGGTAACGATGTGCCAAGCGTGATCCCAAGTATAACCGCAGTCATCCAACAGAACCCGCATCAGTTCCGGAATAGCAAGGGTCGGGTGGGTGTCGTTGATGTGGATGGCAACCTTTTCGTGCAGGTTATCCAGTGTGCCGTATACGCTCATGTGGTGGTTTACGATGTCACCGATGGCAGCAGCACTCAGGAAGTACTGCTGACGCAGACGCAGGGACTTGCCTTCGAGGTGGTTGTCGTTCGGATACAGAACCTTAGAAATTGCATTTGCCATGGAGTTCTGGCTCAATGCACTTGCATAGTTTCCTTCGTTGAAGGACTTCATATCAAAGCTTGGAGCTTTTGCCTGCCACAGACGCAGAGCAGAAACGCCTTCACTGCCGTAACCAGAAACATACAGGTCGTACGGAATTGCCAGTACGGTGTTGTAGTTGTGGTGAGAGAGGTAGTGATAGGAATCCTGCCAGTATTCCTGAATTTCGCCTTCAAAGTGTACTTCAATGGCTTCATCCGGCTTCGGGTCGAGCCATACAGAGCCGCCCGGCAGCCAGTTGTCCGGGAATTCAGTCTGCCAGCCGTCCTGGAGTTCCTGACGGAAGATACCGTATTCATAGCAGATGGAATGACCGGTTGCCGGAATGCCCTGTGTTGCCATTGCATCCAGATAGCAAGCAGCCAGTCTGCCCAGACCGCCGTTACCCAGACCAGCATCCGGTTCCTGTTCGTAAATCTGGTTGATGTTGATGTGATAGTCATTCAGAATGGAAGTCACATCGTCTACCAGTTCGAGGTTGTATAAAGTTGTCTTGAGGGAACGACCCATCAGGAATTCCATGGAAAGATAATAAACTTTCTTTCCGCCGATGGAATTGGTCTTGTTGACGAAGTGCTGCCGCATATACTTCAGACGCTGTACCATCATTGCAGACAGAACCTGATAAATCTGGCTGTCGGAAGCTTCATCCGGGGAAACGCTGCAATCCAGCTGCAAACGGTCGATGAACTGCTGTTTCAGTTCCTCTTTTTGCGTGAGTTGTTTTTTCTCCATAAATTTTTTCTCCGTTCCTCGATGCATGAAAAAATGAATCCTAGTATTGCCGTGCGAGAATTGCCGGCAGGGGAAGCGGCACCTGCATCGTTGATACCACTAATTATATTTATTATACTCTGTTTTTGGTGCATTTGCAATTGCTGTTTTCGCCAAACTTTTCCGACAGGAAGGGCAGAAAATACAGCAGGCATCAAAGAAAACGGATAAAAAACCAACACATAAAATAAAAGTGTTGGTTTATTATCCCCGCAAATGCTTTTTTTATTGTAGCATGGAATTGTTTCGGGTACAAGTAAAATTCTGTAAATTCTCATGCGGATTTCCAAGATCAGTGGGGAATTCTGGAAAAAAGAAGACTCGGATAGAACCGGGAATTGTTGGGAAAACGGCGATTCCCGTGTGAAATCAACAGAAATTTTTGTATTCCTTGCACAAAATTGTCGAATTTTTTGGATTTCCAACTGTACTTTCTCGATAAAGAACGGAAAAAACCGATGAAAAAGTCTTGCAAAACGGTTACAAGTGTGCTATAATAAGGGCAGTACGGTACAGAAATGAACCATCTTTTCTGCCGTGGGGGACGGCAAGTTTTTATCAAAAACAATGCCGTTTTCTTTTGCAATGCAGGCGATCGGGACAGAGAGAAACCCAGAAGCTCGACAGGCTGTTTCCGACAACGGTAGGTTTTGCAGGACAATGCACCCTGTTGCAACGAATCCGGGCAAGTCTGCTTCCACGTTTTTCCCTGCATCGAACAACTGCATTGCCGACAGACCGGACGGCATGTTTCGGCTGCCGTACAAGCGATGCAGCCATAGACTGCTGTATACGCACCTGAAGTGAATCAACAAAAGGAGTATACGTTATGTTCAAAAAACTTTCAGCAGTCGCTTGTTCCTGTATCACGGTTCTTCTGCTGCTGTTATCTCTGATTGGCGGTGCAGTACATACTGCGGCAGCAACCCTTGACGAGATGACATCTACTGCAATCTCCTGTATCATGTCCCATGAAGGTTCTTATGGCTCAGTCAACCGCAACGACTGCGGTGCCGTCAGCATCGGAAAGCTGCAATGGCACGCTGGTCGGGCACTGGGCTTACTCCAGAGCATTTGCTATAGTGCTCCGGACTTGTCCCAGTCCACTCTGGGCAGCACCCTTTACAATGAAATCCTGTCTTCTTCAAACTGGAATTACAGAACATTCACAGTTTCTGAGGGAAGTGCCGTTGCAACACTGCTGACAACGGATGCTGGTATTGCAGCACAGGACGCACTCGCTTATTCCGATGTACAGGGTTACATCGTTTCCGGTCAGAATAAAGGACTGGTGAGCGAAGGTGCATTGGTCATGTATGCCGATATTTACAACTTTGGCAGCGGCATCGCTTCCAGAATTGCTTCCCGTGCAGCCGGCTATGCTGGTTCTTACGGTGCAGTTTCTCTGGATGATATGTATCGTGCCGCAATGAATGACAGCTACAATTCGGACGCTGCGTTTGTACAGCGTACCAACATGGTTTATCAGAGCCTTCTGAGTATGAACATTGGTGACGGAGATACGGAAACCACCGCTCCGGTTACCGACCCAACCGACGAACCGACACAGGAAACAACTACTGTGGTTACTTCTGATTTTTCAGACAGCTATGCAGGCACTTATGTTGTCACTGCTTCTGCTCTGAACTTGAGAAGTAATCCGTCCACATCCGCTTCTGTTGTTGCAACCCTGCCGAAAAACGCAGTGGTTACTGTAACAATGGCAGATGGCAAGTGGGCAGCCGTAACGTATGAGGGCAAGAACGGTTATTGCTCCATGGATTACCTGACGGTAATGCCGGATGTGACAACCGTTCCGGAAGAAGAAACAACCACCACTACTACTGAAACCACAACCACAACGGAAGAAATGACAACCATTTCTGAAGAAATCACTACAACAGAAGAAACAACCACAACTACAGAAGCAATCACAATGGAAGAAACGACAACTGTAGAAACGGACGCAGAAGTAACAGAAACCGAAACTTCTGCAACCGAAGAAACTGTTACAACGACCACCGCAGCTGCAATTGATGACAACAAGAATCATGGCGTTGCTGCAACCCTGTATGGGGATGTCGATGGTGACGGCGAAGTTACTGCAATTGATGCCGTTCTTCTGCAAAAGCACATCAATGGTATGGTATTTTTATCCCATGAACAAATGGCAAATGCCGATTGTGTTGCAGATGGCGTGTTGGACGAAGCAGACGTTGCTGTTATTTTACAGCACCTGATTGGTCATTACACAGCACTGCCGATTTATTAATGCAAGCTCTCTTACAAAAATGACGAAAAAAAGACCTGTGCAGCCGGAACGAACCGGTGGCAAAGGTCTTTTTTCTTTTGCTTATTTGAAACAAAGTCAAAGCAAAAAGCAGCTGAAATGCTGGATTTCTCAAAATGAAACAGTCACAGGCGATGTGGAAAATTCGTTGAAAGCAGACTCGTATTTTCAGAGAAATTCTGCAAAATGGGGAAAAGCAATTGGAAAAAGAAAAATTCCCAGCACAGTTTGTGGAAAATCAACCGTGCTGGGAATTCTATTTGTTTCGCATTGAAATTGAAAGAGAAAATGCTTACTTTCTTCTGTTGTTGTGTTTGGTCATTGGCTTGGAAGTTGCCTTTCTGTTGACCGTCTTTGCAGCAGCGGTTTTCGGTGCAGTTGTAGTAGTTGTGGTAGCGGTAGCAGCTTCCTTCTTTTCTTCAACAACCGGAGCAGCAGCCTTTGCAGTGGTTGCAGCAGCTTCCTTCTTTTCTTCTACGACCGGAGCGGTAGCCTTTACAGGAGTAGTTGCAGCTTCTTTCTTTTCTTCAATAACCGGAGTAGCAGCAGCCTTACAAGTGGTTTCTTTCTTGGTTTCAGCAGCAGTTGCCTTGCAGCAAGCCGGCTTCTTTTCTTCTGCCGGAGCAGCTTCTTTTTTCGGAGCTTCTGCCTTCTTTGGAGCTGGTACAGCAGCAAACAGCTTTGCAGCAGATTCCATGCATCCCTGTACAAATGCCTTTTCCTGTGCAACGGCTTCCGGCAGTGTGGTTTCTCTCCGCAGCAGTGCAAACAAAGTGCTGTGCGGCAGGGTAACTGCGGCGGTGTTATCACGATAATCATACGGCTGTACATTCAGTACCCCATCGGTTACTTCTGCATAGAAGATGCCACAGCCATCCTCGGTTACTTCAATCTGAATGGCAACGTGACCATTCAGACCGCTGACATCGGCATTTGCAAATCCAGCTTTTGCTGCGTCAAACATTTCAAAAAACGTCATAAAAAAATCGTCCTTTCTGCATGACACCGCTCTTTTTTTGCGGTGTCGCTTGTCGGTTTGCAGGTTTGATTTCCCGATTGGAAATTCTGCTGCATATTGTTTATAGTATAGCAGAATTCTGGGGGAAAGTCAATGTAAATGCAGATAAACCGTGAAAAAAACGTGGAAACATTTATCTTGTGTCGAAAAAAGAACCCTGCTTTTGTGCATAATTACAGAAAAAGCGACAGAACCCGCAAAAAGTGTGCAGAAAGTTGAATCTCTGAAAAAAATTGTAAAACCCCCTTGACAAATCCCGAAAAATCCGTTATACTTGTAAAGCAGTCTACCTTTACAGATAACGGAGGGCTGGACATGGCAAAGGATTTGCGAATCATTCTCTTATTGGATTGCTATGGGGCATTCTTGACCCCCCGACAGCAAGAAATGATGACGCATTATTACAGCGAAGACTTGTCGCTTGGCGAAATCGCCGCCCTGACGGGGACAACCCGGCAGGCTGTGCGGGATAGCGTAAAACGCAGCGAACAAGTGCTGAATGATATGGAAGAAAAGCTGCAGTTTGCAGAAAAACTCTGTGCACTGCGGCAAAATTATGCGGCAATTGCCCAGACAGCGGAAACACTGGCAGCCAATCGTGCCGAACCTGCGGTACAGCATGCCTGTGCTGCGATTTGCAGCTGTGTGGAAGCGGGCTTAGAGCTGCTCTAAACGAAAAACGACAGCAGGGAGGGTTTCACCATGGCGTTTGAAGGATTGTCAGATAAGCTTGGAAACGTGTTCAAAAAACTGCGTTCGCACGGAAAGCTCACAGAAGCAGACGTAAAGGAAGCCATGCGGGAAGTCCGGATGGCATTGCTCGAAGCCGATGTCAGCTATAAAGTCGTAAAGGATTTTGTAGCAAAGGTTTCTGCCCGTGCGGTCGGAGAAGAAGTGTTAAACAGCCTGACTCCGGCACAGCAGGTTGTCAAGATTGTAAACGAAGAATTGTGTGCCCTGATGGGCAACAACAATGCACGCATCAATTTCCCGTCAAAGCCGCCGTGTGTGATTATGTTCTGCGGTTTGCAGGGTTCTGGTAAAACGACCCATGCAGCAAAGCTGGCAAAGATGCTGAAAAAAGAGGGACATTATCCGCTCCTCGTTGCGTGCGATATTTATCGTCCGGCTGCGATTCATCAGTTGCAGGTTGTTGGCGAACGGGCTGGCGTAAAAGTATTTGAAATGGGACAGATTTCCCCGATGATTATTGCAAAAGAAGCGATGAAGTTTGCAAAAGACCACGGGCATGACGTTGTCATTCTGGATACTGCCGGACGCTTGCACATCGATTTAGAGCTGATGGAAGAATTGAAGCAGCTGAAAGAACTCACCCATCCAGATGAAATCATGTTGGTTGTCGATGCGATGACCGGTCAGGATGCTGTCAATGTTGCAAAGGCATTTGATGATGCGTTGGGAATCGACAGTGTTTTGATGTCGAAGCTGGACTCTGACACCCGTGGCGGTGCAGCTTTGTCCGTTCTGGCAGTAACCGGCAAGCCGATTAAATACGTCGGCATGGGCGAAAAGCTGGATGATTTTGAACCGTTCCATCCGGAACGAATGGCATCCCGTATTCTGGGAATGGGCGATGTGCTGACGCTGATTGAAAAGGCAGAAAGCACCGTCAATGAAAAAGATGCCAGAAAACTGGCACAGAAACTGGAAGAAAATAAGTTCGATATGAATGACCTGCTGGATCAGCTGCGGCAGATTCAAAAAATGGGTTCACTCAAGTCGATTATTGGAATGCTGCCGGGTGTCGGCGATAAGATGAAAGATGTTGATTTGGATGACAGACAGTTTGTCCGAATCGAAGCAATGATTACTTCAATGACCAAGGCAGAACGGGCAAAGCCCTCCATCATCAATCCATCCCGCAAGCGGCGAATTGCAGCCGGCAGCGGTACAAAGGTGGAAGAAATCAATCGGCTGTTAAAGCAGTTCGAGCAGATGCAAAAGATGATGAAGCAGTTTGGCAGCAAAGGCGGAAAACTGGGTCGGCGTGCCAGAAAGCAGCTTGCCGGCATGAATCTGGAACAGCTCCAGAACAGTATTCCGGGTAACATTCCAGGCGTTCCGCCGGGGCTGATGCCGAAAAAATAATATGCATTCCCGCAGGTTAACTGCTGGAGATAGATTGCACGCTTTCGGAGCGTGTGCCAATAAAAAATTACAAGAGTAACATGGAGGAAACCAAAATGGCAGTAAAAATCAGACTGAGAAGAATGGGTGCAAAGAAGGCTCCTTTTTATCGTATCGTAGTAGCAGATGAACGGTACCCGAGAGATGGCAGATTCATCGAAGAAATCGGTTCTTATGACCCGACCAAGAATCCGGCAGCAGTTGTTGTTGACGCTGACAAGGTAAAGCAGTGGCTGGGTAACGGTGCACAGCCGACCGATTCTGTAAAGTGCATCCTGAAGAAGGAAGGCATTCTCTAAGAAGAATGGATGAGCCGGAACGGAATCGTCAGTGCTGACATCCGTTTTCCCTTTCTGAGAGAAGGAGGAGCATCATGCAGGAATTATTACGGACAATTGTAGCTGGTCTGGTAGAAGACCCGTCTGCAATTGCAATTACCGAAGACGCACCGAATGAAGAAGGCGTGATTGTATATCATCTGCACGTTGCGGCAGACGATATGGGTCGTGTCATCGGCAAGCAGGGCAGAATTGCCCGTGCGATTCGGATCATCATGCGTTCTGGTGCTGCAAAGAGCAATCAGAAAATTGCAGTTGAAATTGATTGAATCACCGCAGAACAGGCGTACCGGAAACGGCACGTCTGTTTTTGTAAGCAGAACTTTTTGAAAGGAGCGATTCCCTTATGAATCCGAAAAAGATTGGAATTACCATCGCCTCAGCCTTGTTCGTCCTGATTGGCGGCATTACCGGCGTGCAGTATTTGCAGGATTCGCCGGAAGAATCATCTTCATCTGATGCTCTGACTGCTTCCGGTTCGGAAACCACGGTTGCCGCAACCGAAACCTATCAGACCACCGCAGCGACCGAAACCACGACGGTTTCCATGCAGACAACAGCACCAGCACAGACGGAATCTGCTCCGGCAATGACACTGGTTTCGGATGCAAAAGGGGCATCCTATTATACATTCCGAACAGATGCATTATTGGAAAGCCATTATGAAAAGCATGGAATTGAAATGGGGTTTGACAGTGCAGCCGCCTATGAAGCGGCAGCGAATGCCGTCATTGCGAATCCGGAAGTTCTGCACAAGTATGAATCAGAGGACGGCGACGACGTGTATTATTTAGCCGATACCAACGAATTTGTGGTGGTTTCCGTGGACGGTTACCTGCGAACCTATTTTGAACCGTCCGCCGGCATGGCATATTATGAACGGCAGTAAGGAGAGAGAAACGCAGATGAAATCGTATTTAGAGATTGGAAAAATCGTCACCCTGCATGGGCTGCGTGGCGATGTAAAGGTACAGCCTTGGTGTGATGATGCGGAATTTCTATGTGAATTTCCGGTGTTATACTTGGGAAAAGAGAAGAAAGAAGTGGAAGTATCCCACGCTCGCCCACAAAAAAACATGGTGCTGCTGCATTTGGAAGGTTATGACACCCCAGAACAGGCAGAAACGCTCCGCAATCAGATTTTATATCTGAATCGGGAAGATGTCGAACTGGAAGAGGGAACGTATTTCATTCAGGACTTGATTGGTCTGGATGTTATAGATGCAGACAATGGAACGGCTTACGGAACACTGAAAGATGTCCTGCAAACCGGAGCGAATGATGTCTATGTCGTACAGGCAGAGGGTGGAAAGGAACTTCTGATTCCAGCCATTCCGGATGTCATTGTAGAAACAAACATAGAAGAACACTGCATGAAAATTCGACCATTGGAGGGCTTATTGGATGCAAATTGACATTGCAACCCTGTTTCCGGAAATGTGTGATGCGGTTTTACAGGAGAGCATTCTCGGCAGAGCACAGAAAAGCGGTGCGATTTCCGTGCAGTGCTGGAACATTCGGGATTATACGCTGAACAAGCACAAGCGTGTGGATGATGTGCCATATGGCGGCGGACGAGGCATGGTCATGCAGGCAGACCCGATTTATCGCTGCTGGGAGGCAGTCTGTGCAGAACGAGAGTCCAAACCGCATTGTATTTATCTTTCTCCGAAAGGCAGTGTGTTCACACAGCAAAAAGCCGTTGCATTATCGCAGCTGCCGCATTTATTTTTGCTTTGCGGGCATTATGAGGGAATTGATCAGCGAATTTTGGATACCATAATAGACGAGGAGATTTCCATCGGGGACTATGTGCTGACGGGCGGAGAACTGCCAGCATTAGTTCTGACGGATGCCGTTGCAAGAATGTGCGAGGGCGTGTTGCCAGATGCTGTCTGTTTTGAAGAGGAGAGCCATTATAACGGCTTGCTGGAATATCCGCAGTATACCCGTCCAGAAGTCTGGCATGAGCAGGCTGTTCCACCAGTTTTACTGTCCGGACACCACAAAAATATTGAAACTTGGCGGTTTGCTGCCAGCTTACAGGAAACCAGAGAAAAACGTCCGGATCTTTATGCAAAGTATGTTGACAAAAAATAGAGAAAAACAGTTACCCCATTTTAACAAACTGTGAGTGAAAAAAATCAACAGTTTTTAGTGTTGTGATTATACACAAAATGGGCCGGATTGTGTAACAGCGTTTGCGACAATGCATAGAATTTTTTTGGAAAAGCACCTTTTTTCGCAAATTGTGCGTTGACAGACCTGGGAAAATCCGCTATAATGAAAATAGTGAAAGGCACTGGCAGCCAAAAGCTGCAATGAAGTTGGGAAAGTAAATTTTCAATATATAAGATGGGAGAGTTTGTTTATGTACAGTAAAGATGTAATGGTACAGAATCAGGTTGGTCTGCACGCAAGACCGGCTACATTCTTTATTCAGAAGGCGAACGAATTCCGTTCCTCTATCTGGATCGAAAAGGAAGAACGTCGTGTAAACGCAAAGAGCCTGCTGGGCATTTTGTCCTTGGGAATCATTGGCGGTACACAGATCAAGATTATTGCTGATGGTGCAGATGAACAGGCTGCTGTAAATGCACTGGTAGAACTGGTAGAAAGTGGCTTTAGCGAAGAAACAAGATAACAGTATGTTGCCTTTTCACAATTGGTAAGCACAATCTGAATGAATCACGAGATTTCGTGAAAACTCACAGGAGAGAACACCCGAAAGGGCATTCGTTCTTCTGTGAGGTTTTTTATATGCTTTTTTGGGTGAGTGGGTGCGGTTACGAGCCAACTTGTCCGAATCGCACCATGTTTTCACAGAAAATCCCATACCCTTTGGTTGGGTCATCGACAAATACATGCGTGACAGCACCGACGAGTTTTCCATTTTGCAGAATCGGGCTGCCGCTCATTCCCTGTACAATTCCGCCGGTTTCCTGTAACAGGGTAGGATCTGTGACAGAGAGCACCATGTTTTGTGTGCTGTCGCTGCCATTGTAATCGATTTCTTCAATTTCGATGGTATACGATGCGGGTTCTGTGCCGGAGATGGTGCAAAAAATGGTGGCTTCTCCGGGGACAATTTCCTGCTTGAACGCCATGGGAATCGCTTCTGTGTTCGGGGCTGGATTTTGATTCAGCATGCCAAATACGCCGCAGCGATTGTTACAGAGCAGCTTGCCGAATGGCTCGGCATCGTCTAAGAACTGCCCCTGTAACATCCCCGGCTTTCCGGCACTGCCCTTTTGAACGCCTTGAATCTGAACAGGGCAGGCTTCGCCCTCTGAGATGGGGATACACGTTCCGGTGTCCGTGTCGCAGATGGGATGCCCCAGTCCGCCGAATGCACCGCTTTCCGGCTCATAGAACGTAAATGTGCCAACGCCAGCAGTGCTGTCCCGTACCCATAGCCCTGTTTCATACTGCTGGTCAGCGGTGGAATAGACGGGATGCACCGTCAGCGTCTGTTCTTTTCCCTCTCGTTGAATGGTAATTGAGAGCGGTTCGCTGCCAGCATTGCGAATGGAAGTTTGTACCTCCTCACTGCTGTTGACAGGAACAGTGTTGATGGCGTGAATCATATCGCCTTTTTGAAAGCCGGCATCTTCTGCCGGACAGCAAGTGCCATCGGTACTGGTGACGTTTCCAAATCCCACGACCATGACACCATCCATGTGCAGCTTAATGCCGAATGGCTGACCGCAGGGGATAAAGGATGGAGCTGTAATGGTTTGTACCGAAACGGTCTTAATTGGAACAATGCCGAATAGACATAGTGTATACTGTTCTTCGGTTGCAGCGGTGCTGGAAAAGGCAGCCTTAACTTGTTCTGGTTCAGATTCTGCGGTGATGTGCAGGGCGGTGGAGAGTGCCAGTGCAGAACCATTCCGGACATAATAGCTGTCCGGCAGCCGCCAGGCATAGTATCCGGCAGCTGCATAGACGGGAAGCACTGTCAGCAGCATTGCCGCAGCAAGGCGGCGAAACCATGTTTGCATAAAGAACCTTCTTTCTTCAAATCTAGAATGCAACCCTTGCATTCTGAGAATACTATGTACCGATTTGGGGCGATTATTGTAGGCAAATGACCGGGTAATTTGGATGGAACAATCCGGAAAATCGGCAGCTTGTCCAAATCTCTAAAATGATTGGAAAATGTAACAAGAATGTCGCAAATCCGTTTCATTTGTCTGCGAGAATCTGTAAAAAATGAAAAATCATAGAATTGTTATGAAAAACTCGTTGTCGATTTTGTGATATTTTATGGAATTCTCTCTTTTTTGACAAAAATCGACAACATCTTCTCTTGCAGAAATGTTGTAATTGTGTTAAAATGATACTAGTAGGTTGAGAAAAAGGGAGGAGACCTCAAAATGGACAGCAAAATCAAAGTCTTGATTGGTGATGATAGTGCGGAATACGGCATCGCATGTGCCAGCAGCCTGCGGGCAGCCGGTCTGTACGTCATTACCAGAAGAAAGGATGGACGGACACTCGTCGATGCGATTCAGCATGACGCACCGGATGTGGTCATCGTGGATGCGGTTTTACCGAATCTCGATGCGATGGAACTCATGCGGCGTGTCCGTTCCGGAACGGGCAAGCAACCCTATTTTATTGTAACATCAGCATATGATAGTGCATTTATAGAGAAACAGGCGATGGAGTCAGGTGCATCTTATTTTATGCTGAAGCCATTCAATTTGGAGATGCTGGGACAGAGAATCATTCGGCTGGTACAGGGCGACCAGAAAGAACCAACCAAAGAGATAGAAGAAGATTTGGAGTTCGTTGTAACCGAAACGATTCATCAGCTGGGTGTCCCTGCACACATCAAAGGGTATCATTATCTGCGGGTAGCCATTTTGCTTTCGATTGACAATCAGGAATTGTTAGAGAGCGTCACAAAAATGCTCTATCCCGCAGTGGCAAAACATTTTGATACCACCTCGTCCCGTGTGGAGCGTGCCATTCGTCACGCCATTGAAATTGCATGGGATCGGGGCGACTTGGATACGTTAAATACTTTCTTCGGATATACGGTCAATACGGCAAAAGGCAAGCCGACCAACTCCGAATTTATTGCGTTGATTACGGATAAATTGCGGCTGCAATACCGCCGAAATAAACGGCGGTGGGCATAAGCGAATTTGGATTCCCTCCGGTTTTTGGAAAGCGGAACATCCAGATTCCAAAAGCCGCATAAATATATTTTATGCAGGAGGCTGAATCAATATGCAGTTTGAACAAAAAACACTTTCCGAAATCCAGTGGAATCCATTTGATATGATTGGAAAACAGTGGTACTTACTGACCGCCGGCGGTCTGTCCGATTATAACACCATGACCGCATCATGGGGCTTTATGGGTGAAATGTGGGGAAAGCCGTCTTTCCTCTGTGGTGTTCGGACGAATCGACATACTCTTCCGTTTATGGAGCAGAACGACTGTTTCAGTGTGTCATTTTTTGAGGAATCCCAGCGTGCAGCGTTGCAGTTCTGTGGCACACATTCCGGCAGAGATTGCGACAAGGCAAAGGAAACAGGGCTGACACCAGTCGAATTGGATGGTGTTGCAACGTTTGCAGAAGCAAAGCTGGTTCTGATTTGCAAGAAACAGTATACTGATATGCTGAAGCCGGAGGGATTTTTGATTCCGGAAACTTACCAGAGATGGTATAACACCGACCCACTGCATAAATTATTTGTCGGTGAAATTCTGGCAGCCTATGAAAGAACGGATGCCTGAGCCGATGATTTGCAAAATCTGTAAGAAATGAAAAGTTTCACCAGAAGAAACGCTGTGCCTGCTCTGTTGGAGTGGGGGACAGCGTTTTCTGTTTTTTGTGGGCTTATGCATGGGAAATGCATATATACAGAAAAATGCTCCAAAGTATTCACGTTGAGGAATCCCAGTGTGCAGCATTGCAACGTTTGCAGAAGCAAAGCTGGTTCTGATTTGCAAGAAACAGTATACTGATATGTTGAAGACGGAGGGGTTTTTGATTCCGGAAACTTACCAGAGATGGTATAACGCTGACCCACTGCATAAATTATTTGTCGTTGAAATTCTGGCAGCCTATGAAAGAACGGATGCCTGAGCCGATGATTTGCAAAATCTGTAAGAAATGAAAAGTTTCACCAGAAGAAACGCTGTGCCTGCTCTGTTGGAGTGGGGGACAGCGTTTTCTGTTTTTGTGGGCTTTATGCATGGGAAATGCATATATGCAGGAAAACGCTCCAAAATATTCATTTAAAATGAATATTATTCATAAAAGAGCGGTTAACAAAAATTTTTCATGCATATTTATACAGAAATGCTTGACATTTCCAAAAAAGCGTGTATAATAGAAAGCAGTGACAGCACAACCGCTGCTTTCTGGCGGATGGTTGCTGATGACAATTTTGAAAACAAAACTGGAGGCGTTCCCTATGGCAAAGGAAATTAAAAAAGTCGTTCTGGCTTATTCGGGCGGACTGGATACATCTATCATTATTCCGTGGCTGAAAGAAAATTATAATAACTGCGAAGTTATCGCTGTTTCTGCTGACGTTGGACAGGGTACAGAACTGGACGGACTGGAAGAAAAGGCAATCAAGACCGGTGCTTCTAAGCTCATCGTTCTGGATCTGAAGGATGAATTTGTAAACGATTATGTATTCCCGACCGTACAGGCTGGTGCTGTTTATGAAAATCGGTATCTGCTGGGTACTTCTTTTGCAAGACCGATCATCGGCAAGAAGCTGGCTGAAATCGCACTCGAAGAAGGTGCAGATGCCATTTGCCACGGTGCAACCGGTAAGGGTAACGACCAGGTTCGGTTTGAACTAGCAATCAAGGCATATGCTCCGGATATGAAGATCATCGCTCCGTGGAGAGAATGGTCGATCAAGAGCCGTGACGAAGAAATCGACTATGCAGAAGCACACAACATTCCGCTGAAGATTAACCGGGAAACCAACTACTCCAAGGATAAGAACCTGTGGCATCTGTCTCACGAAGGTCTGGATCTGGAAGACCCGGCAAATGAACCGCAGTATGAAAAGAAAGGCTTCCTCGAACTGGGCGTTTCTCCGATTGATGCTCCGGACAAGCCGACTTATGTAACCATTCACTTTGAAAAGGGTATCCCGACTGCCATCGACGGCAAGAAAATGGGCGGCGTTGAAATCGTTGAAACCCTGAACAAGCTGGGCGGCGAAAATGGCATTGGTCTGGCTGACCTCGTAGAAAACCGTCTGGTTGGTATGAAGTCCAGAGGCGTTTATGAAACACCGGGCGGTACGATTCTGTACCACGCACACGATGTTCTGGAAACCATCACACTGGACAAGGAAACTGCAAGAGTCAAGCAGTACCTGAGCATTAAGTTCGCTGACATCGTATACAACGGTCAGTGGTATACACCGCTGCGGGAAGCTTTGACTGCATTTGTCAACGAAACCCAGAAGACAGTAACTGGTGATGTAAAGCTGAAGCTGTACAAGGGCAATATCATCAACGCTGGTGTTACTTCTCCGTACACTCTGTATGATGAAGAAGTTGCAACCTTTGATGCAGAAGATGTTTACAACCAGAAGGATGCAGAAGGCTTTATCAATCTGTTCGGTCTGCCGATTCATGTAAAGGCAAAGCTCGACCAGAAGCGTGGCAAGTAAGCAGCTGTATTTTTTAGGACGAATCAACAGAAAAGCCGGCTTCCATGCCGGCTTTTTTCGATGGTGCAGAGAAAGAACCCTGCACCGATAGAAAGGACGTTATCGTATGGCTTTATGGGCAGGAAGATTTTCAAAGGAAATTGATGCAGGCGTAAACGCTTTTAACTCGTCTATTTCCTTTGATGCAAGAATGTACCGGCAGGATATTGAAGGCAGTATTGCACATGCAACCATGCTGGGCGACTGCGGCATTATCCCGAAAGAAGACAGTGTACAGATTATTCAGGGCTTGAAGGAAATTTTAGCCGATTTGGACAGCGGAAAGCTGGAATTTGACCCGAATGCAGAAGACATTCATATGTTTGTAGAAGCAGAACTGACAAAGCGGTATGGCGATGTCGGAAAGCGGCTACATACTTCTCGTTCGAGAAATGACCAAGTTGCATTGGACTTGCGGCTATATCTGCGGACAGAAATCGCAGAAATTCGGGCACTGGTGCGGAAACTCTGCAAAACACTGGTGAATGTTGCGGAACAGCACACCGAAACGGTAATGCCGGGCTATACCCATTTGCAGCGTGCACAACCGGTGACGTTTGCACATCATCTGCTGGCATATGTACAGATGTTGCTGCGGGATTTGGGCAGACTGGATGACACCGAAAAGCGAATGAATGTTTGTCCGCTGGGCAGCGGTGCTCTGGCAGGAACAACTTACCACATCAATCGGGAACAGACCGCAGAACTGCTGGGCTTTGATGCTCCGATGGCAAACAGCTTGGATGGCGTTTCTGACCGGGATTATTGTATTGAACTGGCAAACGCCATTTCTCTGATTATGATGCATCTTTCTCGGTTCTCCGAAGAAGTCATTCTGTGGTGCTCTTGGGAATTTAAGTTTATTGAATTGGATGATGCCTTTGCAACTGGCTCTTCCATCATGCCGCAGAAGAAAAATCCGGACATCACCGAACTGATTCGGGGTAAGACTGCTCGGGTTTACGGTGATTTGCAGACATTGTTAGTTATGATGAAGGGCACACCGTTGGCATATAACAAGGATATGCAGGAAGATAAGGAAGCCATTTTCGATGCAGTCGATACTGTGAAACTGTGTCTGGAAACTTTCATCCCGATGATTGCAACAATGACCGTTCGGAAAGATAATATGCGTGCAGCTGCTGCAAAGGGCTTTATCAATGCAACCGACTGTGCAGATTATCTGGTAAAGAAGGGCATGCCATTCCGGGATGCTTATAAGATTTCTGGTACACTCGTTGCAAAGTGCATTCGGGAAAATCTGACCCTCGAAACTCTGCCACTTGAAGCCTATCAGGAAATGACACCGCTGTTTACAGAGGATATTTATGATGCCATCAGCTTGGAAACCTGTGTAAAGGGCAGAGTTTCTCAGGGTGGCCCTTCTCCGAAGGCAGTTGCTGTTCAGTTGGAACAGGTCAAGAATATTTTAGCAAGCTGGGAATAAGTAAAAATTGCAATGAAAAATCGATTAAAATGGATTGTTCCGCTCTGCCTGCTCGCTGTGCTGGTGTTGGTGCTGGGAGAATGCTTGATTGGTCTGGTCTGGAATCTGGGTATGACAGCTTCTAGAATCTGGCTGATTGTTGTGATTCTGGCAACCTGTGCGGTAAGCGTTTGGCTGGGGCTGCGGAACGAAAAGGAATGAGAAAAGCATGGGCGTAAATGTATTTATTGATGGACAGGCTGGAACAACTGGTCTGCGAATTTTAAACCGGTTTGCAAACCGGAACGATATTACTTTGCTGCAAATTGACCCGGAAAAGCGGAAAGACGCTGCGGAACGGAAACGGTTGATTAACAGCAGTGACTACACATTTTTGTGCCTGCCGGATGCAGCAGCCAGAGAAGCCGTTTCTCTGATTGAAAACCCAGATGTGCGGGTGATTGATGCATCCACTGCACATCGTATCAATCCAGACTGGGCATATGGTTTTCCGGAATTATCCGCTGCACATCGGGAGAAAATCCGGACATCGAAACGGGTTGCCGTTCCGGGCTGCTATGCAAGCGGATTTAATGCGTTGGTTTATCCGATGGTGCAGCATGGCATCATTGGTGCAGATTATCCGGTACAGTGCTTTGCAGTTTCCGGTTACAGCGGCGGCGGCAATAAGATGATTGCAGAAATTCAGTCGCCAGATTGTCCGGAAGAGTCGAAAAGCCCTCGGTTTTATGGGCTGGCAAACAATCATAAACACCTGCCGGAAATGCAGAAGATTTCCAGACTGGCAAACAAGCCGATGTTTACCCCGATTGTAGACGACTTCTTCAATGGCATGGTCGTTTGCGTATCCGTACAGTCTGCAATTGCTGGACATTCTGTTACACCGGAAGCTGTTCATGCAATGTATGCAGAACACTATCAGGGACAGAACTTTGTCAAGGTGATGCCGTTGCTCACCAGCGAAGAAATGACACCGTTCAAGCTGTCCTCGAACGACTTACGGGATACAAACCTGATGCAGATTTTTGTATTCGGCAGTGCTGACCAAGTATTGCTGTGTGCACGTCTAGACAACCTTGGAAAGGGTGCATCTGGTGCAGCGGTTCAGTGCTTGAATATTATGATGGGCATTGACGAAACCACCGGACTGCTCTAATGGCAACGTGGGTCATCCATCTGCGGGTAGCGGATGCCTTGCGGAATCGCTGGCAGCCGCTGCAAACGCTGCCGGAATTGCCGTTTGTCGTTGGAAATCTCGCACCAGATGGCGGCGTGGAGGTATCTCCGCATGTTTATGTGCCGGATTCTGCAACGACCCACTGGACACCGACCGGAAAGAAACGGGATATTGATGCAGAGGCGTTTTGTCGGGCATACCTGCAAAATCCAGCATTAACGCCGGAGAAAACGGCATTTTATCGGGGCTATGAAGCCCATCTCCGGACGGATGTGGAATGGATTCGGCAGATTCTAAAGCCGTTGAAGCAGAAGTTGGGCATTGCCCATTTTACCGGAACACCCTATGATGGACTGCTGCGGCAGAATTTGACGTATTTGGAGCAGGCGTTTTGCCGACAGGCAAAATCGTTTCCAGCGTGGGAACTGGCACAGCAGACAAAAGCATTTCCAAATGATGTTTTGCCGTATTATGCGGAAGATACGCTAACGCTGAAATTACAGGAACTGCGGGAGCGATATGCAGAACCTGTTGCACCGCCGGAACCGTATTTGGTTACAGCGGAACAGATGGATGCGTTTGTCCGGCAGACGGTGGAACAGATTGTCAGCGTGTGGCAGAAAAAGGAAAATCAATTTTCCTGAAACAGGGGCAATTTTAGAGCAGGCATTTTGCCGTATTATGCAGAAGACACACGAATGCTGAAGTTACAGGAATTGCGGGAGCGATATGCAGAACCCGTTGCACCGCCGGAACCGTATTTGGTTAGCGGAACAGCTGGATGAATTTGTCCGGCAGACGGTGGAACAGATTGTCAGCGTGTGGCAGAAAAAGGAAAATCAATTCTCCTGAAACAGGAGCAATCCAACAGGGAAAGAGGAACAAGCATGAAAGCATTTGAAGGCTATACCTATCTGGATGGCGGAATCTGTGCTGCAAAGGGATTTCAGGCAAGCGGTACATATTGCGGCATCAAAAAGGCGATGGCTCCGGACAGCAACGAAGGAGAAATCGGCAAGGAAAAAAATGATATTGCATTGGTGGTTGCAGATACCCTCTGTAACACCGCTGCGGTTTATACACAGAATAAAGTAAAAGGTGCACCCATTCTGGTAATGAAGAAGCACCTGGCTGCAACGGGCGGAAAGGCACGGGCTTTGATTGCCAATTCAAAGAATGCCAACACCTGCAATGCAGACGGTGAAGAAAAGGCAGAAGCAATGTGCAAGCTGACCGCCGATGCACTGGGCATTGCACCGGAAGAAGTAATGGTTATGTCCACCGGTGTCATCGGGCAGATTTTACCGTTAGAGCCGATTGAAAAAGCAATTCCGGTATTGTGTGAGAAGCTCTCTCCGAATGGAAATTTAGAGGCAGCAACTGCAATTATGACCACAGATACTGTTTCTAAGGAAGTGGCAGTTTCCTTTACACTGGACGGAAAAACTTGTCACCTCGGCGGTATGGCAAAGGGCAGCGGAATGATTCACCCGAACATGGCAACGACCTTGAATTGTATCACCACAGACGCTGCAATTTCTGCGGAACTGCTGCAAACAGCTTTGTCCGATGTGGTAAAGGTAACTTATAACTGTTTGTCTGTCGATGGCGACCAGTCCACCAATGATACTTGTATGGTGATGGCGTCCGGTCTGGCTGGCAATGCAGAGATTACCGAACAGAATGCAGATTATGCCGTTTTCCGGCAGGCATTGTATATTGTCATGATGAACCTGACCCGAAAGCTTGCAAAAGATGGCGAAGGGGCTTCCAAGCTGTTGGAATGCACAGTATCCGGTGCAAAGGATTTGGATACTGCTATCATCATTGCAAAGAGCGTGATTTGTTCGCCGCTGTTTAAGTGTGCGATGTTCGGAGCAGATGCCAACTGGGGCAGAGTGCTGTGTGCCGTTGGATATGCACCGGCAGAATTCGACATTCACGCTGTTTCTGTAACGCTCGCATCTCGTGCCGGTTCGGTACTGGTTTGTGAACATGGAGCAGGCGTTGCATTCTCCGAAGAAGAAGCAAAGAAAATTTTGCTGGAAGATGAAATTCAGATTCTGGTTTCTGTCGGCGATGGTGCAGGCACTGCAACCGCATGGGGCTGCGACCTGACCTATGATTATGTAAAAATCAATGGGGACTATCGTTCATAAGCGAAAAGAGAAAGGGGACTTTCCAAATGGAGGAAAATTATAATAAATTGCGTGCACAGGTACTGGTAGATGCTCTGCCGTATATTCAGAAGTACAACGATAAAATTGTAGTTGTCAAGTATGGCGGAAATGCAATGACCAACGAAAAACTGAAGCAGGCAGTCATGAGCGACATTGTTTTGCTGTCCCTTGTGGGCGTAAAAGTTGTGTTGGTACATGGCGGCGGTCCTGAAATTTCGGATATGCTGAACCGTCTGCACATTGAAAATAAGTTCATCGGCGGTTTGCGGTATACGGACAAGGATACCGTTGATGTGGTAAAAATGGTACTGGCTGGCAAGGTCAACAAGGAATTGGTGACACTGCTGAGCCGGAATCACGGCAAGGCATTGGGACTTTGCGGGATTGATGGCGATATGCTGCGTGCAGAACGCAAGTTTGGTGCAAACGGCGAAGATTTGGGTTATGTTGGTGATATTACCAGTGTCAATGAACAGCCGATTTTAGATGCACTTTCTAATGGCTATATTCCGGTTATTGCAACCGTTGCTTCTGACGAACTGGGACAGACTTATAATGTCAATGCAGATACCGCAGCTGCTCGGATTGCAGCACAGCTGCGTGCAGAAAATCTGATTCTGATGACGGATATTGCTGGATTGCTGCGGAATAAGGATGACCCGTCTACCTTGATTCCGAACGTGAATGTCAGTGAAGTACCGTTCCTGAAGCGGAAGGGCATCATCTCCGGCGGTATGATTCCGAAGATTGATTGCTGCGTGGAAGCCGTTCGGAGAGGGGTTAAGAAAACTGCCATCATTGACGGCAGAGTTCCGCATTCCATCTTGATTGAAACACTATCCAGTGAAGGCATTGGTACACAGTTCCGCTAAATATCGCATATGCGAAGCATGAACCGAAAAGTTTTTCGGTGCAGCAGTTTTTCAAAAATGCTGCCGAGGTGTGGGCGAGCAGCCCACATTTGCGAAGCAAATAGCAGAACGGAACAACGAAATCAAACAAAAATCTAAGAGCGAATTGAAAGAATCGCAATTGCCTTTGAAGTGAAAAGACTGTAATGCGAAACAAGGTTTCAGGGGCAATTGCGATTCCAAAGGCAAACAGCGAAGCGTATTTGCCGAACCGAATGCAATCGGTTTTTCTAAGAGCCACCCCAACATCTACACCCAGCAACAAAGAAACGAGGACAACATGAAACAACACTGCCCTTCTTGCGGAAAGAAATTTGATTATGAACAGCACGGTTGGATTTGTCCATTTTGCGGACAAGTCATTCTGGACAGTACAGAGCAGACGGTTCACCAGCAGGAATCGGCAACACCGCCGCCCCCTGCGAAAAAGCCATCACGCAAGCTGAAAAAATTGTCGGTACTTTTCACGGTTGGATTGCTGCTGACGGTGAGCAGTTTCGGATATCGGATTGGAAAAAATCTGATTTACCTGCGGCAGAAGCAGACTTCTGAACCGGTTTCCTATCCAGTGGAAACGATAGAAATGCAGCAGACCATTTCCATTGAACCTTATCAGCTTACCATTCAGCAGGCATATTTGTTTCCGCAAACGCTGATTACTGCACCAAAATCCGGCGAATATCTGGCAGTTTCCTATACGAGCAGCGGAAAAAGTTCGGACAGCAGCATACAGCGAATCGATGATGTTGCATGGGCAGCGTTAAAACTCGAACAGGCGAACCAGTATATTACGCCGTTGTCGTTGAGCGATGTTACAGGCAGTGATGCAATCTGGAGCGACTTGTCGGATATGGGTGTGGATTGGGAACTACATAACGGAACGGGAATTTTGTTGTTTCTGTTGCCGGAAGAAACAGATTTGGAACAGCTGAACCTCTGTATTTTCGCCGGAACGGAAAGCGAAGATGCTCATCGGTATGCACAGAACGCCGTAGCAGTGCAGACGGTTTATGAAATACCGCTGACGGTGACCGATTCAAGCGATATGGAGGGCATGGACGTATGAGGATGCGAGTGAAAAAACATGTCTGTGTTCAGAAACACATCCCCAGCGTAAAAAAACATCCGCTCGCATGGCTCTGGGTGGCTTTGTGTGTGTTGATTCTGTTGGAATCTCGGGTCTGTGATTGGACAGAGCGACTAGTGGCAGAAAAATCCTCGTTCGAGGGCAGCGGTTCTCTCCAGATTGAACAGGCAATACTCTTTGCAGGAAATGCTGGAGGATCGGATTCTTTGTATGATTTGACGGTGACGCTGCACAATGTTGGCGATACGCTGGAAAAATACCTGCCGCAGATTTATGTGACGGAGAGCGAACAGCCGGATAACAGCAAGGTGCATCTTTCTTTGCAGCCAATTTCGCTCTATGAGGAAATCAACGCTGCTGGTGTGAATAATTATGATATCGACCTTTGTATTCCGCCGGGGCAGACGGTAACAGTGTCCTATTCGGTGACAGCGTCGGATTATCAGGAAATACAAGCACTGCGAGATGACGGAAAAACAGTATCTGTTTCTCTTTCAAATCGGAAAGCGAAACAAAATGTCTGCGTGCCGTTGCAGTGGATGGAAATAGAAACAGGAGAAAAAGGAGGAATTTGACATGACAACACAGGAAAAGCAAAATCAATATATCATGGGAACATATGGCCGGTTTCCAGTTGTATTGGAACAGGGCAAGCAGGAATCCTGTCAGGATGAAACCGGAAAGCAGTATATCGACTTCGGAAGCGGTATCGGAACAAATTCTTTGGGCTACTGCAACGAAGCATGGGTGAATGCTGTTTGCAAGCAGGCACAGACCTTGCAGCACACTTCTAACCTGTATTATACAAAAGCACAGGCAGATTTTGCAGAGGCACTCTGCAAGGCAACTGGATATCACGACTTGTTTTTCTGCAACAGCGGTGCAGAAGCGAATGAATGTGCCATCAAGCTGGCAAGAAAGTATAGCTTTGATAAATACGGAAAGGGTCGGCATAAGATTCTGACACTGGTGAATTCATTTCATGGCAGAACCATGGCAACCCTCTCTGCAACCGGACAGGATGTGTTCCACAACTATTTCTTCCCGTTCTTGGAAGGCTTTGATTATGTTGTTGCAAATGATATTGCGGATTTGGATGCAAAGCTGGACGATACCGTCTGTGCAATTCTGATTGAATATGTGCAGGGCGAAGGCGGCGTAATGGCACTGGAACAGGATTTTGTCGATGCTATTTATGACCGTTGTGCAAAGCGGGATATTCTGGTGATGACCGATGAAGTACAGACGGGCATGGGCAGAACCGGCACACTGCTGGCTGGCGAACAGTTCGGACATCATGCTGATGTCGTTACGCTGGCAAAGGGCATTGCTGGCGGGCTGCCGATGGGGGCTTGTCTGGCAAATGAAAAGTGTTCTGGTGTTCTGGGAAAGTCCGCTCATGGTTCTACATTTGGCGGAAATCCGGTTTGCTGTGCAGGTGGACTGGCTGTTTTGCAGACACTGACCGCAGATGGTTTCCTTGCAAGCGTACAGGAAAAAGCTGCTTACCTCCGGGAAAAGCTGGCAAAGCTGCCGCATGTACAGGCAGTTACAGGCTTAGGCTTGATGGTTGGTATTCAGCTGGATGCAGATAAAAAGGCGATTGATGTTGTGAATGCTGCATTGGAACAGGGTCTGTTGCTGCTGACGGCAAAAGACCGGGTACGGTTGCTGCCGCCGCTGACGATTTCCAAGGATGAATTGGATCGTGGCGTTGCCATCTTAGCAGACGTATTGAGCAAGTAAGTTTTTAATATCAAAAAAGGAGCGTATGAAGTTATGAAACATTTATTGAAGATGCTCGACCTGAGCGGAGAAGAAATTCTGGAAATTCTGGATTTGGCTGACCAGCTGAAGTATGAACTGAAGCACAGCATTCCGCATCCGTACCTGAAGGGCAAGTCCATCGGCTTGATTTTCCAGAAGGCATCGACTCGGACACGGGTTTCTTTTGAAACAGGTATGTATCAGCTGGGCGGTCATGCACTGTTCCTGTCTGCAAGCGATTTGCAGATTGGACGGGGCGAACCGGTACAGGATACTGCAAGAGTATTGTCTCGGTATCTGAACGGTATCATGATTCGGACATTTGAACAGAAGGAAGTTGAGGATTTAGCAGAATACGGCAGCATTCCGGTTATCAACGGACTGACCGATTTCAGCCACCCTTGTCAGGTACTCGCAGACCTGATGACCATTCGGGAACGCAAGAGCACATTTGACGGTTTGAAGATGTGCTTTATTGGGGACGGCAACAACATGGCAAATTCTCTGATTGTTGGTGGTCTGAAAGTGGGCATGGAAGTTTCGATTGCTTGCCCAGAGGGCTATCACCCAGACCCGCAGGTTCTGGAATTTGCAAAGGCATATGGCGACAAGTTCACACTGACAGACCAGCCGCTGGAAGCTGCAAAGGATGCAGACGTTGTAATTACAGACGTTTGGGCATCTATGGGGCAGGAAGGCGAAGCAGAAAAGCGGAAGGTTGCCTTCAACGGCTATCAGATTAACGATGATGTAATGGCACAGGCTCATGCAGATGCAATGGTACTGCACTGCCTGCCGGCACATCGGGAAGAAGAAATCACCGAAAAGGTATTTGAAGCTCACGCTGATGAAATCTTTGAAGAAGCAGAAAACCGCCTGCACGCACAGAAAGCCGTTATGGTAAAGCTGATGAAGTAAGCGGATAGTCATAGAAATAGAATTACTGATAAAAAACAGCCTCGGAGTGATTCCGAGGCTGTTTTTGTTGGTAGGAGAAGTTAGTTTTCGATTTGTCGTTCAATCTCTTTTACAATGTCGCTCATAGAAACATTTAATGCAGTAGAGATGCGGTAGAGTGTTTCCAGTGTCGGTTTTCGTTCGCCTCGTTCAATGGCACTTAAATGTGTGCGTCCGATGTCAGCCAGACCGCTTAGAACTTCCTGAGAAACGCCCTTTTTCTTTCTGAATGCTGCAATCACTTGCCCGACAATTTTCGGGTTTAATGTGGCATGATACAAGCATATCCACCCCCTTTCTGTTTTTATGATAAACGGTTTTTAGAAAAAACATGAGCACATATGTTGACAAGTGAATACATATGTGTTATAATGAGAAAAAGAAAACAGGAGGCATGTTTTCTGAAAGGGAGAAAGGAGGAAATAAAAATGCGTCATTGTCAATATTGTGATGCTCTAAATCCGGATGATGCACTGCAATGCGGAAACTGTGGGAAATCGCTTCCGCCTGCCGGAAAAAATATTGTGAGTTCCAGCGATAAAATTCCGGAGAATGCAGGACTCAAGTTGCAGGTGCTCGCAAGAATTATTTTTGCAGTCATTCTGGTTTGTGGGGAAATCTTGGGATATTTGAACATCAAAGAAGAAGAAATTGCAATTGGTGTTGCTTATGTGCTCATTTCGCCGCTGCTTGCCTATCTAAATATGATTGTCTTGCATGCGTTCGGGGAATTGTGCCAAAATGTAAGCGGTGCTCGTTATTATCTGTATCAACTGAATAAGAAGTAAGAGAAAAAATAGATTTCTCGAAACAGTCACGTTGGTGTAAAAGCAAGCGTGACTGTTTTTTTGCGTGGGAATCTCTGTTAAATTTCTACAATTTTCTGTTTGTCTATTAGTTTATAACAATTGCTTAAAATGATTTGTGTATAATTTGGGAAAAAGAGGCTGTTATGCAGCAAAAATGGGATTCGGAGGAAGTTCAGATGAAAACTTGTAGAAATTGTGGAAGAGTCAATTCAGATACTGCACAACACTGTGTTCAGTGCGGAAATCTGTTGCAACAGCAGAGTGATGGCGTATCAACACAGAATAATAGTAATTCGATTCCAAAAAAGAACAGCGGACTTTTTCGGAATGCAGGGGCAAAGCTGAAAGTGTTAGCACTGATTTTCTTTATAATTCATATTGTGATTGGTGTTGCTGGAGGGGTTACTTGTTTTATCATCGGAGCAAATTCCTATGATGGTTATATATTTGTGATAATTGGGCTTATTGCCATTTTTGTTTCCCCATTAATTGGCTGGTTGAATGCTATTATACTGTATGCGTTCGGGGAACTATGCGAAAACGTGAATGACATTCGCAACCAGAGACGGTAAGTTATTCACATAAAAGAAAGCCATACTTAGATAGAAGTGAACGCAGCTTTTTGAAATCATAAGGAGGAACTGTTACATGAAAAAATTATTTGCATGCACAACAGCCATTGTTCTGCTTGCCGGCGGTTTGGTAGGATGTGGCAGCAATGGCACAGGAGATTCAAAGGTGCTAGAAACAACGAGAGCGGTTTCAGAAGATGGCTGGGGCAGCACAGTTTCAAGAATGGGAACAGACACTGGGAATTTTACAAAGCTGCGGTGTGGGATGTCTGGAGTAGATGTAGCAGATTTGGGATATGGCTCAAAAGAAAGCGATCAGGATTTTACCGGAAATAATAAAGCACAGACTATGGATCACATCTTGCACTTCTATGCAGATGGGGTGATATCGTTTGACTATTCTGGAACTCCAGCAGAAATGGGAACAGATCCAGATACAAAACAGCCTTATTCCGCCTATGTCGATATTTCGGTGAACGGTGATACAGGAGAACTCTATGCAGCAAGATATATGATTGGTGTTTCGGAAGAAGATGCCGATACTGCAGCTGCACTGGCAGATGCACTCTTTGAACAGTATGACAATGGCAGCGGTGAACAGACAAGCGAGCATGGTTATTTGATTCCGAATTGTGATACATTCAACGGCAATCTGATTATCTATTATGGAGCAAACACCGACAAAACGCAGAACGCATTCATTTTCCGCATTTATAATGAGGACTATAACAACGCTCCTGATTTTTATCAGGATGGAAATTTGAAAGATAACAACTAAACAGATAAAATGCAGTCGCTCCGGTGAAAATCGGGGCGATTTTTTGATATTCGGAGGAGAAAAGCGGAAAATATACAATTTCTACAAAAAAAGATTAAAAATATGGAAGATTCTCTGCTTGACAAACGGGAAACGATGTGCTATAATAATAAAGCTGTCGCACGAGGAAAGGCGGCG
>HF997899.1:0-1639 GCA_000433635.1 Ruminococcus sp. CAG:254
GAGCCAGCTCGACCGCAGTTGCCTGCGGCTCGTATTTTGCAGCCAATTATTTATCTTTCGGATGAAAGCAAATGGCTGCCAGCAATCCAAACCCCAATGCAGCTGACAATCCGCCAGCAGCAGCTTGCAGTCCGCCTGTAAAAACGCCTAAAAATCCATCTTCTCGAATCGCATCCCGTACGCCCTGTGCTAGCAGATTTCCGAATCCGGTTAGCGGAACGCTTGCTCCACCGCCAGCCCAGTCGATGAGTTTGGGATAAAGCCCGACCGCAGACAGTAGAACCCCAGAAACGACATATCCCGTAAGAATTCGGGCAGGGGTTAATTTTGTGTAGTCAATGAGAACTTGTCCAATTGCACAGAGCAAACCGCCGACCAAAAACGCAATCCAGCAATCCTGAATCATGCAGTAACACCTCCTTTTTTATGTTGTTTCACGTGAAACAACGCCTTGCACTTCTACTAAATGGCTGATAGACGGAATGCTTTCGCCCTGCTGAATCAGCATCGGAGAGAGTAATGCACCCGTTGCAGCAAATAAAATCCGGCGAAATGTTCCAGTTTCCAGCTGCCGATAGAAGTGACCGCAGAACAGACTGCCCGCACAGCCACAGCCAGAACCGCCAGCATGGGTATCCTGTGTTTCTGGGTCGAACATTTTTGCTCCGCAGTCCTGATGAATCCCAGTTACATCGTAGCCCTGTTTCATTAGTAAGTCGCAGAATAAATTACTGCCGATGATGCCCAAATCTCCTGTAACAATCGCATCATAATCCGCAGGGGAAGTTCCGCTTGCCTGAAACCAGCGGATATAGGTATCTGCTGCCGCCGGAGCCATTGCAGCCCCCATGTTATTGGCATCGGTTACGCCGAGGTCTTGAATTCGTCCGATGCAGCCGCCAGTAATGCAGGGCGTTTCTGTTTCAGCGGTTGCAGCTAAAACCGCTGCTCCGGAGGCGGTGCATGTCCATTGTGCTGTTGGCGTTCGCTGTGCTCCGTAGGAGAGCGGAAAGCGAAATTGTCGTTCTGCGGTGCTGAAGTGGGAGGAAGTTGCAGCAATAAAATGTCTGCCTGCTCCGCTGTCTGCTAAGAGCGATGCCAGCAGTAACCCTTCTGACATGGTGGAACACGCTCCATAGATGCCCAAAAAAGGAACTTCCAACCCTCGCAATCCATAGGAACTGCTGGTACATTGATTGACCAAGTCGCCGGCAAGGATGCCGTCAAGCTGTTCTGGTTGTAAGCCTGCCTTTTCAATGGCGAGAGAAACCGTTTCCCGTTGTAAAGCTCCTTCTGCCTGTTCCCAGGTAGTCTGTCCGAAATAGCTGTCAGAACAGATGCGGTCGAAGCAGGCAGACATCGGCCCTTGCCCTTCTTTTTCGCCGGCAATGGCAGCCGTTGCAAGGATGGGGATGGGATGCGAGCAGCGGAATACCCCTTGCCCAATGAAATTTGCCATAAGGAACACCTTCTTTTTCCGTAGTGATAAAGGTAGTATGAGCGATGGGGAGGAAAATATACAGATGTTTGTTGCAAAAAACGAGCCCCAGGCAAATGAAAGTTTTTTGATCCAACAATTTTTTCAAAAATGTTGGCGAGGTGTGGGCGAGCAGCCCACATTTGCGAAGCAAATTAGATT
>HF997899.1:1770-1926 GCA_000433635.1 Ruminococcus sp. CAG:254
TCGGACAAGGCAACGGGGCAATTGCAGCAAGCTGGTAGGCAAAAGCAGGGGTGGAACCCCCTTTTGCCGGATGTTGAAGATTGTTTTCTCTAGGAGCAGTTCTTGATTTGTTTCATGTGAAACATTGCTTTTGCAGAAATTGACCGTTCAAAAAAC
>HF997900.1 GCA_000433635.1 Ruminococcus sp. CAG:254
GCATTTTTGAAAAACTGCTGCACCGAAAAACTTTTTTAGTTGCCTGCGGCTCGTATGCTATAACCCATCTCAAATCTTTTTACCTTACACAGGAAACAAAGGAGAATTTCTATGAAAGTATCCAGAGAACTCTATCAGGAGATGCAGAACCAAACTGCACCCAAAACCAAAAGTTATTACACCATCCCGATGGCGTTTCTCATCGGTGGATTCATCTGCACCCTCGGTGAACTGCTGCTGCACCTCTATGCATTCCTCGGTGCGGATCAAACCGCTGCTGCTGCTTTTACGTCCATTACCCTTATCGGTTGCAGCGTTCTCTTTACCGGTCTGGGCTGGTATGAGAAAATCGCAAAGCACGCCGGAGCCGGAACACTCGTTCCCATCACAGGATTCGCCAACGCTGTCAGCTGCTGTGCCATTGAATCCCGTGCAGAGGGTTGGATTTTGGGCGTTGGTGCAAAAATCTTTACGATTGCCGGGCCTGTCATTGTCTACGGAACAGCTGCCAGCATGCTCTATGGACTGATCTACTATCTGGCAACCTTGGGCAACCGATAACAAAATAGGGATTTTCTCCAGCCCCCTTGCATACAGTGGTACTGTATCGAAAGGGGGCTGCACCATGTATCCACCACCAGAATCCACAATAGAATCCTATACGGTTGCACTTGCCGGAAATCCCAATGTGGGAAAATCCACGGTATTCAATGCTTTGACTGGCATGCATCAACACACGGGCAATTGGGCAGGAAAAACCGTTTCAACTGCTGCCGGAATCTGTACCATTTCCGGCGTTTCCATCCAACTTATCGACTTACCCGGCACATATTCTCTTCGGGCACAATCTGCGGAAGAAGCTGCTGCACGGGATTTTCTCTGTTTTTCCCGTCCAGATGCAGTTTTAGTGGTATGCGATGCTTCTGCACTGGAACGCAATTTGATTTTACTGCTGCAAATTCAAGAATTGGGGCTGCCCGTCTTTCTCTGCATCAATCTGTTAGATGAAGCGGAACAGCGTGGAATTGCTCTAGATTTTCCTCTACTCTCGGAACAGCTGCACTTGCCTGTTGTTGGCGTTGCTGCTCGCAGCGGAAGAGGACTGCCGGAATTACAGGAACAGCTCCTATCTTTTCTCCGGCAGCCATTTGTATCTTTGCACGCAGTTCCCTATCCGGAATCCATTGAAACTGCCATTGCAACCATTACAGAACAACTACCACAGTTGGACTTCCCACCAACGCCCCGTTGGCTGGCATTGCGTTTCTTGGAACAGGATGCTACATTGCAGATGGAACGGCTATTGCCGGAAGAACCCATTTCCGAACTGGAAATTCCTGTTCTGCCGAAAGCAGCTGATTCCATCATTGCAGCCGTGGTACAGCAGGCAGAAAGCATTGCAAACACTGTTACTACTATTCCAGAATCCATTCGCAAGCGAGAACACCGCTTCGACCGCTTTGTATTGGGTAAATACACAGGCATTCCGCTGTTGTGTTTGTTGCTGCTGTTAATTCTGTGGATTACGGTTGTCGGAGCAAATGTTCCCTCTGGCCTACTGCAAACCGGATTTGCAAAGCTGCGAACGGTATTAGATAGCTGGCTTTCCGGTACACCAGAATGGGTGCAGGGGCTTTTGCTGGACGGAATGTATCAGGTTTTAACTTGGGTCATTGCAGTGATGCTGCCACCGATGGCAATTTTCTTTCCACTGTTTACATTACTAGAGGATTTCGGCTACTTACCACGGGTCGCCTATCAGTTAGACCCCTGTTTTCGCTGTGCTGGAACATGCGGGAAACAATCCCTGACGATGTGTATGGGGCTAGGCTGCAATGCAGCAGGGGTGACCGGCTGCCGGATTATTGATTCCCCACGAGAACGGCTGATTGCCATGCTCACCAATGTTTGTATTCCCTGCAATGGTCGATTCCCGGCGATGATTACCATTTTAACGCTGTTCTTTGCGGCTTCGCTCGGCTGGGGCAGCTCCCTAACCGCTGCAATCGGAATTTTATGTTTGCTGTTATTGGGAACGGGCATGACATTTCTACTTTCGTTCTTGCTTTCTCATACCTTATTAAAAGGCATTCCCTCTTCGTTTACGCTGGAACTACCACCCTACCGCAAACCGCAAATCGGAAAGGTGCTGGTACGTTCCGTCTGTGACCGAACCTTATTTGTACTCGGCAGAGCCTGTATCGTTGCAGCACCTGCCGGAATGATAATCTGGATGCTGGCGAACGGAACACTTTCCAATGGGCAGAGCATTCTCTGTCAATTGGCGGAATGGTTGCAGCCTGTCGGGGCAATCTTTGGACTGGATGGAGCGATTTTGTTGGCATTTCTGCTCGGCTTTCCGGCAAATGAAATTGTTCTGCCCATTGTGCTGATGATTTATGCTGCTTCTGGAACGCTGACAGAGCAAACCGACCTCTCTCAGATTCAGACAATGTTACAGGCAAATGGCTGGACGATGCAGACGGCAGTCTGTATGCTGTTGCTGATGTTGTTTCATTTTCCGTGCTCGACCACTTGCCTGACCATCCGAAAAGAAACGCATAGCTGGAAGTGGACGGGAGTGGCAATGCTGTTGCCGACATTGTGCGGATTGGGGCTGTGTGCATTGGTGCATGGGGTTTGGTCGATGTTTGGGTAATACGATTGTTTTATGTGAAACATAAATTTTCAGAGAAGATTGCAAAATACGAGCCACAG
>HF997901.1 GCA_000433635.1 Ruminococcus sp. CAG:254
GGATGTGCCCCAGCCTTGCCGAACCGGATTCGGGTGGTATTCCTAAGAACGACTTTCATAATGTTCCACGTGAAACATTGCTCTTAGGAATACCAGTCTTCAGCATCCGGCAAAAGGGGGTTCCACCCCTGCTTTTGCCTGCCAGCGTGCTGCAATTGCCCCGTTGCCTTGTTTGAATTTACAGCCTTGATTCTCATGATTCAACTTTGTTTGAATTGGACAGCTTTTGTCTTGATTCTCGCAATTCAACTTTATTTGAATTGGACAGTTCCAAAAAATGCAATTGCAGCAGGAAAAACAGACTGCAAATACAATTTGCTTCGCAAATGTGGGCTGCTCGCCCACACCTCGGCAGCATTTTTGAAAAACTGCTACACCGAAAAACATTTCGGTTGCCTGCGGCTCGATTCTTATAGTCAATATCAATTTTTATTTTTGTTTCACGTGAAACAATTTTAATGCTTTTCTTCTGTTTTCCGGTCTGCTGCAATCTGCATCCGCAATGCGGCAATCGCAACTCGAATCGAGGTATCAGGGTCAAGCTGGGCAGTTTCTGCCGAAACTTCCTCCCGTTCCTGATTCCAAATCATATGCAGTACCGTTGCACATCGAACATGCAGAACCGCTGCAGTTACAAACAACGCTGCGGATTCCATCTCTGATGCCAACACGCCGCCGGCTTTCCATGCTGCCCAGTTCGACAACAATTCCTGTTTCACTGGCATTCGTTCTGGGTCGTGCTGCCCGTAGAAAGAATCTTTACACTGCACGACACCGATTTGATAGGAATACTGCAAGGAATCCGCAGCGGCTGCCAGATGCTGTAACAGCGAAAAATCCGGAACGGCTGGAAAGGCAATCGGCATATATTCTCTCGAAGTTCCTTCCATTCGGACTGCTCCGTTCGGGAGAATCAATGTTCCGGGAATCAATTCCGGCTGCATACCGCCGCAAGTGCCAACCCGAAGGAATGTATCTGCTCCGCACTGCACCAATTCCTCCATGGCAATGGCAGCAGATGCACCGCCGATTCCGGTTGAAGCAACGCTGACTGGAACACCGTCCAGCAAACCGCTGTAAATGGTGAACTCCCGATTCTGGGAAACAAGGACTGCTTGTTCCAGATAGGCAGCGATTTTCGGAACTCTGCCAGGATCGCCGGGCAGCAGAACATAACGGGCAATTTTTTTCGGGTCACATTGTAAATGAAAGGGAATGGTTGCTTGCATGGAATACCTCCTTTTAAAGTTGTAGCATGAATCATGTTTCACGTGAAACAACGTATAAAAACAAGCTGTTTTTTAGAATATTGGCTGCAAATACTAAGCCGCAGGCAAATGAAAGTTTTTTGATCCAACAAT
>HF997902.1 GCA_000433635.1 Ruminococcus sp. CAG:254
TTTGCCTGCGGCTCGAATTCTGTAACCTGTTTTCAATGCATAAAAAAACCTCCCTTTTATGGGAGGCTTTTTTGTTATGATTCCGCCTGCACATTTGCAGTCGATTCTTCTGATACGCCAACTTCTGCTTTAATCTTTGCAATCCAATTTTCTTCAATCAACAAAACGGTAAATCGAACTGAATCATAAGTTACCACTGGCGTTTCCTCTGCATCCGGAATCCGTCCCAATAAGTCAACTAAAAATCCACTCATGGTATCGAATGTTTTTCCCTCCGGTAAGCCAACGCCTAACTTCGGCAGAACATCTTCCGGGTCAGCAGAACCCTGAATAATATACACATGGTCGGAAACCATCCGCAATTCCTGCTCCGCTTCTTCTTCATCATATTCATCTCGAATGCTGCCCACGATTTCTTCCAGAATATCTTCTACGGTTACAATTCCAGCAGTTCCACCATATTCATCTACCGCAATCGCCATCTGGGCATTGTGTCGGGTCATATCAGTTAAAACATTCTTGCATTTTGCCGTTTCTGGGACATAGAGCACTTCTCGCATGAAATGTTGAATGTTGAAATGCTCCACGTGTTCCGCTCCGACCAACGCCAGTAAATCCTTGACAATCAGCACACCGATGATGTTATCAATGTTTTCCCGATAGACGGGCATTCTTGAATAGCTTTCGTTGACTGCCAGATAAACCACATCTTTAATTTTCGTGTTGATTTCAACCCCAACAATGTTTCTTCGATGGGTCATGACATCGGAAACATCCACATCATCGAATTCAAGGATGTTGTCAATCATTTCTTTCTGCTGGGTGGCAATTAGACCGTTTTCTGTTCCGGCATCTACAATAGAGAGAATTTCTTCTTCGGTCACAGTTTCTGCAACCGCATCTTTTCCGCAGACAGCAGAAATTAAAGCGGCAATCACCGATTCAAGCGGCTTTAAAAGACAGAGCAGAAAAGAAAATGCTTTCTGATGGCTGGTCAGCCGCCGTTCTGGGTCTTTACAAACTCGCAGCGGAAGTGCTGCACTGAGAATAAAAATCAAGAGCGAACCAACTGCTGTTGCTGCTAATAAAATCGCTGCAAAGCCAGCGTTTGTAATCCAGTCCGGCAGGGAAAGCCGGAAAATCGGATCAAGTCCACCGGCAAGCAAACAGGGAAATAATGCATGAAATAAAATCTGCTGAGCCGTTCCGGTGCGTTTCAGCAACTTCGGCTTTTTCAGGAGATTTTGCAAGGTTGGGGAAAACTGCGGCAGGGCAATGGTTTTCCATTTGGGACGCAGTTCTTTCAGGGCAGCAATGCCCGAAGCAATCCAAAGGTGTAAGAGCAACAGCAAAATCGCTGCTGCAAAAAATCCGAATATCCATAATCGGACGGTGTCCATAAAAAATCCTCATCTCTTTCTTTTGGTTGTGATGGTATTTGTGGGGGCTCGTTACGCAAAAAAAGAGCCGATACGCAAAAACGCTGCCGGCAGGCGGCAGCGTTCCGTTTCGGCAGTGTTTAGCGTTCTTCGCAGATCAGCTTGATTGCGGTTCGCTCTTCTCCATCAATTAAAATATTTGCAAATGCCGGGATGCAAACGAGGTCAACGCCAATCGGAGCGAGATAGCCTCTTGCAATGGCGATTGCCTTGACAGCCTGATTGGCTGCACCAGCACCAACGGCCTGTACTTCTACCATTTTCTTTTCACGGATGACACCGGCAATTGCACCGGCAACAGAGTTCGGGGATGAGTGGGATGATACTTTTAAGATTTCCATAGAAAAACGTCCTCCAGTCATAATAAATTTTCAATCCTTCATTGTTTTTTGCGGTTGTTTAGCGTAACGCATAACCATTATACAATAGCAGCAGCAAAAAAGCAAGCCCTTTCTTTAAAATTTGTGCATTACCGAAAAATTAGGCGCTCGATTTTCGTACATTTGCCACAGGATGTATCTAATTCGAGCAGAACTCCGTTTCCAAAACAGGGAGCAGGAGCTTCGGTGAACCGCTGTGCAAAGCGGAAGCGGAAGCGGTCGAGGGCAGGCTTGACGGTAACACCAAGAATGGAATATTCACCGCCAGTCATACCAACATCGGTTAAATAGCCGGTGTGGTGGTTCAAGATGGCTTCGTCTGCGGTCTGTACATGGGTGTGCGTGCCGATGACAGCAGAAACCTTTCCGGTGAGAAAGTGCCCCATTGCTTTTTTCTCTGCGGTTGCCTCTGCGTGAAAGTCTACAATGATGTTCTTTGTTGGCAGGGTCGGCAGAAATTCTTCTATCACGGTAAATGGATTGTCGAGGGGATCCATATAGGCAGTGCCCATCAGATTGATGACAGCGACCTGATAAGGACCATTGTCCCAGATGGTGCAGCCGTGACCGGGGCAGCTGTCCGGAAAGTTCAGCGGACGCAGGATGGTTTCTTTCTCATAAATCGAGAGAGCCTCTCGCCGTTGAAAGCAGTGGTTTCCGGTTGTAATAATATCCGCACCAGCGGAAAATAATTGTTCCATGGAGTGCTTGGTGATGCCGTTGCCCTGAGCGGAATTTTCACCGTTGACAATGGTCAAATCCACATGATGGGTTCGTTTCAGCTGGGGCAGCCGTTCCTGTAAAAAGCAGCAGCCGGAATTTCCGACCACGTCACCAATGAGTAAGATGTGCATAGTTGGGTTCTCCTATTCTATGGTTGGGGAAAATTGTTTGTAAGATTGTTGATAGGGGGGGTCGCATCGTAGAAAAAGATTGCGTTGATTTGAGTATAGCATAGCAGACAAATCGCTGTCAAGGGGGTTCTTGCAGGATTTTGTCAGCGGATGTTCAGGCATTTTTTTCTTTCAGTAGCCGTTCGCATAAATGGTCGTGACAGGTTTGTTCCAATGTATCATCCAGTGGTGGCAGCTGAACAGCCGTTCCCATTTTCCGTTCCAGACAAGTTTTTAAAATATAGTCGGATAGCTTTGGATTCTTGGAGAGCAATGGTCCATGCAGATAGGTTGCAATGACTGTTTTTTCACAGTAGCCCTCTTCTTGACACTGGAATTGATTGCCGTTTCCATATAAGACTGTTCCGAATGGGCTGGATACGTCATGCGTCTGTCCGCCATGGTTTTCAAATCCCACAACTTCCAGCGGTTCGCCGGTAAGCTGTGTGCGGATGATGATATTTCCAATGCAACGCTTTCGGCGACTGTGGGGGGCGATGGTGTAATAGTTGAATAAGCCCAGCCCCGGCAGTTCGTTGCCGTCTGCATCCCGATAAAATTTCCCCATCAGCTGATAACCGCCGCAAATCATCAGGAAAAATACACCGTCTGCATAGGCTTTTTTCAAGCCATCTTTACAGCGGAGCAGGTCGGAGGAGAGCATTCGCTGTTCCATATCTGCACCGCCACCCAGATAAATCAAATCATAGTCGGAAAAGTTTGGAACGGGGTCGTTTAAACGGTAGTGGTCGCACACAAACGGGATTTGCCGCATCTGACAGCGGTAGCTTAAAATCTCCATGTTTCCGCTGTCCCCGTAAAGGTCGAGAATGTCTGCATACATATGCAAGACTTTAATTGGTTTCATGTGCAGCACCTCCATGATGGGCAATCCACCGCTGTAAAGCGGAGCGAGTCGGCTGTACAGCGGTATAGTTGGCGATGACGAATTTTTTTCCTTGTGTGGTATTGAGTTCTGCAACTGCTTCATCCAAGTCTGGACGAACAACAATATTTCGTGCATCATAGCCGGAACATTTGATGCGAACGGCGATGTCATAGGCACGTGTGCCGGAGGTGACAACACGGGTGACATTGCGGAAGGTGCTGAAATTGATGTCCCAAATCCAAGAAACATCCAGTCCGTCTGCGATGTTATCGTTTAGAACAAATAACAGTTCTTTTTCGCCCTGCATTTCATTCATGACACGCAGCGTCATATTTGCTCCGACTGGATTTTTGGCAAGGTTCAAGGTTACATCGTTGCTGCCCATTTGGAACGCTTCCATGCGTCCGTTGTTGACGGTGTAATGAGAGAGAACTTCTTGCAGAATATCCGGATCCATTTGATACCGTTTTGCAACTGCTGCAACCGCAGCCATATTATAGATATGATAGATGCTGTTCAAAGCAGTGGTATAGGTGCGGTTGCCGATGCGGAACGAGGGAACATCTAAGTTCACATCTTCTGCAACGGTATCCGGTGTTTCTGTGCCGTATCCGCATTTTGGACAGTGGAACTTTCCAATGTGGGAATACTGATAATAATCATAAACCAATTCAGTTGCACAGAAGGGGCAGAACTTTCCCTCTCCGGCTTCAAATCGTTCCCGTGTGGCGAATGCGTACGGTTCGACATGAAAATATTTTACATTGTGGTTGTTGGGGTTTGCCCGTCCGAGCCGAGCTGTGTTTGGGTCATCGCCGTTGAGAATCAGCGTGCCGGTAAAGGTCTTGCAGAAATCGTTTACTTTCCGAATAAGGGTTTCGACTTCGCCGTTTCGGTCGAGCTGATCCCGGAAGAAGTTCAGAACGACTAATGTTTCCAGATGCAGTTGAGAATAGACAACCGGAACATGAGATTCATCTGTTTCTAAGATGAGGTAATCTACTTTTACATTGCCCCGCCAGTCGCAGTTTTGCAGCAGCAGGGAGCAGATGCCTGTATCTAGATTGTTTCCGCTGTGGTTGGTGATGATATTTGCCCCTGTTTTTTCAAAGAGTTGTGCCACATAGTTGGTGACGGATGTTTTTCCGTTTGTACCAGTAACGGCGATAATAGGGCAGTCAACAGTGAATAGACTGACACAGCGGTGTTTTGTGAGTGTCCAGAGGACACAGCCCGGCAGATTTCCGGCATTCTTTCCGAGCAGCTTCAGGATTTTGACCATGAGTTTTCCGAAAAGAATCAATAGTGTTTTCATAGTGTTCCGATTCCTCCGATTTTTAGGTTCTTATTAAAATGATACCGTGTAACGGCAAAAAAGTCAATAGAGGATTCATAAATTCCATTTCAGGTGATTGGAAAATTTTTATGGAAAAAGACAAGAACGGTCAAATTTTTGGAGATGGCTGCCGAGATACGAGCCGCAGGCAACTGAAAA
>HF997903.1 GCA_000433635.1 Ruminococcus sp. CAG:254
GAAAAATTGTTGGATCAAAAAACTTTTATTTGCCTGTGGCTCGTGATTGGCAACCCCATCCACGAAACAAATAATGAACACAAGTTTTCAAATCTTTCATGGAAAGCCCTTTTCTTTTATCCGAAATCGGATTATAATAATGGATACTGTCCGACTTCGGATAAAAAGGAGGCAATTTTCATGAATATTCATCTATCGAAACAGCTGCTGCACTGGAACAGCTTATATCAGCAGCTGAATGAAACCTACCGCCAATATGCAACGCAAAAGGGTGTTTCTGAAACTACGCTCTGGCTGTTGTATTTTTTGTGCGAACAGGGGGGAAGCTGTGAACAACGGGCACTCTGCCGCAGCTTATTAGACCCACCCCAAACCGTCAACTCCAGTCTGAAAAAGCTGGAACAACAAGGTTTAATTTCACTAAAGCTTGTCGCTGGCAGCCGGAAAAATAAAGAAGTATCTCTGACAGAAGCCGGCGAACAGTTCGCAAAAACAACCGTACTTCCCCTGATGGCGGCAGAACAGCAGTCTTTTTCCGATCTGTCAGAACGGGAACAACTGCAAATGCTAACGCTGATGCAGAAACATCAGGACTTGCTGCGGATGGAGTTGGAACGAGCAGCATGCATTGACCCAGAGGAGGAACAACATGTCTAAAAAAATTCAGCTTTCCGACCACTTCACCTATGGTCGGCTGCTGCGGTTTGTTATGCCGTCCATTTTAATGATTTTCTGCACCTCTGTCTATACGATTGTAGACGGCTTTTTTGTATCAAACTATGTCGGGAAAACTGCATTCGCTGCCTTGAATTTGGTCTGGCCAGTGCTGATGGCAGTGTCCACCATTGGTTTCTTAATCGGAACAGGTGGTTGTGCATTGGTTTCCAAGACACTGGGCGAGGGCAACCGAGAGCGGGCAAATCAATATTTCAGTATGCTCATCACCGTCACATTTATTGGAACGGTCATTTTGTCTGCAATTGGTTTTCTGCTGACACCGCAGATTGTGACCCTACTGGGTGCAAAGGGAGCGGAGATGCAGGCGAATAGCATTCTATACGGGCGAATCTTGTTTGTCGGAATCCCATTCATGGTTTTACAGCAGGCATTTCTAAGTTTTTATGTTGCTGCGGAAAAGCCATCTCTAAGCTTAATTGTCAGCATTGTGTCTGGTGTTATCAATATGATTTTGGACTATGTGCTGATTGTTCCGCTGGATATGGGACTTGCTGGGGCAGCTCTTGCAACAGTTCTCTCGCAAGTAATCGGTGGTATTTTTCCAGTTATCTATTTTCTGCGGAAAAACAGCAGTCTGCTCCGCCTGCAATTTCCATTCCCGATGCATTGGAAAGCCCTCTGGATTGCCTGTGCAAACGGCTCTTCTGAGATGGTTTCCAACCTGTCTGTTAGTCTGGTAAGTATGCTGTACAACTATCAGTTGATGCGATTGGTGGGCGAAGATGGCATTTCTGCCTATGGCGCATTGATGTATGTTTCAGTTGTGTTTAATGCCGTCTTTATGGGCTATTCCATCGGAAGTGCACCGATTGTCAGCTATCATTACGGAGCAAAGAATCATGCAGAACTGAAAAATCTGTTTCAAAAAGGGCTGTGGCTGATTAGTGTCAGCAGTGTTGTCATTACAGCTTTGGCAATTGGTTTTGCCAAACAGCAAGCAATGATTTTCACAAGTCACGATGCCGATTTGATGGCACTGACCATTCAAGCCTGCCAGATTTACAGCATTGCTTATTTGTTCAAGGGCATCAATACATGGGCGTCTTCGTTCTTTACCGCATTGAATAACGGCTTGGTTTCTGCACTGATTTCCTTTTTGCGAACTTTCTTGTTTGAGATTGCAGCGATTTTAATTCTGCCGGCACTCTTTGGCGTGCTGGGCATCTGGTTTTCTGTTGTGGCAGCGGAATTGGCAGCTTTGGTTGTATCCATTGCCTTTTTGGCTGCAAATCGGAAAAAATATCAGTATTAAGTGGCGGATTTTTCAGAAAGCCTTGCAGCATTGTGACAAATTTAATTTCGTTACAAATTAGAAAAGAAATCATGCAATTATATCTGTAGATTGGACTTGCATTCTATGGTATACTGTCTATAACAATCTTTTTTTCGGAATCAATCCGAGTCAATAGGAGGAAACAGTACCATGTATTATTGCAAGAAATGCGGGGCAGCACTGACACCGGAAAAGCGGTTTTGCAGTCAGTGTGGAACACCTGTAGAAGAAATAGCATCAACTGCTCAGCC
>HF997904.1 GCA_000433635.1 Ruminococcus sp. CAG:254
CTTTGCCATAGCATTCGCCCCGTATTGGCTCATTCCGACCCCATGCCCATAGCCCTTTGTAGTAATCACAATGGAATCGGTTTCAGCTTCCACGGTAAACGCTGCCGACCGCAGGGACAATGCTGCCCGAACATCCTGTCCGCTCACGGAAACGCCCCCGACTTTCGCTGTTTTTACCGTTCCGGAGTCAGAAACCTCCTCCACCGTCAGCCAGCTTTCCGGCTGGTCTGCCGGAAATTTTGCCTTTGGTGCAATCGCTTTCATGGATTTCTGTAAATCATCCTTGGAAAACGAAACTTCCTCCAAAAAATGCGGTGCACTTTCATCGGCTGCACTGTCTACCGGCACTAAATACGGAACAGCCTGTCCCCAAACTGTTTCCGCCGACTCCGTTTGTCCGGCAGACATCGAACAGAATGCTGCTATAATTGGCTCTTCCTCATAGGTCAGCAGATACGGCAGTACCTCATCTACAGCCTCTGCAATCGTTGCATAATAGGTGTCAAATTGTGCCCCATAGTATTGTTTCGCCTGATTTTCCGTGAAGAACGCCTGATATTCTGCCGGGTCATTGGAAAAATCTGCTCCGCACAGCTCTGGTGTTGGATTTTCCTGCTCCAGCAGCTGTTGCCGCACCGCATAGGTGTGGGCAGCGACTGCCTGTGCCTTGAGTGCTTCCGGCTCAAATGTTGCTGGCATCTCCGCACAAACTGCTCCAATCACATAATCCCTTGCCGAAACTGCCAGCACCTCCCCTGTGGAAACATCCAGCACGGAAAAGTCCGGCAAATCGTGTGCCGCTTTGGACTGCTCCGCAGCGGATTCGGATTCAGATTTTGGTGTATGCTGGGACAGCAGCAGAGCCGGTACAACCGGAATCGCTGCCAGCAGCACGGCAAACAGCAGAATCACCATGCGTTCTCGTTTCATGGAAAACCGTCCTTTCTCTTTTCCTGTCAGACCGTCCGGTTAGGTAATGATATAGCCCGGATTCTGATAGGGCTGCTTCTGATAGCCATATTTTAAATCGGAATAAACACTCGTCAAGTCGTTCCAAGTTGCCACGTTTGCCGTTCCGGTTTCGACCAAGCCAAACAACCGCTGAAAGGTTGTAATTGCCGAACGTGTCATTGGCCCGAAATAACCAGTCACTCGCACCGAACCAATTTCCGGATAGGTCTGCCCAACATAGTTCAGATACTCCTGCAAAATTCGCACATACGGACTTGTTACACCCTCCTGCAAGACGATTCCCGGAAACGGGACAATTTCTTCTGTTTCCTCCGCCAGAGGCGGCATGGAATCCAGAATGCCCATATAGGCACGGTACAAATCATACCACGTTGCCCGGTCTACAACGCCAGTTTCCGGCAGCCCATACGTCCGCTGAAACGACTTGACAGAAGTTTCCGTCTGTTCCCCGAAATATCCGGTAATCGGGACTGGCTCTACATTTGCATAATACGCCCCAACCATGGCAAGATAATACTGCAATGCCCTGATATTTTGCCCCTGCATACCAATATGCAGTTCTTCTTCATATTGCAAGGGGAACTCTCCCTGTGCAATGCCTTCAGAGTCCAACTCTGCCAATCGTTTCACACTGGTATAGATATAATCGATTCGATACCACGTTGCTTCATCCACCGTTCCGGTTGGAGAAAGGTTGAAAATCTCCTGAAATTTCAGCACGGCTTCCTGTGTCAGATAGCCAAAACTACCCGTAATTTCGCCGATTTTCGGAATTGCCGGATAATTGCGGCTAATGCGGTTCAACTGGATTTGCAATAGGCGAACATCTTCCCCACTGTATCCCAATGCCAACGGAAAACCGGGATAGGACTGCATAGATGTTTGCACCGGAACATTCTGTACCAAGTCGATGGAATCCCCATAATAATAGGTCAGAATATCATAGGGAGAATACCCCTGCTCTGCCAGTCCAACCGTTCCCCACTGCGACAACCCCTCACAAGTGACTGTCGTTCCATTACAGAACGCTGCAAACAAAGGCTCGATTGTTCCCTGTCGGCGAATATAGGTGTTCAGCTGTTCGTCTACTAGGCGGTTGATGTTTTCAAAGACTTCTCTTCCGTAGGTATACTTCTGGTCATACTGCGTGGAATCTGTAATATCAAACGGATATCCACGGGAACGGTACCATTCTGTATAAATGCGGTTCAGGGCAAAGGTAATAATCGCATAGATATTTGCCCGCAGGGCTGCCTCTGGCCATGTTGGATAGATTTCACTGGAAGCAACATTTTTGATGTAATCTGCAAATGGCACTTCTACATTCATTGCATCTGCATCCGGTCTGCCCAGATGTACAGTAATGGTTTCCGGAATATACGGTTCTCCTTTCGGCATAAAAACAGAAATCTCCTTTCTATCCTATTATAATAGTATCCGGCACATTTCCAGCTGTCTGTTTATCGTTTTGGCTCTGTATTTTCATAGATAATGGTCTGTGTCGTGGCATCGGAGAATTGCGGTAGCGGAATCATCGCAAACTTTTGCAGCGATGTGATTCCGGCAAAAATCGGAACACTGCGGCTTTCCATCCGAAAATAACCCGGATAATGGATGCTGACATCGTAACTTTGGAACAGAGGAATTTCATTTGGCTGCTGCTCCGACTTCTGTACCGGAGCAGGCAGCGGAATCCGTTCGGTTTCTCCGCTCTCGTTGGTGGTTGTTGTATAAAACAGCCGAGATTCCCCGTCTACAATAGCCGAAACCGTCACAGTGACATTTGGCATCGGCATTGCTTCACTGGCAGTTCGGGTGATGACCTTTAAAAATCCATAGGATGTCTTTGGGGTCAGCGGTGGAATCGGTTCTAATGGCAGCGTCTGCGGTGGCGGTACTTCTTCCGTTTCCAGCTGCGGAAAATCCAATACCTCCCCTGTTCCGGTAATCAATGGTTCTTCCGATTCCGGCAGTGGCTGCGGTTCTTCCGGCAGTTGCTGTTCTGCCATCGGCTCAGGAAGTGGCTCTGTCTGCGGTTCTGGCATCTCTGGCATAGGCTGAGGTTCAGAAACTGGCTCTGGAACTGGTTCTGGCGGTACTTCTGGAGCAACCGGCGGCATGGATATTTCTGGAACAGCATGAATTTCCGGTGCAGGCGGTTCTGCTGCCGGAGTAGGCGGCACTTCTGTTTCTGGATGGGCACGGCGATAAAGCTGCATCATTTCAGCCTGATATTCGGCAGCGGTTTTCGGTGTTTGCTGCATCATTCCATCTCCTTTTTCGCATTGCAAATTTCTCATGCTTTTGGTGCAGTATATGCAAATCTCCCGAAAAACAGAACAAGGGAAACACCGCAACGATGCTTCCCTTAATTCTGTGGGGGATTTTAGGGGCTTTACAAATTTCTGCTGTTAAGCGGCATCGGTTGCCAGTGCCTCCCGCCGAAACAGGAACGAGATACACCAAACAGCAGAAATGGCAACCAAAATATAGACGATTCGACTCAAAGCACTGGTTGCACCGCCAAACAGCCAAGCAACCAAGTCAAATTCAAAAATGCCAACCAGACCCCAGTTGACACCGCCAATCACGAGCAAAATCAATGCCAATTTATCCCACATGTTTCCCACACCTCTTTTCTTGTCACAGTTTTACTGTGCAGCCATAGTATTTCCAGATTTCAGGAATCTATACAGACCCACTTTGAAAAAATGCATTTCACTGTAAAAAATTCCTACAAAATTTCATATAATTTGGTCACATTGCCCAAAAATCCGAATTTCAGGCATTTTTTCCGAAAAATGCTTGACGATTTCCGAAAAGTACGCTATAATAAGAACAGTGAGAATAATGTTGAATTATTATCACTCGTTTTGTTGTCTCCTTTCTTTTGTTCTACATATGTTTTTCGCCGCTGGTGCATTTCCAGCGGCAATTTTTTTCGACTTTTTTATGCAATCTGCAAAAAAGAAAACAGCAGGGATGCACCAATTTGGTGTATCACCTGCTGTTTGTTTTTTCGGGCTGTTTCAAAATGAAAAATCGTTCCGTGTGAAAAATTACTGTTCTGATACCCCAGATTCCGGATTACACGGGTCTTCCGGCCATGTGTTTTTATACTCAGAATCCACGCCAAGGTATTCTTCCAGACAGATGCCACGGCTCATAATTTCCTTTGCGGTTTCCACGCCAACATACCGCACATGCCACGATTCATATTTATATCCGGTAATCGGTTCTTTGCCCTCTGGAAACCGGACAATAAACCCATAGTTTGCACAGTTTTCTGCCAGCCACTGGGCTTCTGCGGTATCATCAAAATCGCTGTTGATGTCGTTAAAGTCAATGACCATTCCCGTTTGATGTTCGGAATGTCCCGGTCGAGCGGAATAGGTATCGGCTTGCTCCCAACCATCCCGTGCACAGTATTCCTGATAAACAGAAATCTGATCCGAATAGGAACGATAATCCGAAGCATCATAGAGATTCAATCCGGCTGCATACGCATCCTCAATCATCTTGTCCAATGCGGTTTGTGTTTCATCCGTCAACCCTGCTGGGTCGTAGGATTCCGGCAGCGAATAGGTCTTGTTGACAATCAAAATCCCGTCTACATAAGTACATCCGTCTTTTTCCTCCAGATGCCGGACGGCAACGTCCACATCTGCGGAAACGCTCGGGTCATTTTTCGCAGAAACAGAAATCGTACAAGTTCCCGCGGCAACGCCCTTAACTGCTCCGTTTTCGTCTACCGTTGCGATTTTTTCATCACTGGATGTCCACTGCAAGGAACTGCCATTGGCTGCACCGTGGGCGGACAGGGAAACCTTAATGGTTGCCGTGCCATCTTCCAATACTGCCAAATAGGTTTCATCCGGCGTAATCGAAACAATTTCTGCATCTCCTGCGGCAGCTTTTTCCGTTGTTTCCGCAGCGGTTACATCTGGTGTGCTGCTGTCATCCACCTGACTGGAACTGCTGACAGACGAACTTGCATCCTCTGGCTTGTTCTTCTGCACTGCATTGATAATGAAACGAGCTGCAAACCCAGCAACCAGAATCAATGCATACACGGCAATGATAATTGCCAGCGTTTTTCTGCCCTTTGGAAGCCGACGGCGTTCTTCCTGCGGTGGCTCGTCTGGGATTTCTTCCAATGTGTCTACATCCGGCCACGATTCTTCTAAGTCCCTGTCCTCCTGCTCCGGCATTGCATGCGATACAACCGGACGCTTTTGTAGACGGGGCAGCGGTTCTTCCGAAGCAGCCGACTGCTGCGGACGGTTCGGCTGAACAACTGGCCGCCATGCATCATCTGCCGTGGCAGCGTGAGAAATCACC
>HF997905.1 GCA_000433635.1 Ruminococcus sp. CAG:254
GTTGGATCAAAAAACTTTCATTTGCCTGCGGCTCGTTCCCCGAAACGCTGCTGCAAAAACGAATTTTTCTCCGCCCATAGACAAACTTCTCCATTTATGCTACAATAAAAACAAGTGCATCTTGCACCGGGAATTTCCTGCTTTGCAGGAATACAGAAAGGAATGTTATCATGAAATCAACTGTTCAGATTATCAATTGGAAAGGCATGCCATGCCTGCAACTCTCCAGCGGCGGCTATACAGCTTGGATTGCTCCGGAAATCGGTTCAAATGTCATCCGTCTGTTCCATGAAGAAAAGGGACTGGAATTTTTCCGCTTTCGGGCAGATAATACACCAGAAGCCATTCAGCAGTCCGCAGAAGTTTGGGGTTTGCCAACGCTCTACCTGCCGAACCGTTTCGCAGACGGCGTGCTGAAAACATCTGATGCGGTTTACCATCTGCCAGTGAACGAAGCTGCACCATATAACAACCACATTCACGGTTTCCTGCATAAGCGGAAACATCGAGTGATGGAACTTTGTGCAGATGAATCCGCAGCATGGGCAAAGACCAGCTACACCTACGATGAAACCGACCCATTCTTTGCAAATATGCCAATTCCGTTTCGGGCAGACTTTACGTTCCGCCTGACCGCAGAAGGTCTGTTCTATAGCGTTACCTTTACGAACTGCTCAGACAAGCAAATGCCAATGTCACTGGCAACCCATACCACCATCAACAGCCCGTTTGTAGTTGGTGCAGCCGAAGCAGATAGCCGGATTACCGTTCCGATTACAGAAAAGTGGGTGCTGAATGAACGCTGCTTGCCAACTTGTGAAATTCTGCCGCTGTCCGATTACGATTTGCAGTATAAGAACGGTACAATGTGCCCAGTTCTGAAGAACATCGACAATGATATGTATACTGCAACCGCTCAGACTTTGAATGGAAAGCCGTTCTATGGTCTGACCGCAGTGGATACCAAGACCGGCAAGGGCATTGGTTATGAAGTATCCGAAAATTATCGGTTCTGGATTCTGTGGAACGACAAGGGTCACAACGGTTATTTCTGCCCAGAGCCAATGACTGCTATGATTGACGCACCAAACCTGAATCTTCCAAAGGAACAAACAGGCTATCAGGAACTCGCTCCGCAGGAAACCTTTACTGCAACCCAGCACTTCTTTGCCCTGTAAACAGCAGTTTTTTTGCATTTCAGATAGGCTGTGAAAGAATCATTGTTGTTATGTTGCCTTTTTCCCGTTCTCCTCTGTGAAAACTGTAAGAAACGCTGAAAATCGAGAAACGGTTTGACTTTTTGTTTCAAATATGTTATAGTAAAGTTGGATTTTATTATTAATGGATTTGGAAAAAGGAGATTCAAACAATGAAAAAAGTACTTGCATTTTTGAGTGCGATCGTTCTGGCAGCTGGCGTTGTTGGCTGCGGTTCTGATGCAGATTCTTCCTCTTCTTCTTCGGAAGCTGCTACTACAGAAGCAACCACAGAAGCGGTTACAGAGGCAGAAACGGAAGCGGAAACTGAGGCGGAAACCACAGAAGCAGAAACAACGGAAACAACAACAGGCTCAGATGATGCAGAAGCAGATGCAGAAACCAGCGAAACCGAGGAAGTTGACCTTGAAGCTCTGGCAGCAGAATTGACACAGGAAGAAACGGTGGACAACCTTACATTGAAGGTTTCTCCGGATTGGACAAAGAGTGAAACACAGGGCTATCCGATGTGGTATCTGTCCGATATGACGGGTGCACTTTTTGTACAGCAGTTCGATGCATCCAGCATGGGTGTTAGCCTTGATGACCACAAGAAAGCACTGGAATCCGTTGGTGCAGCAATGGATGCACAGGCAACGGTTGTAGATACCGAATGGGATACATTGAATGGTGAAGATGCATATGGTGTTGTTTATACCATGGATGTCAGCGACATTACCACCACAAATATGTCTGTTTTCTTCTTTGTAGGCGATACCATTTGCGGCATTACCTTTACCGATTTCGGCGGTACTGGAACGATTATGAATTATGCACAGCCGATTCTGGACAGCATCACATTCTAATTTGTTTGTATGCACATAATAAAATGAACCAAAAAAGGGGCTGCCAAGTTATCGGCAGCCTCTTTTTGCAGTCAAACAACTCCCCTCGACAATTTACCCCTATGCAGGGCAGACAGTCGGGGGAGTTGTATTTTATTTTGTCATAGCTTGCAGTTATCGTGTCCCTAGCAGCCGTTCTTGTACTTCGCAGAGGGATGGCAATACCGCTTCTGCCCGTTGCTGGAGCGATTCCGACAAGATTGCTTGGTCAGGAACAAGCAACACTCGCATTCCGGCTGCACAAGCACTCGTTCCGCCGTTTTCAGAGTCCTCAACAGCATAGGTTTCTTCCGGTTTGCTGTGCAGTTTTTTGCAGGCAGTCAGATAGATTTCCGGATTGGGCTTGCCGTGCTGGATTTCATCGCCCGTGACAATTACAGAAAAATAGCGAGTGAATCCAGATAATTCTAGATGATGCATGGTAGTTTTTCGGCTGGTGGAGGTGGCAAGGGCAACGCTCCAGCCAGCATCCTGCAACGCCTGCAAGAGAGATTCTGCCCCTTTCATAGTGGGCATGCCGTCCTTGTCCAACGCTGCCAGCATGCGATTTCGTTTTTCGGTTTCCATGGCGATATAGGGGAAATCTGGATAGTGGCTTGCGAAAAAAGCACGAGTATCCGTGCGGTTTCTGCCTCGACACTGCTGTAACGCTGCGGTCATCTCAGGCGTTCCCCGTTCTTCCATCATCTCTTTCCAAAGGCGGTCGCTGAGGGCTTCTGTGGCAAATAAGACACCGTCCATATCAAATACAATTTGTTTCATAGAATTGTCATCCTTCCTGATTTTGTAAACTTTAAAGAGGCAGCTCCGACTTTTAAGGTTATTTTAAGGTTTCTGTGCTATCTTAAAAATTGGATTTCATAATCCCCAATTCCCCTTGTTTTTGTTTTATTTTCTATTATTCCTTCTTTTCCTGGTGGCACCGTTGTCATCAGGATATTTTTTTGCCTATTTTTCGGGCATTTCAGGGGTTGGGGGAACGGTAAATGTTTTCTGGAAATAACGCTTTCGGAACGCTGCTGGTGTGCAGGCATAGCATTTTTGAAAGCATTGAATAAAATGGCTCTGAGAAGAAAAGCCGAAATATTCTGCAATATCAGCATAAGAGTAATCTGAAAAACGAAGCATGTTTGCAGCTGCCTGTAATTTTTCCTGTCGGATGTACTGGCTGACAGAGCAGCCGGTTTCCTTGGCGAACAGGGCAGAAAAATAGCTGCGGTTTACAGAGAGGGCAGCGGAAACTTCTGCAACGGTTAACCGTTGATGCAGGTGGCGGCAGATATATTCTATGCCTTTAATCACATGAATCGAATAGCCGTTCCGTTTTGGGAGGTCTGCCATTTTCTGCGTAAAGTCTAACAGCATATCATTTTGCAGGGAAATAATCGCTTCTGCTTGTTGCAGTTCGTCCATTTTATTGATGTAGAGGTCGCTCATGGTATAGGCAAGTTCCTGTTCCAGCCCGTGTTCCACACAAAGGCGGGTAATCATTGCAACGGATACAACAAAATGATACCGCAGATTGCGGAGGGGGTCTTTGGAGAGCATGCCATATTCGCCGTCATTGTATACAACAATATCGTTTGGCTGGAGCAATTGCAGGTGAATGCGGTCTAATCTGCCGTTTGCAACGTCCTCGTAGTATTGAAATTCCTGCTGGTATTCCATGTGGTGTACCTGTTCTTCTTGTTGTTGGAATAGGCGGTGTTGGAGTTCTTGATGGTAGGTCATAGGTATGTTACCTCCTTTTGTTTATTATAGAACAGATTTGATAAAAGAGCAACGGATTTTGTATGAATTTTATGGGAAAATGGGTATAATGACAGATAGAGAGCGATGAAAAACTGCTGCACCGAAAAACTTTTTATTTTGCCTGCGGCTCGTTTTTTGCAACCAATACAGACGATTTTATACACCCCATTACCAATACAGAAAGGAAGATTTTACATGAAAACATGGAACGGATTTGAAAAGGGAATCAACCTCGGCGGCTGGCTTTCCCAGTGGGATTTGACCGACCGGGAACACCTCGAAACATTTATTACAGAACAGGATATTCAGGATATTCGGGCAATGGGTGCTGACCATGTTCGCTTGCCTGTAGACTATTCCCTCATCGAAGAGGAAGACGGAACACCGAAAGACGAAAACTTTATTTACATTGACCGCTGTTTAGAATGGTGCAAGAAAGCAGGGCTGCATGTTCTGTTAGACCTGCACAAGACTGCTGGCTATGCATTCGATGAAGCAAAGGATTGTGCATCCTTCTTTGAAAGCCCAGCTTTGCAGGAACGGTTTTTGTGCCTATGGGATAAGCTGGCAGCCCGTTACGGAAAATACTCCGATTTTGTTGCATTTGACTTGCTGAACGAAATTGTAGACCCTGACGTTGCAGAAATTTGGAACGCATTGGCACTGCGTGCAGTAGAACGGATTCGCCGTGTGACCAAAGAAACCGATTTGCTGATTGGCGGTGCGAGATATAATAGTATCATGTCTGTAAAAGATTTGATTCTGCCGCCGGATGAACATATCGTTTATTCGTTCCACTGCTATGAACCGATTCTGTTCACCCATCAGGGTGCATATTGGGTAGATGGTATGCCGGAAGATTTCCGGATTGGCTATCCGTTGGATACTGCAACCTGCAAGCAGCTTTCTAAAAAAATGATGCCGGTGGAAATGTCTGATATTTTGGATTTGGTGGCTTCTGATGCACAGGGAAAGGACTTTTTCCTTGACTTATTCCGTCCAGCAGTAAAAATTGCAGAAGAGCGGAATGTTGCCTTGTATTGTGGCGAATATGGCGTGATTGACCGGGCAAATCCAGAAGATACCATTCGCTGGTATGAGGCAATTCATGCAGCCTTTACCGAACTGGGAATTGGCAGGGCGATGTGGACGTATAAGGCATTGGATTTCGGTCTGGTGGGTGAACACTATGCAGGTGTTCGCAAAGACTTGATTGCATTACTCTAAAAAATAGAGGGATGGATTGGATGACAATCTTAATTTCCATCATTTATCTGGCGTTTATCAGCTTGGGGCTGCCGGATTCTCTGCTGGGTTCAGCGTGGCCAGTGATGCATTTGGAATTGGGCGTGGCGACTTCTTATGCTGGAATCATTACCATGATTATTTCATTTGGAACGATTCTTTCCAGCCTGATGAGCGACCGATTGAATAAAAAGTTTGGAACAGGTCTGGTGACAGCGTGCAGCGTCTTTTTGACAGCTGCAGCACTGTTCGGGTTCTCGTGTTCCAACTCCATGCTAGCACTTTGTCTCTGGGCAATTCCATACGGATTGGGTGCAGGTGCGGTAGATGCCGCCTTAAATAATTATGTGGCACTGCACTACTCCTCCAGACAGATGAGCTGGCTGCATTGTATGTGGGGCGTGGGTGCAGCCATTAGCCCCTACATTATGAGCTTCTGCCTGACCAGACAACTTGGCTGGCAGCAGGGCTATCGAACTGTTGGAATCTTGCAAATCATTTTGACAGTGATTTTAATTTGCAGCCTGTCGCTCTGGAAACGAGTGGCTGTTCGGAAACCGGAAGCGACTGCAGAAACACCGTCGGCGAAGTCCATTGGCGTGTTGCAAGCAGTTCGGATAAAGGGCGTTCCGATGGTGTTACTGGCGTTCTTTGCTTATTGTGCACTGGAACAAACTGCAATGCTCTGGGCGAGCAGTTATCTGGTACAGAATCGAGGGTTAGAGGCAGAAACCGCCGCTCAGTTTGCAGCGATGTTTCTGATTGGAATTACTGTTGGGCGGTTTCTCAGTGGTTTTTTGGCAGACCGATGGGGCGACCGCAACATGATTCGCTGTGGAGCAGCCATTGCGATTGCAGGAATTCTGTTGGTTCTGATTCCAGTATCCAGTCCATTGCCGGCACAAATTGGACTGATGATTACGGGATTGGGTTGTGCACCGATTTATCCGGCGATTATTCATGCAACACCAGCACATTTCGGGGCGGAGTATTCGCAGGCAATCATTGGCATTCAAATGGCATGTGCCTATGTGGGAACAACCTTTATGCCACCGCTGTTCGGTGTATTGGCAGGGAAGATTGGAATTGGCTGTTATCCGGTTTACTTATTGTTGTTTGCTGTTTTAATGGTTGGAATGACAGAGTGGCTGAACCGAACAGTTTCTAAGCATTGATAAAGGAGCAGGGATTTCTCAAATTAGAGAGATCCCTGTTTTTTTATTGGAATTGTGATAGAAGAACCGAGCCGCAGGCGAACTGAAAAGTTTTTCGGTGCAGCAGTTTTTCAAAA
>HF997906.1 GCA_000433635.1 Ruminococcus sp. CAG:254
ATTCCGATGACGGAGATTATTACGGCTGGGTCGATGCTAACTACATTGATTTCTATTAAGCGTCAAAAATAAACCATACAACGGGAGCAGGTGCAATCATTTGCTCCCGTTTTGCGTGTTGGAAGTGATACGAGGGCTTTTTTGTAGGAATTGTAACTTGTGGGGTTGACAAATAAAACTAATAGTGTTATACTATAGAAAAAATAGATTCGAAAAGGGGATTAATCATGTTTTGTAAAAATTGTGGACGGGAATTGCCGGAGGATGCAAAATTTTGCGTGCAATGCGGAGCATCTATGAAACAAAAAGCAGAATCAACAGAAAAAACTACGGAAACAGATACTTCCAATGCAGAAGGCAGTCAAGCAATCGGTGCAAGTTCGATTGTGAAAAAGGAATGGTTTCCGTGGGCGATTGTTCTGCTTTTGGTAGTGATTGTGGGAATCCTTGCAGTTGCGTTGGGAACAACGAAAATGGGAAATCAAAACAATGTTGAACCAAACAACGAAAACATTGCAGAAGTGCAGGACTCTCAAGAAACGACCACCATAGATTTGACAACAACAGCAGCAACCACAAAGGCAACTACAACAGCGACTACCACCGTAACAACAACGACAACCGTTGCAACGACTGCCAAACCAGTGGTAACTACAACTGCAAAACCAAAGCCGTATGTCACTGCTTCTGCAAAGACATTTTTGCTTTCCGGATATGATGGCTCTAAGGTGCGGTTATATTTGGATGGCAATTTCTACAAAGCCTACATCAAAATAAACGGCATCAGTTATGATACCACCGTATTGCGAAGCGATTTCAGCGATTATGTGGAATTGCCGTTTAATCCGATTGCAAATCCAGAAACCACGCTTTCTGTCACACCGTATGATGATGCCGGAAATGCTGGGGATACAGTTACTTGTGCGATTCCAACCGATGCAGAAGGAACAATCAATACAGGTGGAATTTTAATTGATGGTCTCAATATAAGAGGACAAATCAACTGTCATGGCGGTGTTGTAGCTGGATATACGACCGATTATGTTGTAAATGGCGGTGCATGCGGAATGGTTCGGCAGAGCCTTGGAGATACTTGGCATATAACTGCAAAGAATTCGTGTTACAACTACGGAACGAATTGGTATGAACTATGGGATTCCGATGACGGAGATTATTACGGCTGGGTC
>HF997907.1:0-124 GCA_000433635.1 Ruminococcus sp. CAG:254
CCGGCAGGAATGACGAAGTTCAACACAGCATTGCTTTCCGTTCCGGTGTTGGTGACGCTCGCATTTGTCCCCGGTGCACCTGTGGTAGTCGTTCCAACTTGAATAGTGGCAGCCGTACCATCTG
>HF997907.1:250-16160 GCA_000433635.1 Ruminococcus sp. CAG:254
TGGACAGCAGCCACAGTTCGGATTTTTAGAATCATAACATGCCATAAAGTGTTCCCCCTTTTTGTTTTTCTAACAATTCTTTCTTTTTGAGATAAGGTTTAGCTTCCTCTGTTTTCCCCAACGCCAACAGGCACTGGCAGAGGGCAGTCAGCGGCAGTTCTTCCAGATAAATCGGCTGGCAAAATCCCACTTGCGGACGTTTTCCGCATTCCAATGCCAGCTGAAACCAGAATACCGCTGATTCTAATTGTTGATGGGCAGACAGATATTGTCCGATTCGATAACAAGCATCTGCCCGTGGCGTGGCATACTGAAAACTTTGGAATACACTTTGCAGGGCAGCTTCCGGCTGCTGAAGTTGCTGGTAACAATCCGCTCGACATAGACAGGCGGTTGCACAGTCTACCGACCAGCCACCGCCATCCGCTAAAAACTTAGAGAATGCCGAGATGGCAGCCTGATAGGCAGCGTGTTCCATTAACTCCCGTGCATAGTAATATTGTTCCCGTGGAGAAAACGGAATGCCAGCAGCAATTTGCTTTTGATAGATTTGCAAGTTTCGGTCTGCATCCCGTGGCTTTTGTTTTTTGTGCCAGATGGGGATGTCTTCTCGCTGAACTGTTCCCCGAATCGGAATGACTTCGTGCACCGCCCCTTCCCATTGATAGTTTGCGGTTCGCCGCATCAGGCGTTCTCGTTCAAAGGTAAAGAGCGGTTGATTTTGTCCGTCCAACGCTGCATAATAGGGCATTACAATCATATCTGCTTGAAAGTATGGTTTTCGCTCTAAAAATTGCTGTTGACTTTCCGGAGGCAATACATCATCTGCATCCATCCAGAATAAATAGTCTCCCGTGCCCTTAGAGAATGCAAAGTTTCGGGCAGCAGAAAAATCATCCTGCCACGGAAAATCATAGAGGTGCGGTGTAAAAGCGGTTGCAATCGTCTTTGTTTCATCGACAGAGCCAGTATCTACAATGATGATTTCATCGACCAGATGGGTAACAGACTGCAAACAGCGTTCTAAAACAGCTGCTTCATCTCGTACAATCATGCATAAGCTAATCGTTGGCATAAAAAAATCCCCCTCTGTGTATTCCTACCGTTATACTATGCAGGAATTCCAGAGGGGGTGAACCGATTCAATTTTCATCAATCACCGATGAGCATCAAACACCAGTAACAAGTTTCATCAGAAGAAACATAAACGCCAACAGCTGCACTGGTATAATCTGTACCCAAAATATTTGCACGATGTCCCGGAGAATGCATCCAGGCAGTTATTGCCGTTTTTGGGGTATTAAACCCAGCAGCAATATTTTCACCAGCACACATATAGAAAATTTCTAAGTCGTCCAAAACGGAAAAAGCAGATTTTCCATTTGGTCGAGAGTGAGAAAACGATGTTGCAAGTTCTTCTGCTCGGATAGAAGCAGCCTGATACAATTCTTTATTGAAAGAAAGTTCAGCCAGTCCATTTTCTACTCGGTTTTCATTAACCAATTCTAAAACCTTTTGAGAACGATCCCATGCAAGTTGCTCTGCTGCGGACATTCTTAAAATCTCCCAGCTAACCGTAATGCCGGCTGCCTGTTTGGCGTAATATTGCAGCACCATAACAGCATCCTGTACAGAGATGACACCATCTTCATCGACATCTGCCGTGACTTTCAAGTCACTTGAAACCTCCGTGGGGATACCGGCAGAGATTTTTGCATAGGTTTCCAAAATCCAGCACGCATCTTGTATTGTAACCGAACCATCTCCATCAACGTCCCCCAATTCTGCTGCAGATGCAGAAAAAGCACTGCCATTTAATAAAAACGAAATTCCAAAAACTGTTGATAAGATACAAGCAAAACCCCGCAGCAAGATTGTACGAACCGCTGTTATTTTTTGTTTCATTTCCATCCTCCTTTTCTCAAATATTGTATAAATGTTCCATAATTATTCTATCATAGAGTTTCTTTTTTGTCAACATGCTGAATGTGGACAATTAGTAACGAATTGAAACAGAATTGTTTCAAAATGGTGATTCGGTGAAACGGCACATTTTCAAATAAGAATATTTTATGAAAAGCGTGTCACAAGATGCATGATGGATGGAATGAACAGAAAAACAGCAACTTGTTTTTCTACAAGCTGCTGAATATGATCGGATTATCTTTGGAAATAGAAAGACAAAAGAAATTTTGCCGGATGTCCATGATATTTTGGCATCGGCGGCGGTGCTTCATGATGGGGTTGTGTTTCCACGGTACAGAGAAAGACGAACAGATACCAAATCCAATAAGCCAAGAATAACAGCGATAATACAAAACCGCAGATACAGAGAATCAGTCCGGCAGTGACCAGACCATTGTGGAAAACTTTTTCCCGTTTCCGTACTTTGATGACAAAAATAATCCCAAGAATGCTGCAAATCGTGGAGAGAATCGGAACGCAGGCAAGGGCAGAGGAAATAATGCCTAGAATTAAAGATGCAATGGCGTATCCGCTGCTATGCGTATAGGGAACCACAGATTTTTCGGAAATGGTTAGATTGTTCTGCAAAGCAGCATCTGAATCCTGTTGTGTGTGCATAGCGAAACCTCCTATCTATTGAAATGTTCAATGAAATCATGCATATACATCATCATCATAACAAAAAAGAAGTGGTTTGTCAAGCATTTTTCCCAGCGAAAAAACAGCAAATTCTTGGGAAATGTTGCACGACAGACCGTTGTCCGCAGAATCGTTGCAATCGTTTGCAGCAGTGAAACAATTTCTGGAAATGGATGGCATAGCATACAAAAAAACAGACCTGCATTTGTGATAGTTGATGTAATTTCCTTACAGCATATTGCTTTTTTTCGGGTTTTCTTGTATAATAAGAAAAAAATAAGGGAGTGTGGAGATGAAGAAGTGGCAGATTCAGCAGCCGGATGAAGCGGCTGCAAAGAATATACAGGCGAACAGTGACCTTTCGCTTTTTTGTGCAGAATTGTTGACGGTACGAGGTTATCGAACGATTGAGGAAACGGCATCGCAGTTTTCCTGTCCGGCACTCTCTGACCCGTTCTTGATACGGGATATGCAGGCGGCAGCCGATTGTTTAAATGCAGCGATTGACAGCGGTGAAAAAATTTGTGTCTATGGAGATTATGACTGTGACGGCGTGATGGCGACCGTCATTCTCTATTCTTATCTCATGGAACTGGGTGCAGATGTGGTTTATTATATTCCGGAGCGGTCGGAAGGATATGGTATGAATCTGAACGCACTGGAAACACTGAAAGCACAGGGTGTTTCGCTGATTGTCACAGTAGACAACGGAATTGCAGCGTTAGAGGAAGCCGACTGGATTGCAGAACAGGGCATGCGGTTGGTGATTACTGACCACCACCAGCCCTACAGTACACTGCCAGCAGCGGTTGCCGTAGTAGACCCGCATCGTGTGGACTGCCCGTCCCCGTTCTCGCTATTCTGTGGGGCAGGACTGGCATTGAAACTCGTTGCAGCGATGGACGGCGGCGATATGACTTTTGCATTGGAGCAGTTCGGCGATTTGGCAGCGATTGCAACGGTTGCCGATGTGGTTTCTCTGACGGGAGAAAATCGCTTTTTGGTACAGCAGGGGTTGCGGTTGCTCGCCAATACGGAACGCCCGGGCTTGCTGGCACTGTTGGAACTGACTGGGATGCAGGGAAAGACGCTGACGGCAACCAATCTTGCCTTTACGCTTGCCCCACGCATCAATGCAGCTGGGCGATTTGGTTCGCCGAAGCTGGCAGTATCGTTGCTGCTGGCGGAAACGATGGAAGAAGCCATGCCGCTTGCGAAGCAGCTGGAGCAGTGCAACCGCCAGCGAAAGGAAGCCGAAGCCGACATTTTGCAGGAGATTCAAGAACAAATTCAAGTGCATCCGGAATTGGTACAGCAGCGAGTGTTGCTGTTCAGCGGAAAGGATTGGCATCATGGTGTGATTGGGATTGTAGCGGCTCGATTAGAGGAGCAGTTCGGGAAACCGGTCATGGTTCTTACGATTGAGGGCGAACAGGCGAGAGGTTCAGCACGGGCATTCGGTGATTTTTCCGTGTTTGCGTGTCTGGATGCTTGCCGCAGCCACCTGACAAAATATGGTGGACATCCGGGAGCAGGCGGATTTTCGCTTTCTGCCGCAGAAATTCCGGCGTTTTTCGCAGCCGTGCAGCAGTATGCAGCGGAGCAGTTTCCGCATATGCCGCAGATGACCTTGCAGGCAGATCGGTTGCTGTTGCCGCAGGATCTCACCATAGAGAATATTGCAAGCCTTTCGGTTTTAGAACCATACGGCGAGGGGAATCCAGCTCCAATTTTTGCGATTTGTCATGCCGTATTAGAAGCGATTCAGCCGCTTTCCGGCGGTCTGCACAGCAAGTTAAAGCTGCGGTATGGCAGTCTGTATTTGGATGTGCTGTTGTTTCGGGTTGCACCGGATGCCGTAGGCTTACCGCTGCAAAGCATGTGTGATTTTCTGGTAACAGCAGAGTGCAAGACGTTTCAGGGCAGACCGCAACTCTCGTTAATTGTAAAAGATTACCGCAGAAGTGGCATTTCACAGGCAAAGTATTTTGCAGCCCGTGAGGCATACGAAACGGTTTGCCGGAAAGAGCCATTGCCGGATGCTTATTATGCAGCGATGACCCCGACACGCTCGGAGTTGGTGCAGGTTTATCGGCATTTGCCGGAAACACCATTGGCAATGGATACGTTATTTATTCAGCTGCAATCGCAGTATAACTATGGAAAGCTGCGGCTGATTCTGGATATTTTTGCAGAATTAAAGCTGATACAAATGGATGTTTGGAAGGAAACAGTTCAGCGGCTGCCAGTTACAGGAACGGTGCAGTTGGAACAGTCTGCGATTCTTGCAGAGATACAGGAAAAAACGGGGAGGGTTTCTTATGATGAATGATCAAAGTGTTTTACAGGGGATTCCGGATAATGTCACGATTTCGGATTTAAGCAAATACATCGTGCGGACGAACCGCAACTATGATTTGCCCATTATTGTATCGGCTTATGAGTTTGCGTTTCAGGCACACGGTGACCAGAAGCGTTCTTCCGGAGAACCATATATCGTACATCCGCTTTCAGTCGCCTGGATTCTGGTATCTCTGGGAATGGACACCGAATGTGTCTGTGCCGGATTGCTGCATGATGTTGTAGAAGATACCGGACATACACTGGATGATATCTGCAAGCTGTTTGGACAGAATATTGCCCAGCTGGTAGACGGTGTGACAAAGCTGGTTCAGATGAAGCAGATGGTTCTGAACAAGGAAGAACAGCAGATGGAAAGCGTTCGGAAAATGCTGTTTGCGATGTCGAAAGATATCCGAATCATTATCATCAAGCTGGCAGACCGCCTGCACAATATGCGGACGCTGCACTTTTTACCGCCGGAAAAGCGAAGCCGAATTTCCAAGGAAACGCTCAATGTCTATGCACCGATGGCAGACCAGTTGGGCATCTGGAAAATCAAAGAAGAGCTTTCCGACCGTGCGATTATGTTTCTTGACCCTTGCGGCTGCTATGAGATTGAAAAAGAGTTACAGCTGAAAGATGAAGACGCAAAAAACTTTATTGAAAAGATTCAGCAGGAGTTGCGGAAAGGATTGGAAAAAAGTACCGTCATTAAAAATCCGCCGGAAGTGACGGGACGAGTAAAGAGCCTGTATAGCATCTATCGAAAAGTATATGCTGCGATTCGCAAAGAAGATATGCATGAAATCTCAGAAGTGTATGACAAATATGCGGCTCGGATTATCGTGGATACCGTGGAAGAATGTTATGTTGCCATGAGCGTGGTCGGGATGCTTTATCAGCCATTGCCAAATCGGACAAAAGACTATATTGCCATGCCAAAGCCGAACGGCTACCGTTCCATTCACATGACGGTCTATGCCTATGGGCTGCCGTTTGAAGTACAGATTCGGACGCATGCGATGCATCAGGCAGCCGAATATGGAATTGTTGCCCACTGGAAATATAAGCAGGGAGAAACCAGCGGAAATATGGATCAGTGGACGAACTGGGCAAGAAAGCTGATTGAAGAACAGCAGAATTCCGATGACATGGAAGAATTTGTTCGCAATCTGAAAAATGATGCTCGGCAGGATGTTGGAATCCTGACACCAAAGGGCAAGCCGATTTTCTTGCCAAAGGGTTCTACACCGATTGATTTCGCTTATCGGATTCATACCGAAGTCGGAAATCGTATGATTGGGGCAAAGGTCAACGGAAAACTTGTGCCATTGGATCAGCCGTTGCAGATTGGACAGATTTGTGAAATTGAATGCTCCAAAGATCCGAACAAAGGACCGAATCGGGATTGGCTGAACATCGTAAAGACAACCGAAGCCCGTTCTAAAATTCGTTCCTGGCTGAAAAAAGAACGTCGGGAAGAGAACATTCAGACCGGCAGAAAGACACTGGAGAACGAACTGCGGCGGAATCATATTCGCATGGAGAATGACGAGAAACTGACTGAACTGCTGCACGATGAAATGATTCGCTATAAATGCGAAACGCTGGATGACTTCCTTGCCTCTGTGGGATATTGCGGCATCAATGTTTCCAACTTGATTCCAAGACTCAAAGACCGCTATGACAAGCTGTATAAAAAGCAGGAAGAAGAAAAGCCGTTATCCGCAGAAAATATGCCGGTTTACGTTCAGAAAAAAGAAGATGATTCTTATGTCATTGTTGACCAGATCGACAACTTGCCGAATCATTGTGCAAACTGTTGTCATCCGGTGCCGGGCGATGAGATTGTGACTTTCACTACAAGAGGATATGGGCTTGCCATTCATCGGGCTGACTGTCCGAATTATCTGCGGGATTTGAAATCCGGCGATCCGGAACGTATTGGTAGGTGGAACAAGGCGAAGTGGACGGAAACGGCTGCGGCTGCTCCAATTGTTGCAAGTCTGGATGTTTTAGCTCCCGACCGGATTGGGCTGCTGATGGATGTCATCAAGATTGTGGTAGATTCTCGCATGATGATTGTACATTCTCGTTCCTATAATCTCAAGAACGGCAATGCAGTCTGTGAAATTACAGTAAGACTCAACGGAAATGACCAGCTGCAACAGCTGATGGATAAGCTGAAACGGATTCCAGGCGTGATTTCCGTAGAACGTACCAAGAAAGGATAAGAACCATGGCGAAGATTACTCGTATTATGGTTGCACCGCTGGCGGTGAATTGTTATATTATTGCAACCGAACAGCACAACGCCGTTGCGATTGATGCAGGCGGCAGCGTGCCGAAGATTTTGCAATTTTTGCAGGACAATGGTTTGACATTGCAAAAAATCCTGCTGACGCATGGACACTACGATCACATCGGCGGTGTTGCCGAATTGCAGGCAGCAACTGGGGCAGAAGTTTATATTCACGAAGCAGATGCACCGATGTTGTCGGACAGCAATTTGAATTTAGAAAAGTGGATTACCGGAGAAACCGAAACCACACCGATTTCCGAATATCATGCAATTCATGATGGAGATACGATTGTGCAGGATGAATGCGTTTTCCATGTCCTGCATACACCGGGACACACCAAAGGCGGTGTCTGCTATCAGTTAGACCGAACACTCTTTACGGGAGATACCCTGTTCCGCTGCTCTCGTGGCAGAACCGATTTTCCGGGCGGCAGTGATGCGGAACTATATGCTTCCTTGCAGCGGCTGAAACAGCTGGAGGGAGATTATGACGTTTTACCGGGACATAACGAAACCTCAACCCTTTCTTTTGAACGGGAACACAATCCAAATTTAAGGTGATGAAATGAAGGAAACCACACAAACCAATCTGCCCACATTTCCGGTGGAATTATATGGGCATTCGCTGAAATATGAAATTGAATGTATGCTGAAAATTTTTCTTCCGGCGACCAAGTTTGTTTTTTCCTATGAAACTGCCTCCCTGCTCCGTTCTGCGGAGCAGGGTGCATTTTTGCAGCTGAAACAGGGAAAACAATTTACATGGTTTTTCTGCGTGTTGCGGTATCAGGGAAAATACCGCCGCTGTGCAGCAAAGTTGCCGAAGTGCACGCCGGAAGAAAACAAACAGACCTGTGAATATCAGTTCAGCCGGATGCTGTTCACGCTGTTGCAGGATATAACGGGAATCGAAGTGCCGTGGGGCTTGCTGACGGGGATTCGTCCTGTCCGAAAGGCATTTTCCATGATGGAAGAAAGCGGCGAATCGTTGGATGCAGTTATGGAGCAGCTGCGAACGGTCTATCTGGTATCGCCAGAAAAGCTATCTTTGCTGCGGAAGACAGCAGAAGTACAGCTGCCCTTGCTCCGGCAGACTCCGAAACGGTCGGTCGGCTTTTATATTTCGATTCCGTTTTGTCCAACTCGATGCAGCTATTGTTCCTTTGTATCCCATTCCATTGCACAGGCAAAGCACCTGATGCCGGAATACATTCGCCTGCTCTGTCGGGAACTGGAAATCTGGGGGGACATCATTCAGAAATTGCAAGTCACCGTGGATACGATTTATTTTGGCGGTGGTACGCCAACTTCCATTTCTGCGGAAGCGTTGGAACAGCTCCTGCAAACAGTCGTGCGAGTTTTTGACCTTTCTAAGGTACGGGAGTTTTGCGTAGAGGCAGGCAGACCGGACACCATTACACGGGAGAAACTGGAAGTCTTGAAACGCTATGGTGTTGACCGGATTTCTGTCAACCCACAGACGATGGAAGATGCTGTTTTGCAGCAAATCGGTAGAAAACATACTTCTGCACAAATTGCAGAGGCATTTCAGCTGGCACGGGAAGTCGGGTTTACCAACATCAACATGGACTTGATTGCAGGGCTGCCGCACGATACCCCAGAGGGCTTTCATCGAACGCTGGAAAAAGTACTGGCATTGAATCCAGATAGTATCACCGTGCATACATTGACCTTGAAACGAGCAGCAACGCTCTTTTCCGATCGTCAGGCACAGATTGGCAATCCAGTGCGGGAGATGGTGCGGGACAGCATTGCCCTGTTACCGGAACATGGCTACCAGCCGTATTATATGTATCGGCAGAAGAACACCATTGACAATCAAGAGAATGTCGGTTATGCACGGGCTGGGAAAGAATCCTATTATAACATGCTGATTATGGACGAATCGCAATCCATTTTTGGAGCAGGCTGTGCAGCGTCTACAAAGATTGTAGAGCCGGACTGCGGACGGATTACTCGGATTCATAACTATAAATTCCCGTATGAATATATCCGGCAGTTTGACCAGCTGATGGAGAAAAAACAGCAAGTGTTAGAGATTTATCAGCGAATGGAAGCAGCGGAACAGAATTAAATAAAAAAACATTGCATCAACTGTGGTTGAGCAGGCTCAGCTTGCCGGAGAAATTCTGTGGAATTAAATGCAATGACAGACACAAGGAGGAAGACACCATGGCGATTGCCATTAGAGCCTATCAGCCGGAAGATGTTCCGGCTTTGGTAGAAATTTGGAACGAAGTTGTGGAGCAGGGCATTGCATTTCCGCAAAAAGCACCGCTCACCAACCAAATCGGAGCGGCTTTTTTTGCAAAGCAATCATGCACTGCAGCGGCTTATGATACAGAAACCGCAGAGATTGTGGGTATGTATATCCTGCACCCGAACAATGTTGGACGGTGCGGACATATCTGCAATGCCAGCTATGCAGTAAAGACCACTTACAGAGGGCAGAAAATCGGGGAACAGTTGGTGCGGCACTGCCTGCATCAAGCTCGACAGATGGGATTCCGCATTTTGCAGTTCAATGCTGTTGTAAAGGAAAATCATGCAGCAAGAAAGCTGTATGAAAAGCTGGGATTTGTCACGATTGGAACGGTTGCAGAGGGCTTTCAGAAGAAAGACGGAACGTATTCCGATATTGTCTTGTATTATTTCCCACTGCAAAACGAACCGACCGCAGAAGCGTAAATCATCCATAATATGGAAATCTCTGGGTTGCATTTTAGAAAAAATATGGTATGATAGAAGAAAGAAACAGACAGAGGTGGACGTATTTTGAAACGGGTTTATTTTATTTTTAATTTGCATTCTGGAAAAGCCGCATTGAACAACCAGATTCCGAAACTATTAGACCAATTCACAGCTGCCGGTTATGAAGTGACGGTACATCCCACTCAGCGGCAGGGGGATGGCATTGTTTCTGCAAAATATGCTTGTGAACATGGATTTGATTTGTTGGTCTGTGCCGGTGGAGATGGAACGCTGAATGAAACCATTCAAGGCTGCATGAACAGCGAAAATCCGCTGCCAGTGGGGTATATTCCAGCAGGTTCTACGAATGATTTTGCAAGAGGCTTACAGATTCCAACCACACCGGAAAAAGCTGTGCAGTGTATTTTAGACGGCAATACGCTTTGCTGCGACATTGGAAAATTCAACGAGCATTATTTTACCTATGTAGCAGCCTTCGGAGCATTGACAGAAATTTCTTACCAGACACCGCAGAACTATAAAAATGTGTTGGGACATGCTGCTTATCTGCTGAACGGCATTGCCCACCTGCCGACCATTAAAGCACGAAAGATGCGAATTGAATATGATGGAAAGACGCTGGAAAATAATTACCTCTATGGCATGGTGACAAATGCAACGTCTGTTGCAAAACTGTTGTCCCTGTCCGATGTAGAATGGGACGATGGGCTATTTGAAGTCACCTTGATTCGAAAGCCGACTGATTTGGTGCAGTTCCACCAGTTGATTTTATCGCTGGCAAATTTTCAGCTGGGAGCAGAGCGGCAGTATTTTGATTATTTTCGGGCATCACATGTGACCATTACCAATTTGGATGAAGAAGAAGTTGCGTGGACGATTGACGGAGAGTATGGCGGAAATCAGCGAGTCAATGAAATCTCCAACTGTCAGAAAGCATTGAATATTTTTGTGCCCAAACAAAAATAAATAATAGTTGAAAATCAGTCCATATTTCATATTTTTCTCTATTTTTCACAAAAAACACTTGACTTTTTTTCTATTTTCGTGTATAATAAAAACATCATTTTTTCAGGAAAGGGGTTATGGACAAATGGCAGATCCGACATTTCAGAATGGAATGACACCGGGCGGAACGGATAAAAATGGTATGGCAGTTGCCTCCTTGGTGCTGGGTATCATTGCAGTTTGCTGTTGCTGTGTTTCTGGGCTGAGTTTGGTGTTGGGAATTTTGGCAATTGTGTTTTCTATTTTGAGCCGGAAAAATCCAGCAAAGAGTGGATTGGGAACAGCTGGTTTGGTTTTGGGAATCATTGCATCTGTTTTGGCAATTATTTCAATTATCGTTGCACAAACCGATTGGTATCAGACAACGGTAACACAGCAGTTGATTGACACATTTGGCGACCAGTATGCAGATATGCTGAACTAAGCAAGAGCAGAATGAAAAAAGGGGACTGTTTTACAAAAAGCAGTCCTTTTCTATTTTTTTAGCAGAAAGGAGTGGAGCGTGTTGCAGCAACAAATCAAACAGAAAACATGGCATGCAGCAGAGAAATGGATCTGGCTGTTTCTGCCGATTGGTTTGCTGATGGGGGTTCTCTTGGGGCGGCATTTGATTTTTAATTTGGTACAGCTGTATTTTCCACCTTGCTTTTTTTATACGGTGACGCATTTCTATTGCCCTGGCTGCGGAAATACCAGAACCGTACTGGCGTTGCTGCATGGACATCCCCTGCAGGCACTGCATAACAATGCAGCGTTTTGTTATCTGTTGGTGGTGTTGGTGCTGCTGTATCTGCAAAAAGTTCTGCGTTGCTTTGGAAAGCCCGTGCAGTTGCTGCCCAAAGGGAACTGGTTTCCGGTTGTTTCCGTTTGTATTTGCATGGCGTATTGCCTGATTCGGAATTTTATCCCTTGGATGCAACCGCTGCCTGTATAAATGAAGATGAATCTGAAAGGAAGAGAGAACGATGCTTTATACACCATTGACGAAAAAAGCATTAAAACTTGCTTACGCTGCCCATGCGGGGCAGGTGGACAAAGCCGGAATGCCCTATATTTTTCACCCCTATGAAGTAGCGTTGCAGGTGCAGGCAGAAGAGGAAGTTTGTGCAGCACTGCTGCATGATGTCGTGGAAGATACCGATTGGACGATGGAAGATTTACGAGCAGCTGGATTTCCGGAAACAGTTTTGGAAGCAGTGCAGCTGCTGACACATGACCCAGCCGTTCCGTATCTGGATTATGTACGGGCATTGTGTGGAAATCCGATTGCAGTGGCAGTGAAACGGGCAGATTTGCATCACAACAGTGAACGAACACGATTTGATGCAGATAGTCCGGACATCGAAAAACGCTTGCAGAAATATGCAGCGGCAAGGGCAGTATTAGACGAAGCAGAAAAAGAGAAATCTTCAGAGTTTAAAAGAAATTCATGAATTAAAAATACTTTTTAGGTAGTTTCAAGAACAATGGACATACAGGATGCATAGAATAGGGAATGGTGCTGCTATTTACTTGACAGTTGTTGCTGTGGCATTTGCATGGATAATGGTAGAAGTGGAAAGAATTGATATTAGAGAAATCGCAAAAGGAATGAAAAAGCCGTCAATCTCGAAAGGAAAAAGAGAACGACGGCTTTTTTGTAACAAATTCATGGATGTTTTTTGATAAAAAACAACTTGGTTTCTCGCAATTATGTTACAATCTTAACAGTTTCAATGTTGAAAAAAATGTGCAGATATGATAAAATGAAAAGAGAAGTGGACAAAGAAAGGGGTTGTGTTGGATGAAAAAGTGGAAAAAGTTCGTTTTTGGATTGCTGTTCGGGACGATGATTTGTTTTCTGTTGCCGAAACCAGTTTTGCAGACCGATGCAGCTGTTCCTTTTGATGTGAATGAATTTGTAGACATTGCTTCTGCAAACATCAATGCGATGCGGATGGAAAATGGTCTAGAGCCACTGCAAACCGCACCGCTTTTACAGAAAATGTGTCAAGAGCGTGCAGATGAATTGACAAAATCTTATGCCCATAGTCGTGCAAATGGGGATGCATGGTATACGATTTTGACGGATTACGGAATTGATACGAACTGTTTTGCAGGAGAAAATATTGCTGCTGGATATGACACTCCAGAAGGAGTTGTTGAGGGGTGGATGAATTCCGCCGGACATCGAAAAAATATTCTGAATACCAATTACGAATATTTTGCGGTAGGGGTTTCCTATTATGAAGACGACCCAGAGTATTATTTTTACTATTGGGATTTGATTTTACTTTCTTCTGATACAGGTTTTGAAGATTCCTATACACCGCTTGCGATTTTTATGCCAGCTACAACAGAAGAAACAGAACAAACAACAATGACAACCTTACAGACCACGACAATGACTATGACAACAATTCCCGAAACTTCTACAACACTGGCATATGATTATAATTATGGGGATTGTAATACAGATGGCGTTGTAGATTTAAGAGATGCGATTTTCTTAGGGAAATACTTGTCTGGGCAGGTTGCAATGACAAGAATCCAATTGATCAATGCGAACTGCAATCAGCTGGATGGAACGGAAATTGTAGATGAAAAAGATGTGCAGAGTATTATGAGATTTATCTTGTTAAAATTAGATACACTGCCAGAAACAGAACCATAAATAATAAGATGCGGTATTTGAAAGAAATAATTGTGTTTCTTTCAAATGCCGCTTTTTTGTTTGAAAATTTCGGGGGAGTAGAAATATTGTTGAATGTGGAGCATGATACAGACGGATGATGAAATTTGTCTTGTTAAAATTGAATCCGCTGCTGGAAACAGAATCGTATATACAGAATGAAATAGTAGAAAGAAATAATTATATTTTGTTCATGTGCTGCAATCTTTTTGTTTGACAGTTTCCAGAAAACATGGTATCATAGTAAGAAAGAAATTTGCGTGAAAAATGGAGGAACTGCTTTGAAATCCAATGCCAATCGAGAATCTGTGCTTCAGAAGAATCAGAGTTATGCAACAGAAATTACCGATTTAACAGTAGAGGGAAATGGTGTCTGTCATATTCAAGGAATGACGGTTTTTGTTCCGCATACTGCTCCGGGTGACCAAGTGCGTGTGAAGATTGTAAAGGTCTGTAAGCAATATGCATTTGGAATCATCGAAGAAATGGAAACACCGGCAAGTTGTCGGATTGAATCAGATTGCCCCTATCCGGCATGCGGTGGGTGTACTTTCCGGCATATTTCCTATGCAGCAGAATTGCAGTGGAAAGAAAAACTGGTGCAGGATGCATTTCATCGGATTGGAAAGCTGCATCCAGAATTTTTGCCGATTGTCGGGGGAAAACAGCGTTCGCATTATCGGAATAAGGCACAATATCCGGTTGCTGTCGGAGCAGATGGAAAGCCAGTCTGTGGTTTTTACGCGAAACGCAGCCATCGAGTAATTCCGGTACGAGATTGTCAGTTGCAGCCAGTGTTGTTTCAGCAGGTTTTAGATGTGATTTTGCAATATGTAGCGGAAAAATCCATTTCTGTTTATCAAGAGGAAACTGGAACAGGCATCTTGCGGCATATTTATTTGCGGCAGGGCTGGCATACCGGGGAACTGATGGTTTGTCTGGTTGTGAGAAAGCCCATTGAGCGGCAATTGAAGGGCTTAATCGAACGGCTGACAACTGCTTTTCCGCAGGTGAAAAGCATTGTGATGAATTGCAATCCGGCTCGCACCAATGTAATTTTAGGGGAAAAGAATGTTTTGCTGTGGGGATCGGAAACGATTACGGATATTCTTTGTGGCAACCGAATTTCTCTTTCTCCGCATGCTTTCTATCAGGTGAATACCGAACAGGCAGAGCGATTGTATGGGATTGCAAAGGAGTTTGCAGCGTTGCAGGGTACGGAACGGCTGTTGGATTTATATTGCGGAGCAGGAACAATCGGACTTTCCATGGCAGATGCGGTAGTGTCTGTGTTGGGGGTAGAGATTGTACCGCAGGCGGTGGAAAATGCAAAGGAAAATGCTCGGCAGAGTGGCATTTCGAATGCAGAATTTTTGTGTGGAGATGCTGGAACAGTCGCACAAAAGTTGGAACAAGAACAGTTACAGCCAGATGTGATTGTGGTAGACCCACCGAGAAAAGGCTGTGACCAAAATGCATTGGATGCTATGGCAAAGATGCAGCCAGAGCGGATTGTTATGATTTCCTGTCATCCCGCAACGGCTGCAAGAGATTGTGCAGTGTTACAGGAAATGGGATATGTTGTGCAGAAAGTGCAGCCGGTGGATTTATTCCCGGGAACGGGGCACGTTGAGTGCGTGGTATTGATGTCAAGAAAGTAAGGATGATGGGTGAAAAAGTGCTGATTTTTCGGCACTTTTTTCTTTTTTGAGAATATCCAGTCGGTTTCGATGCACGTTGAGTGCGTAGTATTGATGTCAAGGAAGCAAGGATAATAGATGAAAAAGTGCTGATTTTTCGGCACTTTTTTCTTTTTGGAGAATATTTGAAAGGTAGCTGAGATGTCTTTTTTCTGTATGCGGGAACAAGTCAGGATAAGATCAGAAATACACGAAATTGAAATTGACACAACGCATACAAGCCAAGAATGTATCAGGGAACAAATCCAGAACCATAAAAAATGCCATGCTGGGAATGAGAATATTTGAGAGGCACTCAATATGCCGCTTTTCTGTATGTGGAAACAAATCAAAATAAGACCAGGAATACACGGAATCAAAATTGACACAACGCATACAAGCCAAGAGCGTATCAGGGAACAAATCCAGAACCATAAAAAATGCCATGCTGGGAAAGCACATCTTCTCAGCATGGCATTTTGTTTCTATGAAATGTAGATTTCTTCGTAAAATCCGCCCATTTATTTGCAGAAATTTCAGACAAAACAGCATCGAATCTGCTATCATTATAGC
>HF997908.1:0-33141 GCA_000433635.1 Ruminococcus sp. CAG:254
CATAACCGTACATTTCTTTTGTAGGATGGTTTCCATCAGCATCCAAACCACCATACTTGCTGCGGAAGAAATTGTGGTATTTGCCAAAGCCAAGATGGCAATTTCATTTGCACCGCCAGCACAGCCACAGTTGAAGCCCAGCCAGCCGACCCACAACACAGCTGCACCAATCAGGAACAACGGAATATTGTGCGGATGATAGGACATTGCCCCAAAGCCCTTTCTTCTGCCCAAAATCATGCAGGCAACCAAACCGGAAACACCCGTGCTGATGTGAATGACATTTCCGCCTGCAAAGTCAATTGAACCAATCGGGTCATCTAACAATCCGCCGCCCCATGTCATATGTGCCAGTGGATAATAGACCACCAGCGTCCAGATGATGCAGAGCAGCATCATTTTGGAAAACTTCATTCGCTCTGCCAGCGAGCCGAGAATAATTGCCGGAGAAATGACAGCGAACATCATATTAAACAACGCCAGCATCATCGGCGGAACTTCGTCACTGTCCGATGTCCACGGCACGTTCTGCAAAAATGCATAGTGCAGGTCACCAATAATCCCGCCGTGGTCTTCGCCAAAGCAAAGCGAATACCCCACAGCGACCCACAGCAACATACCGATTCCCATCATGGCGAAACAAAACATCATTGTATTTAAGGCGTTCTTTCGCCGTACCATGCCACCGTAAAACATCCCTAACCCCGGTGTCATTCCCAACACCATAATGGTACATAGAAACATAAATGCAACATTTCCAGCCATATCAAACTCCCTCCCATTCTATCCTCAAAAGAACCGCCGCTTTTCAGCAGACCTTCTCCATTGAAAAGCGGCGGATGATTTTATTTCATTCTTGTAACGTTCTATTAATACAAGTACGGCTGATCCCACAGATTCAGGGTGACACCAATGCCCTTTTCCAGTGCATTTTCATAAACGGTCTTGCCCCATGCAACGTCTTCTACCGGCATACCGCCGATAGAATACAAAATAATCTGGTCATCCGATTCTCTGCCCGGAACTTTTCCGTTTGCAATTGCACCGATGTTCTGCACAATGCCCCAATCCAACTTTCCATCGTGTGCCAAGTCGGTGAACTTATCACCCAGCAGGAACATCTTATCAAAAGTTGGGTATGGGTATTCTTCTGCCCATGCTTCATACAGCTTCTTATTATCAACGACCAGCTTCACAGTCGGGTCGCAAACCAATTCATCTGGGAAATCTACTGCACCCGGTGCACAAACCAGACATCCCGGCTTCAGCCATTCCCGCTTGATGAATGGGTAATTCTGATGACCGCCAGTTGGTGTAGAAACGGCAATCGTCATAATATCCGCATCCTTGCAGCATTCTTCCAGCGTGTCGCAAACAATAATGTTCTTGAACTGCGGGCAGTGTTCCTTGACATAAGCAATACAACGGTCAATGGAGGCTCTGCCACGTCCCTTAATCTTCAGAGTGTCCAAAGTTGGACGCAACGCTGCAAATGTTTCAATCGTAATATTGTTGATGAAGCCAGGGCCAACAACACCCAAAACCTTTGCATCTTTCTTTGCCAGCAGCTTTACGCCAACGCCCGGAATTGCTGCGGTACGATATGCACTGATAAGGTTTGCGGAGAGGAATGCCTTTGGTGCACCCGTTTCCTTGTCGTTCAGAATGACCATTAGGATGGAACGAGGCAAACCTTTTTCCCGGTTTTCTACATTAGAACCATACCACTTCACGCCAGCCATATCGAACTTTCCGCCCAAATATGCCGGCATTGCCATGAACCGTCTGTCAGGGCCATTCTTCGGCATGTTCGGAAATTCTGGGTTGTCTGGAAAACTGATCATGCAGCCGTGAGAATTTCCATTCTCGCCGCCCATCCGGTAATCGCCATCATCCAACAGCTTTACAACCTCTTCCATACAGTCAGTACACGAAACGACGTTGTTTACGCCAGCTGCCAGCATATCCTTTTCACTTAAATACAGAATGTCTACCTTCGGATAACTCATGTTGATACGCTCCTTTATTGGTTTATTTATGGAAGTTTCCCCTCCATATGGGCAAATAAAAAACCAAGGCAATGGGACTGAAATAGACGCCATTGTCTTGGTTTTCGCTTTTAAAAATAAGAAAAAGCGGACAACTGGTTTTCTTTGACCTCGTTGTCCGCTTTTCTTTGGTATGGGGTATCTTTTGTTTTGATGTGCTTATTATAGCAAGCCGATTTCAATTTGTCAACCGGTTTTCTGCAAAACGAAAAAATCCTTTTTCTTTTTGGAAAATTCTTTTTTATCGAAATAAAATTTAGAAATCAATTTCCAAATCATAATAGCAAGCCTTCAGCAGCTTTTCCATTTCTTCCTGCGATGGCTGCCGTGGGTTCGAGCCGGTGCAAGCGTCACCGATGGCATTGGCTGCAACAGTCGGCAGCTTTTCCAAGAATTCTGCTTCATCAATGATAGAAGTTTCTGCCTTCACACCGCCTGCACCATAGAACTTGATTGCCTGCGGAATGTCCAGCTGGTCATTCATCGAACGGAGTTCTGCAATCAGAGCATCGACCTTTTCTGCTGTGGTCGTGCCGCCCAAACCGATATGGTCTGCAATCTGTGCATAGCGTTCCGCAGCTTCTTCATTCTTTGCATTGTACTTGATCACCTTCGGCAGATACATGGCATTTGCACAGCCGTGAATGATATGGTCGCCGGTATAAGCAGCACCGGTCTTATGTGCCATAGAATGTACAATTCCCAGCAGAGCATTGGAGAATGCCATGCCTGCCAGACACTGTGCATCATGCATTTCTGCTCTTGCAGTCATGCAGCCGTCAAAAGACTTTTTCAGTTCCTTGTGAATCATCTTAATGGCGTGCAGAGCAACTGCATCGGTATAATTGCAGTGCAGCGTGGAAACATACGCTTCAATTGCGTGCGTCATGGCATCCATACCAGTATGTGCAACCAGCTTCTTCGGCATGGTTTCTGCCAGTGCACTATCGACAATGGCAATATCCGGCGTAATGTTGAAGTCTGCCAGCGGATACTTGATACCCTTATCATAGTCGGTAATAACCGAGAATGCAGTTACTTCGGTTGCCGTACCGGATGTAGACGGAATTGCACAGAACTTTGCCTTTGTCCGCAATGTCGGGAAATTAAACGGTGTGCAAAGGTCTTCAAACTTGGTATCCGGATATTCATAGAATGCCCACATTGCCTTTGCAGCATCGATCGGAGAACCGCCGCCCATGGCAACAATCCAATCCGGCTCAAATTCCCGCATCTTTTCTGCACCCTTTAAAACCGTGGTAACAGACGGATCCGGTTCTACGCCTTCGATCAGAGCGACTTCCATGCCAGCTTCTTTCAGATAGGCAACCGCCTGATCTAAGAAGCCAAACCGCTTCATCGAGCCACCGCCAACAACGACCATGGCTTTTTTGCCCTGCAAGTTTTTCAGTTCTTCTAACGAACCCTTGCCGTGGTAAAGATCTCTTGGAATTGTAAATCTGCTCATTGGTATTTCCCTCCATAAAATATTTGATTGTTATTATGATTCGATTTGGCGATTTTGTCAGTGAAACCGCCAGTCGAACCTTGCACTTTTATGCAACTTCATCATAGCACATCCCCTGCAATTTGTCAAGCCCTATTTTTACACAATTCGGAAAAATGATTCCTTGCGTGGCTTTGGCTGCGGAGCTGCACCGTCGGGATAACCAACCGCAATCGAACCCACAATCTGATCGGTTTCGGAAAGCCCCAGTTCTTTCTGAAACGCAGCACCTTCTTCGGTTGAAAACAGCACCTTTGCTGCATAAATCCAGCAGCTGCCCAAACCGATGGCGTGTGCTGCCAGCATCATATTTTCCAGTACATTACAGCCGTCTTCGATCGGTGCGAGTTGGGTCGCATCGGCAAACACCAGAATGACGGTTGGTGCATCATAAAACGGATTATGGTCAACCTGCTCTGCTGCTTTCGCCAGCTGCACCAACTGTTGCATCCGTTCTTTGCTCTGGACAACAATCGCCTTTGCAGACTGCTGATTCATTCCGCTGGGGGCATATTGCCCCGCAGTCAGAATGGTTTCCAATGCATCTTCGGAAATTTGTTTTGCCTGATAGCTGCGAATGCTTCTTCGTGTCAAAATGGCATCCACAGCGTCATTGTGTAGAATCAAGCGATCCCTCCTCTGCGAGATTAGCCCTTTGCCTTAAAGCGGTCATAATTCAGTTGACTGATGTCAATGGTGGTGGACTTGCCGTTCAGAATGAGTTCGCTCAGGGCGATGGAAACGGCTGGACTGATACCAAAACCATGTCCGCTAAATCCAAAGGCAACCGTCAAACCCGGCACTTCTTTCACGTTGTCGATAACCGGCAGCACGTCGATACACTGGTCATACCAGCCCGACCAAGTACGAACGACTTTCACCTTGTCCAGAATTGGGAAATACTTGATAATGCCTCGTGAAATACAGGGAGCAGTCAGGCTGTTGGTGACGAAATTGTCATTGTTCGAGGTGAACGCCTGTAAGCCGCTGTTGCCGCCCAATACAAACGAACCGTGTTCGGACTGATGTCCATAAAATTCACCGCCAGCGACACCAATCATAATATCAAACATCTTCGGCTGGGCTTCTGTTACCAGAACTTCGTTGAACTGCCGTTCTACCGGAGCATCTACGCCAACGGTGTTCGCAATCTTTCGGGACTCATAGCCAGCACACAACAGAATCTGGTCTGCTTCATAAACGCCATCATCCGTCAGAACTCTGCGAATTCTACCCTTTACTTTTTCCAATGCTTCTACCTTGACCCCTGTTATGAATGTAACGCCCAGTTCCAACGCTTTCCGGTAAAAGCCTAAGGTTGCTTTCAAGGGGTTTGCGTGTCCGTCTGTTGGACACCAGCTTGCAGCAACGACTTCTTTCGACATATACGGGCAGATTTCCCGTGCTTCGTCGCCACTAATCATCTTGACATCCAAGCCCAGTTTCAAGCTCTTTGCAGTGTGGTTTTCCAACACTTTAATATCTTTTTCCGTCAGACCAAGCCGCAGGTTGCCGCCCTGATGGTATTCGACATCCACGCCTAATTCTTCGCTCAGGTGCGGCCAGATGTTTGCAACGGCATACATTGCCAACGGCAATTCTTTCGGGTCTCTTGCAGACTGCCGAACACCGCCGGCATTCCGGCAAGAACCGCCGTTCCCGATTTCCTTCTTCTCCAGCACCAGAACGTCCACGCCCTGCTTTGCGAGCCGGTAAGCGGTCGCACATCCCATAATACCGCCGCCAATGATGATGACATCTGCTTCTCGTTTTTCCAGCATGGCTTAGTCCTCCTTTACGTCTGTAATATTCTTACTGAATGTGAGAATCTCGACCGGACGAACCGGAGCACGTCCCTGAATCATTCCCAACTCAGACGGTCTTGTCTTTAACTCTGCGGCAATGATGCCTTGTACCAGCCGCTGACAGGTCTGCCCTTGGCAAAGTCCCATTCCAGCACGCAAATACCGCTTTACTTCGTTGGTGGTTCGCATGCCGTCATAAACGGCTTTCCGAATCTCGCCCTTTGTGATTTCTTCGCAACGGCAGATAATCATATCGTCATCGTCTTTTGCAACGAACGGTTCTGGATTTGCAACACGAATCATCTTACGCATGATATTGACACCTTCCCCTCTCTCAGACAAGCGGCCGATAAAATCTTGCCGTTTTTACAAATGCAATCGGTACTTTCATCGTAACAACTGCGGTTTTATCCATAATCGGTGCACGCTTTACGCCGACAATTTCTGCTTCACAGACGGGCTTGCCCTGCCGGTCTAGTGCTGTTCCCTTGTCGCCAATCTTTGGCATTGGTAAAAATTCATACGGGAACGCAATGGATGCATAGCCCTCTTCATACGTTTCATCTACCAGGAAGATTGCCTGACCGGAACAAGATGCAACGCACAAACCGCAGCCCGTGCACTTCTTCTCTTCATCAATTGCCGGAAGACGGGTGATGTTTGCCCCAACCTTAATACATCCGAACTTACATGCATCCTGACAAGGGTTGCACGGGATGTTCTGGGTACATTCAATCACCGGATGAATGCCCGGCTTCTGATAAGAAGCTGCCGGAAATGCTGCCAGTTCTTCTTCGGTCATATAACCGTGTGCCAGCAAGGTCTTGGAAATCGGATAGCCTTCATCGGTTTCAGTAAAGTCGTTTCTGCCCTTATTCTTCGGAGCAAACATCCCCTGCCGCAGCTGACCCAATGCTTCTTGGTAACCCGTATACTTTTCTTCAAATTCTGCCTCAGTGAGATAGCCTGCCTTCATGCTGACATGAGAGGCAACGCTTCTGCCCTGAATCATTGCGGAACTTGCTTCTTCAATTCCGGCAACATCTCCGGCACAATAAATGCCGCTGACGGATGTTTCGCCGTATTCACTCAGCAGGGCAACATGACCGCCCTTCTGCGGAATCAATTCCATGTTACAGGTCGCATTGCTTGCCAGCTGGGACATTGGCGTCAAGCCAACTGCAATACAAATGGTATCCACATCCAATTCCTTTTCTGTGCCCGGAATCGGCTGGAAATGGTCGTCTACCTGTGCAATGACTGCACCGGTTACACGGTCTGTTCCCTTTGCCTCTACAACGGTATGGGACAGATAAAACGGAACGCCCGTTCTGGTGAGCTTTGCTGCATGGACACCATAACCGCCAACTCTCGGAGCTGCATCAATAATGGCAACCACTTCGCAGCCAGCCTGCAACAGCTGGAAGCTGACAACCAAACCAACGTTACCAGAACCAACCATCAAAATCTTTTGCCCTGGCTGCACGCCCTGAATGTTCATCATGGTCTGGGCTGCACCTGCTCCGATGACACCCGGAATGTTCCAGCCCTTGAACGGAATCATGTTTTCTGCTGCACCCGTTGCAATGATGATGGCATCGCCCTTATAGTGATGGACTTCGCCGTCTTTCTTCACGGTGACTTCTTTATTTTCATAGATGCCCATGACGGTTGCATCTAATTCTACTCGAACGCCCAGCCCCTCGGCTTCTTCCAGCAGCTGCTGACCGATTCGGAATCCACGCACTTTTGCATGATGTTCCTTTGAACCGAAGAACTTATGAATCTGCTTGAACAGCTGACCGCCCGGCCGCTGGTTTTCATCAAATACGATGACATCCATGCCGTTCTTTTTTGCCTCAATGGCTGCACTCAAGCCGGCAGGGCCTGCACCGATGACAATCAATTCATGTCGTTTCATATCTTAGTCCTCCTTCTTCGGTTCTACACCATATTGTGTCTGAATCTGCATGCCTTCCTCTAATGGAGTCACACAAGTACGCACATTCGGGACGCCATTGACAATCATAACACAGTCCGTACATCTTCCGATTGCACAGAAGATTCCACGGGGCTTGTGCTGCTTTGCCGTATAACGATGCACCATCACACCGGCTGCTTTCAGTGCTGCCGCAATGGACTCGCCTTCGTAGCCGCTTAATTCCTTTCCATCAAAGGAAAAAGTGACCTTTCTTCCCTTGTTGTAGCTTTCAATAATGGGATGCTCGCTAATTCGCATGACAAGGACCTCCTCTATTGTCATTCTGGATTTCTTCCATATTGGGAAAATCCGCTATGGGAAACAAAAAACAAAAGGTGCACGAGAACGAATCTGGTTCTCATGCACCTTTGCATCTGTCGAATTTGTTTTTTGTTTATGGCTCTATTATAGCATGGCATTTATCGCTTTTATTGAAAAAATCGGACATCATGAAACCGTTATTTTTCTTTTTTCACTGCCGAAAAACAGAAAAATTCCGCATTGGAAACTTTATTTTTGAAAGTCCATCGAAAAAGTCGCATACCAAAATAAGAAATCATTCCCGTGCAATTGACAAAATCAGACACCATTTTTATAATAGGAGATATTCCAAGACGTTTCTGCCGGAAAGGAGTCTTTTTGATGAAAAATGCTTATCCATCCTATCAGGAATTTCATATGCATCAACCGTTCTTTTCATTTGATGTCAAGCAATATGAAGAACAGGTACAGACCACGCCTTATACCGCACGGTTCTATCAGTTCTCCACGCATAAAATTATTGACCGTTCGCAGAATCAGGATTTGTTCATGGTCTGTATTCCAGATGGCTGCGTGGATGTGGTCTTCATTCAGCACGACCAGCAATTCAAACTGGAACTCATTGGTTCTCCGCTCGCCCGAAAGCCGCTGATTGTCTATCCGGATGCTGCCTACTTCGGAATCCGGATGAAACCGGGGATGTTCTTCCCAGATGTTCCGCTTTCGATTCGAGAAGTCACCAACACCGAAACCTTTGTTCCGCAACTTTCTCCGGCAGTCTGTTCCCTGATGGAGCGACTGTTTGCAACAGAACAGCTCTCCGAACGGGTTGCCATCGTGCAATCGGAACTGGCACAAACAGAACCGGAATCCTGCACCGTTCCGGAAACTGTACAGGATATGCTATATTTAATGGCATCCTCCAACGGAGAATTGGAAATCAGCGAAATGGCAGAAACGCTTTGCTATTCCGAACGCCACCTCAACCGGATGTTCTCGAAAGCACTGGGCTATGCTCCGAAAATGTTTGCCCGTATCACACGCTTTCAAGCTGCCCTGCATACCATGATGCAGCAATCCCATGAAGAAAAGAGCATCTCTGACTATATTACCATGTTTCACTACGCTGACCAAGCCCATTTCCAGCGGGAATGCAAAGAATTTACCGGACTGACCCCGAAACATTTTGTAGACTACTATCTGCATACCGTCTGTCCACAGCAGGAGGGAAAGAAACCGATATGAACTCAACTGCATTACAAATCTATTCCTTTTTCATGCGTACCAATCTGCAATTTGTGCGGTACTGTCATCCGGCTTACACCAACCGCAATCAATGGAAAAGCCTGCTGAAAAAGTCAAAATTAGAAGCAACCATGCCAGTTTGCAGCGTGATTCCGCACCAATCCGGCTATGCACTCTATCTGCACCCAGAAGAAACCCCTGCACCATCCGGTTCAGAATCCTTGACCGCTGCTTGCTGTACGCTGCTGCACTGCCTTCCGCATACGCTCTCACCGTTGGGGCTGCTGTTTGATGCCCAAAATCAATGTCCGCTCTATGTGCACCCCGATTTTCAGTCGGTTTCTCACTGGTGGTTCTCGCCCTGTTCGGATGTTTCCAGCGTTTTTCTGTCGCAAAATGTCTTTCTGGAACAGTTTCTGCCACAGATTCATCATCCCATTTATTGGGAATCCGGATTCGATTCATGATGAACTCATAAAATTTCTGATTTTTCAAAAATAAATTGCCATATTTTCGATTTTGCCTCTTGTGTTTCTACAAAATATGTGTTATAATTAAGATAGTTTCATTTTCAGCTTGGTCAGGGGGCAAAATCATTATGGCAACAAATTTTTATCAAAAAAACAAATCGAAACAAAAAGTCCTACATTATCCAACCGAAATCCGCTCCCGATTCTATCAACTGGTCAGCAGCGGAAATTTACAGGAAGTAGAAGCATTTCTAGAAAAAAAAGATTTCCGAAAACTCTGTGACAACAATGTTCTTTCAGAAACTTCCGTTCAAAATATGCGGTATCATTTCATCGTCACCGTTACCATGCTCACACATTTCTGCATACAAGCCGGCATGCCGGAAGTACAAGCGTTCGACATTCAAGACAACTACATCCAATCTGCCGACCAAACCCACCGACTGGTGGACATGGAAGCCCTGCACGATGAAGCCTGTATGGAATACGCACTGAAAATGAAACGGCTGCAAAAACAAGATATTTCCTCGAAACATATTGCAATTTGTATCAATTACATTCACCAGAACATCCGAAAAAAGCTATCTGTTCCGGATATTGCAGAATATTTACAGCTGCATCCCAGTTATCTTTCCAAACTCTTTCAAGAGCAAATGGGCTGTTCCATTCACAGTTATATCCTCATACAAAAAATGGAGGAGGCAAAAAATCTGCTGCGTTATACGGATTATCCCTGCCGGAGCATTGCCGCTTCGCTTGCCTTTTCCTCCCAGAGCCATTTTATTCAGCTGTTCCAAAAATACACGCACTTAACACCGAAACAATACCGGAATCAGCAGTCCCGTAATAATATGATTGCCGAACCAGAAGAGATAGAGTCATAAAAATACCGCCAATACAAATTATTTGTACGGCGGTATTTTTTCTTGCACATCGCAGGATTCTTCATCTCCTGTCTTTTTGCTATACTGGAATCGTTTTCAAGCACTTCCTAGTCGACTGGAATGAAAGCTGCATACAACCGTTTCGGTTGCCATTCGTGTCGTCTATGCGGTTGGCTTTCGGGCAGTTCCAGCGATGTTCTTGCCCAGAGAAATCCGCAAGTGAAACGCGTTCTGATTCTGCTGCAAACTGGTCGCTGTCGGTTTTCCCATTCATGCCCTGCAAGTCAGATGCTGCCTGTCGACCACCAGGCAACATGGCACGTATGGTTTGTTGTTCTATTTCTCCGACATGGTTGCTGCAAGAAAGCAACGGTTTCCCCTGCAATCCGGTACTTTATCGGAACTGCATCTGCCTGCATCTTGGCTCATAGAAGTCCCGTTCTTGTTTTTTGTTGTGAAATTCCATAAGCTCTGTTCCTATATGAAGCACCTCATGAAGGTTGTTGGTTTTCATGATATGCATTTCTCCCATCTGTAACTTTTTATTGTCTTGTAGCTGCAATCTTTTACCATGAATAGGTTATAAAAGAAAAGACGCCTTCCTCATTTCTGAGAAAGGCGTCTTTGCCCACATTCATTTCTCTTATTATATCAGAATTCGCACGGATTGTCAAGCGTTTTTCAAAAAAATTTTTATTCCTGCGATTCCAGCGTTGTTTCCAGTTCTGTTGATTCCGTTTGCAACGCTGGTTCTGTAGTCTGCAATTCCGATTCTATGGACGTTTCTGATTCAGACACTGCCCCGTTGGAAACAAAATCGTGAAAGGTCAGAACCGCATTTTGATTCTTCATCGAGAAAATCGCCGGAACGCCCTCTGCTGTCATGGTCAGTTCATAGCTGCCAGCCTCCAAATCACCGCTCAACACCATACCGCCATCTTTCGATGTGCCCTGCAAGGTGGACTCCTCTGCAAGCTGGTCGGCTGCTAAAATAAACTGATACAAAATCGACTTTGCCGGCAGAGCTGTCTGCGGAACGGAAAATGCCAGCCCTTTATAAGAGGCAGTCACTTCCCCTTTCTGGAAATCCAGCCGTACCCCTGCCAGCTGGGACGGCTCGGAAAAGGAAACATTCCATTCCCCTGCCCCCACTCGCTGCATCGTTCCCTCTGCGGTCATCTCCTCTAGTTCCATGGTAACGCCTGTTGTAAAAGCGGTGTTCAGCTGATTGCTGGATGTGGTACTGCCGCCTCCAACGCCAACGCCGCTGCAACCGGTCATCAGGAAACAGGCTGTCATGGTAAATGCAAAGCCAATCATTGGTATTTTCATCTCTGTGCCTCCGTTTTTCTTGTTCAAGGATACCGTTTTTGGTCTTCCGGCTGCACAAAGCTGTCAGCTTTTTTCTTATTCTTTCGCTGTCCGTTCCTGTTCCAACTTCAAAAAGACTTCCGGCAGGCAACGCAGTAAATCCTGCGGCAGCATTGCCTGTTCGGAATATCGTGCTGCTGCAACATCGCCTGCCAGCCCGTGCAGATATGCTCCGGCGTTGTTCCCTGTTGAATGATTGACCAACGTGCCGGAAAACTGCTGCACAAAGCTGTCAGCTTTTTTCTTATTCTTTCGCTGTCCGTTCCTGTTCCAACTTCAAAAAGACTTCCGGCAGGCAATGCAGTAAATCTTGCGGCAACATTGCCTGTTCGGAATATCGTGCTGCTGCAAAATCACCTGCTAGCCCGTGCAGATATGCTCCGGCACACGCTGCATCATACGGGGAAAGCCCCTGTGCAGCGAAAGCTGCAATCATACCTGCTAAAACATCCCCTGAACCGCCTCGGCTCATGCCCGGATTGCCAGTCGGATTCTGAATTGCCGTTGTTCCCTGCTGAATGATTGTGCCTGCACCTTTCAAAACCAACGTGCCGGAAAACTGCTTGCAAAACTCCGCTGCACATTGTGGACGATTTGCCTGCACTGCGGCGGTAGTTGTTCCGGATAGCCGTGCCATTTCTCCGGGATGCGGTGTCAGAATCCAATTTGGTTTTTGCTTCTGCATGATATCTATGCAGGAAGCAAGGGCATTTAGACCATCTGCATCCATAATCAGTGGGCATTCGACTAAATTCACCACATTTCGCAGCAATTCCTGCGTGGCAGCGGTATTGCCCAAACCGCAGCCAATCAGCACCGCAGAGGCTTGTTTCAATGCTGGCTGCAAAACAACTGCATTCTTCTCCCAGCAGATTTCTCCTGTTTCGGTTGTCTGCATTGGCAGATAAACGGCTTCATAAATCTGCGATGCCAGAATCGGCAAATTTCGCTCGGTGGTTGCAACCTTTACTAAGCCTGCTCCGCTGCGTAACGCTGCCAATGTGGACAGGGCACACGCTCCCGGCATCCGGTTGCTGCCTGTGATACAAAGCAGCGTGCCAAATGTTCCCTTGTGGCTGTTTCGGTTTCGCTTCGGAAAATATCCGCAAATGGTTTTCCATGATAATTCTTGCATTGTTTTTTCTCCTGTTCGTTCTGGATAAAAAAGCGGAACTGTACGCAACAATTCCGCTTTTCCGTTTTCTGTTGATATTACCGCTCACCTAAGCAACGGGCAAAAATCACGCACCGCATTCCGTCATCATCGCCGGAATTGCACGTCTGTAACACAATGACATTGCTGTCTAAGTATTCTTTCACATCATCTTTTCCGTACCACACGAGCGATGTTTTCTTGATTTGCTGTAAGTATTCCAGATACTCTTCTTTGTTCATGGTCAAGCCCTTATTCGGTCGCCAGTAAGAAAACTCTGCTCCGGATTCCCCATACAGCACGTTGGCAGAGAGCACTTCATACAGATACCGCTTCTCGGTAGAGGCAACTTCAAAATACGGGTGGCTCTTGCCCCAAGCCGGGTCTTTGAAATACTTGATGTTGCTGAACATCGTACCGGCTGCCATATTGTGCCCATACAGCAGTGTCATCGTTGTTTTGTCAATATTGCCCCGATAGTCTTCATAGATGCAGCCTGCGAAGCTTTCCTGTTCCATCCAGTCCAGATGCAAGAAATAATTGTTGTCCTCTGCCTGCATAATCGGGTAATCAATGACCGTATCCGGAATATAAATCCAGCCGACCAGCTTCGGACTGCTTGCCTTATGCTGTTTCACGGATGTCATGTCGATATGCATTGTATAGTCCACGGATACGGTGGCGGTTGTCGTGGTGGTTGTCATCGTGGTGGTCGTGGTTGTGGTGGTTGTTTCAGTCGTTGTCGTGGTGGTGGTGGTTTCCGTAATAATCGGAAATTGTGCAGGCGTTTCTACTTTTACTGTCGTCTGACAGGTATAGAAAAAAAGAACGATTGCAACCGTCATCAATGTCAACAAGACAACGAAAAATGGCAGCCATTTTCTTCTCTCATCATTTCGCTTCATCCTGATTTTTTTCAATCCTTTCCATTTCAGATGCTTTTATTATACACAGAAACTTCTAAATTGTCAAGAAAAAAATGGGAGGCAATTGTGAAATTGCCCCCGATTTTTTCATGATTTTGTTACGAATCAAAATCCGTTCAAATGTGCATTTTTAATAATCCGCTCGTAGTCCAGATAGACATAATCCCGGTCTACATTTCCTGTAATGCCCCAAACGCTGCCCGTGCAGGAATACTGCCACAAGCCATAATTTCGGTTGAATGCCGGCTTATTGGTGTTATAATGGGCAACCCAAATATCATACTTGTCGAAAATACGGTCTTCCACCTTATAATTCAAGAAACTTGCATAAGTATACAGCGTGGTATAATATCCATAGGATTCCATTCTGCCGCAGAACGCTTCGATAATCTGTGCAACAGTTTCTTTCGGCAACTTCATCTGGCTTTCTGTTTCCATATCAAATGATACTGGATATTCGAGCTTGTAATTCTTGATGACCTCATAGCAGGCATCTGCTTCTTTGATAGCATCTTCTGGTGTCAACGCATAACTAAACCAATATACCCCGCACGGCAAGCCTGCTGCCTTTGCATTTTTCATATTCTGGTCGAAATACTTGTCCTTCTGGCTGACATATTTTCCATATCCAGCACGCATGATTGCAAATTCAATACCATCTGCCTTTGCTTTATTCCAGTCAATGTTTCCCTGATAAACGGAAACATCTACACCCTCAAAAATTGCACCTGCTCCGATTCCCGGCTTGGTTGCGTATGTAATCACAGTTGTGGTTGCAGCCGGCTTTGCGGTCGTCTTTGCAGTGGTCGTGGTTGCCTTTGTGGTCACTGTGGTTGTACGAGCTTTTGTCGTTGTTTTTCCAGTTGCAGTGGTCGTGCCACTCTGTGCAGTCGTCTTTCCGGTCGCAGTCGTTGTGCCACTCTGTGCAGTTGTCTTTCCGGTTGCAGTCGTTGTGCCTGCCATGGTGGTTATTTTCTGCGTAGTTACTTTTGCAGTGGTTGTACTTGCCTTTGTTGTTTTCTGCGTGGTTGTCACCTTTGCAGCCGTTGTTGTAGTGCTGGTTGTGGTTGGTAATGTTGTTGTGGTCGTTGTGGTTGGTAAAGTTGTTGTCGTTGTAATAGTAGTCGTGGTTGGTATGGTTGTGGTGGTTGTCGTTTCTTCTGTCGTGGTCGTTGTCGTCGTTGTGGTTGTCGTTTCCGTTGCCTCGGATTCATTTGGATTCGGCGGTGTCAGCGGCCAGCCCTCCGGCGGTACGGGATCTAGTCCAACTGCTTTCCGTGCATACATCGTCAAAAAGCAAACGGCATCATTGACATCAATGCTTCCATTTCCGTCTACATCATAATAATTGATTTCCGCATCCGTCAATTCAATCGGCGTTCCGCTTGCTTTCTTCGCATAAAAGGTCAATACAAATTTTCCGTTCTCCATGTATCCGGCATCGATTGCCGCTTGTAAGAGAGAGCCTTCCGTCACGTCTACATTCGGGTCTTCTACAGCATCTGCTTCTATTTCAATTGCTTCGGTTGCTTCTGGTTCTAGTTGTTCCGGCTGTTCTTCCAGAATGGGTACTTCTTCTGCCTGAACCGGCATCCCAATAGAAAAATAACCCATCGCTGCTGCCAGTAAAACGCTACAGCTGCGTTTCCACCATTGTAATTTCATAATTCCTCCTTTAAGAACTCGGGACATTTTTTACCATCGCTCATTATAGCACATTTCCCGACACTTGTACAGATGTTTTTCTCATTCTGTCATAAAAATAGTGCATTCTATACAACCCCGTTCCCCAAGAATTGTACAGAATGCACGGAACATCTTGATTTTTTGGCTAATTCATCCAAAGATACCCCAGCAGCAACAGCTGCAAAACGGCGAGAAATGGAAATCCAATCTGAAACGAACGATGTTTCGTCTTATGGTGAAACTGATACATCCCCAGCGTGCCGCCGACTGCACCGCCGCAGATTGCCACCAAAAACAATGTCTTTTCTGGGATTCGCCACTGTCCCCGTTTGGCTTTTTTCTTGTCTGCTCCCATCATCCCGAACAGCAGCAGACTCGCCAGCCCCAGCCAAAGGAGCAATAACCACTTCCCCATTAGCCCTGCCGGAACTGCCGTTTCAGGGCTGCCGGAAGGAATAGAACGATGGTCTGTACCATCTCTTCATTCGGCGTAAAAATCAGCCGAGCCGTTCCGTATTCCTCTGTGGTGAAATCGGCATAATATGCATTTTCTCCCGTGTTGTCCGAACAGAGAAATAAAGTTGCATCCGAGGGGTCATCGGTCTGGTCGGTATAAACCCCGAACCCTGTAAACTTGGAAACCGGAACAGTCAGTAAGTGCGAACGCTTCCGCCTTCCGGCGATTTTATCGACATCCAATTCGCCATTGGTCACGGTGTACTCATATTCCGTATAACATCCGGTCAGCAAGTAATATGCCCCGTAGATTGCTCCAATTACCAGCACCAGCAGGAACAGCCAGCCTGTCAAAACGGAAATTGCCCCAATGAGAACAGACAACACAACGGCTGCTGCAACAATCAATCCCTGTTTCAAGCGGTCTTGGGAAGTCGGCCGCTTTTGTACCAAATACTCTGCAAAATGATCCATGAAATAATCTGCCTCTTTTCTGTAAGATTCTTCGCTTGTCGGCAAGCTGTAAGTTTATTCTATCATACAAATTGTAAAATTTCAAGAAAAGACTTGATTTTTTTTGAAAACTGTGTATAATAGAATGCAGAACGCTGTGACGAAGAAAGTACGGCTGTGATTCCTGCAACAGAGAGGCATTCCCCGGCTGAAAGAATGCTGCAACCGATCCAGTGCGGAAGTTCCCTTCTGAGCGGCTGTGCGGAAGTCTGCCGCTTTGCGGCAGTATGGTAGGTGCAGACGTATTGCCTGCGTAAAGGGCAAGAGAGTGCTGGCTCTTTGGAAATGGGTGGTTCATAAGCAAGTTGCAAGACTTGTCCTGTTTCAGGACGGGTCTTTTTTGTTTGCCGTTTTTCCGAAGCCATCTCCATTGACACCGTTTTGCAGAAACGACGTCTGGAATGAAAAAACATGGGAGGTCACTTATGAAAGAACAATTGGAAGCCATTCGGCAGGAAGCAGAAGCTGCCCTGCAAACCTGTACGGATGCAAAGCAGCTGGATGCGATTCGGGTACAGTACCTTGGAAAAAAAGGAGCACTGACCGCCATCCTGAAACAAATGGGAAAACTCTCCGCAGAAGAACGTCCGGTTATGGGACAGCTGGCAAATGCCGTTCGCTCAGACATTGAATCTGCGATCACCAAGCAGCAGGCTGCCATTGCAGAAGCTGCTCTGGAACAGAAGCTCCAGTCGGAAACCCTGGACATCACACTGCCGGGCAAGCAGAAGAAAATCGGCGGTCTGCATCCGCTGACCATCGTGGAAAACGAAATCAAGGAAATCTTCCTCGGCATGGGCTTTTCTGTTGCAGATGGTCCGGAAGTGGAATACGATTATTATAACTTTGAAGCTCTGAATCTGCCACCAGACCATCCGGCAAGAGATACACAGGATACGTTCTATATTACCGATAACATCCTGCTCCGGACACAGACTTCTTCTGTTCAGGTACACGTTATGGAACAGCAGAAGCCGCCGATTCGGGTCATCTCTCCGGGACGGGTATTCCGTTCGGATGCCATTGATGCAACCCATTCCCCGCTGTTCCATCAGGTAGAAGGCTTGGTTGTTGACAAGGGCATCACCATGGCAGACCTGAAAGGCACACTGGAACTGCTGATGCAGCGGCTGTATGGCGACGACTGCAAAATCCGCCTGCGTCCGCACCACTTCCCGTTTACCGAACCGAGTGCAGAAGTAGACGTAATGTGCTATAACTGCTACGGTAAGGGCTGCCGCCTCTGCAAGGGCGAGGGTTACATCGAATTGCTGGGTGCTGGTATGGTACACCCGAAGGTTCTGGAAGGCTGCGGTATTGACAGCAATGTTTATTCCGGCTTTGCATTCGGTCTGGGTCTGGAACGAATTGTCATGCGGCGGTATAACATTCAGGATATGCGTCTGTTGTTCGAGAATGATTATCGGTTCTTGGAACAGTTCTAAGGCATTTGCGTAAAGGAGGATTATAAGCATGAATTTATCCATGAAATGGCTCTCGGATTATGTCACACTGGACACCACTGTGAAAGATTTCTGTGCTGCCATGACAATGAGCGGTTCAAAGGTAGAAGTTGCCACCGAAGAGGGCAGCGAAATCAAAAATGTTGTAGTCGGAAAGCTGCTTTCTGTTGTTCCGCACGAAAACTCTGACCATCTGGTCGTTTGTCAGGTCGATGTTGGACAGGAACAGCCGATTCAAATTGTAACCGGTGCACCAAACGTCAAAGCTGGCGACATCGTTCCGGTTGCCCTCTGCGGTGCAGAACTGCCGAACGGCGTGAAAATCAAAAAGGGTAAGCTGCGTGGCGTGGAAAGCAACGGCATGCTCTGCTCTCTCGGCGAACTGGGCTTGACGGTTCATGATTTCCCGTATGCCATTGCAGACGGCATTTTCCTCATTCAGGAAGATTGTCAGATTGGACAGGATATTCACGAAGCCATCGGTCTGAATGATACATCGGTAGAATTTGAAATCACTTCCAACCGTCCGGACTGCCTATCTGTTACCGGTCTGGCAAGAGAAGCTGCTGCAACCTATCACGTTCCGCTGAACCTGAAAAAGCCGACCTTCCAAGGCATTGACGGCAACATTCAGGACGCATTGCAGGTGGAAATCCAGAACAAGGAAAAGTGCCCACGCTATGCAGCCGGGATTGTCAAGAATGTAAAGATTGCTCCATCTCCTCGCTGGATGCGGGAACGGCTGCGTGCAAGCGGTGTGCGTCCGATTAACAACCTCGTGGACATCACCAACTATGTCATGCTGGAATATGGTCAGCCGATGCACGCATTTGACCTGCGGTATGTCAAGGATGGAAAGATTGTCGTTCGGAACGCTGCCGAGGGTGAAACCATCACCACACTGGACGGCGTAACAAGAACCCTCTCTCCGGAAATGCTGGTCATCGCAGACGCTGAAAAGCCGATTGCCGTTGCTGGTGTTATGGGCGGCGAATACAGCGGTATTATGGAAGATACCAACACCGTTGTATTTGAATCTGCTTACTTTGAACCGGTACAGGTTCGCCGCACCGCAAAGAAACTCGGCATGCGGACAGATGCATCTGCTCGTTATGAAAAAGGTCTAGACCCAGAGGGCTGCCTGCGGACACTCGAACGGGCATTTGAACTGGTTGAACTGCTGGGAGCTGGTGAACCGGTTCGCACCCACATTGACCTCAATTATAACCAAAAGCAGAGAAACCGCATTCCGTTTGATCCGGATTGGATCAACAAGTTCCTTGGTACAGATATTTCCAGAGAAGAAATGTGCGACACCATGAAGATGCTGGAAATTGAAGTGGACGGTGACACCTGCATTTCTCCAAGCTTCCGGATTGACTTGGAACGTCCGGCAGACCTTGCTGAAGAAGTTGCCCGGATTTACGGCTACAACAACATTCCGTCTACCGTTATCAAGGGCATTGCCAATGCCAGCCTGACCCCGAAGCAGAAATTCCGCCGGACACTGGAAAATGCAACGGTTGCAGTTGGATGCTACGGCATTCTAACCTATTCTTTCATCTCCCCGAAGTATTTCGATAAAATCGCTCTGCCGGCAGACAGCAGCCTGCGGAAGACCGTTGTCATCTCCAACCCGCTGGGCGAAGATACCAGCGTTATGCGGACAACAACCCTCCCATCCATGCTGGAAACCCTGTCCCTGAACTATAAGAACCGGAACGCTGCGGTGGCTCTGTATGAAATCGGCAAAGAATATCTGCCGACTGCTCCGGACAAGCTGCCGGAAGAACCAGACCGCCTGACCATCGGTATGTATGGCGATGATGCAGACTTCTTCACGCTCAAGGGCATGGTTGAAACCATTCTCGAAACCGCTGGACTGCATGACTGCACCTACAAGGCTTGCGGTACAGATGCACCGTTTGATGAAATCTGTGCTTTGCATCCGGGCAGAAGTGCTGTGATTTATGCCGGAGAAACCCCGATTGGTTATCTGGGCGAAGTACACCCAACCGTTCAGAAAAATTATGACATCGGTACTCGCACCTATGTTGCAAAGCTGCTGATTGACGAAATGCAGCCGCTCGCACAGACAGAAATCACCTATCAGCCGCTGCCGAAGTTCCCGGCAATTACTCGTGACCTGAGTCTGGTTTGTGCAGACGAAGTTCCGGTTGGCGATTTGCAGGCTGCCATGAAGAACGCCGTTGGCAACATTCTCGAACAGATTACGCTGTTTGACGTTTACAAGGGCGAACAGATTGCTGCTGGTATGAAGAGCGTTTCGTTCTCCATCCGGATGCGTTCTCACGAAGGCACACTGACCGATGAACAGGCAGATGCAGCCATGAAACGGGTTCTGAAAGCATTGAAAGAACACGGTGCAACTCTGCGTGCTTAATCGGGAATCTTGCATATGAACGAAAAGAAGAATCCCTTGCAAGACCGCTCCCTGTTGGTCGGTCTGCTGGCGTTGGTGATTTCGCTGCTGAGCGGCATTCTGCTGTTCCTGCACGTTCCGGTTTTGGTGTGTGCGATTCTCGCCATCATCGGAACGCTGGGCGGAATCGCAAGCCTCCTGCTCGGAAAGAGCGGAGCGTTGCCGGCAGCCGTTGCCATTGGAACAGGATTGATGTGCGTTTTGACATTTGCAGTGGAAAACGCTGCGAAATAACAGAATCTTGAAACAGATTGCAGGAACAGAAGTATAATTTGTTCCTGCAATTTTTCTTTGGAGGTGTTTCTTATGAAAAAACAACTGTTGCGTTGGTTTGGCATTCTGCTTTGCTGGTGTCTGTTTGTATCCTGTTTTTCCGTGCCTGCAAGAGCAAGTGCATCCGGTACGGTTTCGATTTCATGCGGAGATGGCGAAACGGTAACGATTGACAACCATTCTTTCGACAGTGAACTGCATTCAGGCGGCTTGCGCTGTCAGGCATTATACAACGACAAAAAACTCGTCATGCAGGATGGAAACAACGGCGTTGCATTTGTGGAACAAGGCGGAGAAGCAGGCGGAACGGCTTACTTTGTCTATGCTACAAAAGATGCTGGAAAAACATGGACGAAATGCACCAACTACATCAAATTATCCAGCACCTTTACAAATGTATTTGCTGTTGACAACAAAATCATTCTCATCGATTTCAATTACAACTATGATGAACCATTTCGGGTTTCTGAATTTACCGTCAATCCCGACGGCTCTTATTCCGATGTCCTCATCGACTCGCAAAAAGAAAATCGTGCCCCTGCAACCATCACCTATCAGGGAGCAAATACCTTTCAAGTTGCCTTTCAGGATGGAACGCAGACCACTTACACCCTTTCCAATTCAATAAACGGAAGTTGCGGAACAAATGCAACTTGGACGTTTGAAGACGGCGTTCTTACCATCTCTGGCACGGGAGAAATGACCGATGATTCCGATGCAAGCCCTGCTCCGTGGAACGACTACAAAGACTCGATTCAGAAAGTTGTGATTACGTCCGGTATCACACAAATTGGAGCAAATGCATTTGCTGGATGCAGTCAATTACGGCTGCTTGTGATTCCTACCAGTGTCACGCAGATTCAAACTGCTGCTTTCTCGAACTGCCCACAACTGCAAGCGATACAGGCAGCAGAAGAAACCATGTTGGACTTCCAGAACATCAAAGTTGCGGAACAAAATGGTTCTGTTTCGATGCTGCTGGCGATGCAAAACATTGCTTTCGGTATCAAGCAAAAAATCACCATTGCTGCAAAGTTTCAACAGTAACACACAGTATGATAAAAACAAAAAGCCCGTCTGTGAGAAACCACAGACGGGCTTTTGTGTTGTTTGTTGATTCCATTAAAGGGCAACTGAACCAGATTCGCCGTTGATGACGTAGTACAGCATGCTGTCTTCCGGCTTTGCATAGAGCTGAATATCCTTTGCGTCCTTCTTCAGTCCGCCAGTCTGTTCCATCCATGCAGCAACTGCCAGAGCTTCCATTTCTGCTACGGTCAGTTCCTTGCCTGCAAACTGTAAGGTAAATACAACCTTTTTCCGGCTAGCAGTTTTCTTTGCCGGTGTTGCAGCAGCCTTTTCTGTTGTTGTCTGTTTTGGCATCTTGCAATTACTCCCTTCCTTGTTTGGAAAATCCTTTGTGTTTGATTACTTCTGATTCACAGCGTCCTTCAGCGTCTTGCTTGCCTTAAAGACAGGAGCCTTGGAAGCCGGAACAATCATCAATTCCTGGGTCTGCGGATTCTTGCAGAGCTTTTCGTTCCGCTGACGCACTTCAAAAGAACCGAACTTTGAGATTGCAACCTTTTCTTCGTGAACCAGTGCATCTGTAAGCACTTCAAAAACGGTGTTTACTGCCAGTTCTGCATCTTTCTTTGTGCAGTCCAATCTTTCCTGTACACCCTGAATCAATTCTGTTTTTGTCATACTGTAATTCCTCCATAATTCGTTATCTATACGCATTATAGCGGATTCCAAAGGATTTGTCAAGAACTCTTTGCAAAAATGACAAATGTACAGAAGTTTCGCCGTTTTTTTCCTCTTTTTTTATGGAAAAATACGCATAAATGAGCGTTTTACCGAACAATCAATTTGTTACCGTCATAATCTACGGTCAACATGGTATTCGGTGCAAGGTCTTCTGCGATGATTTTTCGAGCCAACAACGTTTCGACTTTTTGCTGAATCCAACGCTTCAGCGGACGAGCACCATAGTTGACATCATAGCCGTTGGCAATGATATAATCCTTGGCTGCATCCGTTACAGTCAATGACAACTGCTTGTCTTCCAGCCGCTTTCTCAAGCTGTTCAGCATCAGGTCTACAATCTTATAGATTTCCGTCTTCATCAACGGTTTATAGAATACAATCTCATCCAGACGGTTCAGGAATTCCGGACGGAACGACTGCTTCAACAGCTGGTCAACCTTCTGGCGAGCCTCTTCGGAGATTTCGCCGTCTGCGTTGATGCCATCCAGAATATACGGAGAACCTAAGTTGGAAGTCAAGATAATAATCGTATTCTTGAAGTCCACCGTTCTGCCCTGCGAGTCGGTGATTCTACCATCATCGAGCACTTGCAGCAGGATGTTAAAGACATCCGGATGTGCTTTTTCGATTTCATCCAGCAATACCACGGAGTACGGTTTTCTTCTGACAGCTTCGGTCAGCTGACCGCCTTCTTCATAGCCAACGTATCCAGGAGGAGCTCCGATCAGACGGCTCACGCTGAATTTCTCCATGTATTCACTCATATCAATCCGGACAATGTTATTTTCATCATCGAACAGGGCTTCTGCCAGAGCCTTTGCGAGTTCGGTTTTGCCGACACCTGTCGGCCCTAAGAACAGGAACGAACCAAGCGGACGATTCGGGTCTTGAATGCCAGCACGAGAACGCAAGATGGCATCGCTGACTTTTTCAACGGCTTCATCCTGACCGATGACACGGCGGTGCAGGATGTCTTCCATGTGCAACAGTTTTTCCCGTTCGCCCTCCATCAATCGAGCAACTGGAATCCCTGTCCAACGGCAGATGATTCTTGCAATTTCTTCTTCCGTGACCTTATCCCGCAGCAGATTGTCGCTCTGTTCCTTGGCAGCTTCTGCCTTTGCCTCTTCAGCTTCGAGTTCCTTTTTCAGGGACGGCAGCTTGCCATATTTCAGTTCGGCTGCCTTGTTCAAGTCGTATTCCCGTTCTGCCTTTGCAATCTGAGCATTGACGCTTTCCAACTCTTCCCGCAGCTTCTGCACTTTCGAGATGTTTGCCTTTTCGTTCTCCCACTTTGCTTTCATTGCATGGAACTGTTCCCGCATTTGAGCCAGTTCCTGTTGCACTTCTTGCAGATGTGCCTGAGAAAGCTTGTCGTCTTCCTTTTTCAGAGCAGCTTCTTCGATTTCGTGCTGCATGATTTTCCGCTGGATTTCATCCATTTCGGTCGGCATCGAGTTCATCTCTGTCCGAATCAAAGCACATGCTTCATCAATCAAGTCAATTGCCTTATCCGGCAAGAATCGATCGGTGATATATCGGTCGGAGAGCGTTGCGGCTGCAATCAAAGCTTGGTCTTGAATTTTTACGCCATGGAACACTTCATACCGTTCTTTCAGACCACGCAGAATCGAAATGGTATCTTCGACAGTTGGTTCATTGACCATGACTGGCTGGAATCGCCGTTCCAGTGCTGCATCCTTTTCAATATACTGCCGATATTCATTCAAGGTGGTTGCACCGATACAATGCAGTTCGCCTCTTGCCAGCATCGGCTTCAGGAGGTTTCCGGCATCCATTGCACCATCTGTTTTCCCTGCTCCGACAATCGTATGCAATTCATCAATGAACAGAATGATTTTGCCTTCACTCTTCTTGATTTCGTTCAGAACGGCTTTTAACCGCTCTTCAAATTCACCACGATATTTTGCACCGGCAACCAATGCACCCAAATCCAAAGAGAACAGGATTCTGTCTTTCAGGTTATCCGGAACATCGCCCCGTACAATTCGCAGTGCCAACCCTTCGGCAATCGCTGTTTTACCAACACCCGGTTCGCCAATCAGCACCGGATTGTTCTTGGTCTTTCTGGACAGGATTCGGATGACGTTTCGGATTTCACTATCTCTGCCAATGACTGGGTCTAGCTTGTTATTCCGAGCCAGCTGTACCAAGTCTTGACCGTATTTTTTCAGGACATCGTAGGTTTCTTCCGGATTCTGTCCGGTTACCTGCTGATTGCCCCGCACTGCCATCAAGGCTTTCATGAAGTCTGCCTTTTTCAAGTTCCACTTCTGGAGCAGCTTTTTCACATCTGCATTTGCATGGTCGAACAAGCTCAGCATCAAATGTTCCACGGATACATAGGCATCCCGCATTTTATCTGCCTGCTTTTCGGCATCCGTCAGAACCATGTCTACATCCTGTGCGATGTAAACGGAATCTGCTTTTCTGCCGCTGCCCGTTACGGACGGCAGCTGATTGATTTGCTGTTCCAAATCCCGAACGGCAGTTTCCTTGGAAACGCCGACTTTTTCAAACAGCTGCGGAATCAAGCCGTTCTCCTGCTCCAGCAATGCACACAGCAAGTGTACCTGCTGAATCATTTGATTCTGGTGAGAAATCGCCATATCATTTGCACTTTGAATGGCTTCCAATGATTTTTCTGTCAATTTCTGTGCATTCATGATTCATTCCTCCTTGTATCAAAACGGACACCGATTTTTTTGCAATCGGTCATCCAATCGAATTTCTCTCTTTTGGTTGTGTGGCTGTAAGTTGTTTCTATGACAATCCAGCCTGCATTTGCAGGTAAGATTGCTCCAGAGCCGCTTGCAACGCTTCTGCTGGGACTTGCTGTTGCAAGCCTGCAAAATATTGTTTCAGCAGGCGGTCAAACTGACGAATATAGGAACTGATCGCATCGGCAACTTCTTCTTCCGTTTCTAGATTCTGCCGAAGCAACCGCCGTACCATTCCATTCTCTGTTAAAACGTACAACTCCGGAACGGTTCGATACGCTGGGTAAGTTTGCAATTCCAAGTGCATCCAGAAGCGGAAAAACTGCTGCATGCTGTGCAGCAAAGCTTGATTTTGCGTCCGGCAGGAAATCTTCAGCCAGCCAATGCTATTTTCTGTCGGGATTCGCAGCAGCTCCACACGATACCGCACGGTCGGGCGATATTTATACTGCAAGGCACTGTGCAGCGAAATCATCGCATCAGAGGCTTGCAGCTGTACCCGAAAAACATTTTGCATCTGCTGTTCAATCAGCGAAAAAACAGAAGCCATTTGTTTTTCCGGTGTTTTGCAGGAAAAATAATCTGCCAAAATCTGATTCATCATCGTAGAACGATTCGTGCCCTTTTGGGCTGCCAGCCGATCTACTTCCTGCACCACCGTGTCCGTCAGTACAATGCTGTAGGTATGCTTCTTCATGATTCTCACCCGCTTTCTGTAATTATTATTATAGCACATTTATAGAACTTGTCAAGAGATTTATATAAATTTCTTTGCAATTCTTGTTTTTTATCGTTTCATCTGGTGGTTCTTTTCTTTTTTAAGAAAATCGGAACATTTTATTGATAGAATGAATCCTTATGCTTTTGATTCTAAACCAAAAAACCACCACGAAATACATCATGATGGAGTTTTGGTCTATATTCTATTTAAGGAGTTGGCTTGAAAAATGTTATTCTACATATGGCAGATTTGGAATCACCATCAAAATGAACCGCATTAAAATTGTACTGTCGCCATCGCCAAGCGAACCATCTGCATTGACATCTGCATTCTTTGCTGCCTGTTCAGACAGTGTAATTTGTCCTGCAAGATACTTGTTTATCATGATTGCATCCACTAAGTCTACCTTGCCATCCAAATTGACATCGCCATAGTTGGTGTCTGTATCTGCATCGGTTGTGGTTTCTGCGGTAGTTGTTGTGGTCGTTGTCGTCGTGGTTGTCCCAGTCGTAGTAGTCGTTGTGGTTGTGGTACTTCCTGCCCGATACAAGCCAATATCATCAAAATACCAAACGCCGGTACCCGGATTGCCGTTCTGTCCGGTATAAATCGAGAACTCTGAAACGCCCTGCAAAGTTGGGGTTTCTGCAGCAGTGCCCCACTGCTGCACATGGAAATCGGAAAACGGAATCTTGACTTCCTGCCAGCCCGTTTCTGCGGTTACTTTCTGAATGCTCTCCCAGTAAGCACCTGCTCCGTCTACAAATTGGAACGTGGTTTCCCGATTGCTGCCGTCTGACAGAATCCAGAAGCGAACCCCGTCAAAGCCTGTCCAATCTGCATTGCTCAGCTTTTTGGTTGCTCCGCAGTAACCTGCTCCGCCGTCTGCAACAGAATAATCATATTTCATCGCATAGCTGCCGTTCTTGGTATGTTCGGCATCCAAAGAAATCTTTAAAGTATCACCATTCACATTTGTTGTATAAGCAGCTGCAAGGGCTGTATCTTCTCCATAGGATTCAAAGTCATCAATCACGCTGCGTTTCTGTGCTTCTTCTGCAGCACTGTAAACCCGAATTTTTACTTTTGGCTGGTTGCCCTCTGAGGTCAGCAACTGAATCGTATGTTCTCCCGTTGCAACATCAGAAAAGACAGAAGCGGAAACGGTAATCGTATCTTCTGTTTGTTCGTAATCTGTTCCAGCAGTCAGAATGGTATCATCCAACTGCAAACCAGTCACTGTTCCGCTCTGCATCTCATAAGAAAGCAGAACATCTATCGGGTTATCCTTGTCCACAACCGTATTCTTTGTGTAAAGGCTGTTCATCGGGGTTTTGTCTTCCATGCGAGCAGCATGCTGCTGGAAGTAGGTCAGAATCGGGTCACCATCCATGACCGTGAATTCACTCAGCTTGCGGTCATTGAATTCCCAGAACAAACCGCCTGCTGCATCGTATTCTTCAATCGTATCGAAAACCGCTTTCCAATAGTCTTCATATTCTGCCTCCGGCAAAGAACTATGCACATTAAATTCTGTGACTACAAACGGCTTTCCTACTTCCTGATGGGCATCTTCAATCCACTGCACCATGGTGTTTTTGGTGTCTTCCGGTGTCATATTTGCCCAATGTTCATCCGGATATGGATGAGCCGAACAAAAGTCAATATATGGGGACTGCTGGATATAGACGAATGGATTTCCTTCATCTCCGCCAAATCCATAGTCTACACCGTGTCCTTCCAGCCCTGCATAAACCATGTGGTTCGGGTCAACTTCCTTGATATACGCACCCATTTCATCGACCCAAGCCCGCAGTGTCAAGCCTGTGCTGTCCTCGCCTGCATCCTGATACCGTGGCTCGTTCATCAAATCCCACGCAAAGACGGTCGGGTCATCTTTATACTGCACGCCTGTAAAATAGTTGGTACGTTCTGCAAAGTGTTTTGCATAATCCTTGTACCACTGCTTACAAGTTTCATTGGTGAAGTATGCTGCACGGCTCTTGTGGTTGCCGCCGCTGCCAGCACCTGCCCAACTCAGCTTCTTGTCAATTCCACCATAGGCTTCCCAGTAGTTTTCCAGCGTGATAATTACACGGATATTGTGCTGCTGGGCAGAATACATGATATAGTCAAACAGCATAAATTCTGCTTCATTGTATTCGCCCGGTGCGAGTTCAAAACCATGCCATGTTTCATTGGAAAAGCCCCATGTTCGCAAAACCCGAACGCCATTGTCTTCCATCTGCTGCATTCTGGCATCAATGGCTTCCTTGTTCATAAACTTCGTTTCAATTGCCTCGGTCGAATCGTTGCTCGAACCATCACCCAGTGTAAACATATCATAGGAATTACAGCCGGCAAAATAGAACGGTTCTCCATCACACATGAAATGTGTTCCATCGACATAGACAAAGCCCTCTGGAACGGTGGATTCTGTTGCTGCATCGGCCGTCAGCGGCTGTGCCAGAACAGAACCCATTCCGCATACACCCAGTACCACACTGGTGCAAAGTGCTGCAAATTTCTGCAAACCCTTCATATCAAAAATACCTCTCCGTTTTCACGCTTATGCTGGCAGATTCGGAATCATCATCAGAACAAACTGCATCAGAGTCGTGCTGTCACCATCGCCAAGCGAACCATCTGCATTGACATCTGCATTCTTTGTTGCCTGTTCAGACAGTGTAATCTGTCCTGCAAGATACTTGTTTATCGTGATTGCATCCACTAAGTCTACCTTACCATCCAAGTTGACATCGCCATAATTGGTGTCTGTATCTGCATCAGTTGTTGTGGTGGTTGTTTCGGATTCAGAACCAGTTGTAACTTCTGTTTCGGTGCTTGTGGTTTCTGTGGTTGTTGTGGTTGTGGTTGTTTCACTCGGCTCTGTCGTGGTTTCCGTCGTGGTAACGGTGCTTCCAGTGACGGTAATCGTCAGTACCAAATCCGGACAAGTTGCAAAGCCCACATGATAGGTGTGAACACCCTCGGACAAGGTTTCCAGATAGGATTGATTGAACCGGAACTGGCTGCCGTTGATGGCAAAATCTACGCCCTGCTGCAATGCTTCGCCCTCTTCTGAAATGCCAGTCACTGCATGCCCATTGGTAATGATGGTGAAAATCACATCTGCCGGAGCTTGCTTCGAGAAGGTTGCACTGCTTTCTACAACTTCTGCATCCGGAACAGTTGCACCATCCTGATACAAACCGATGTCATCGAAATACCAAACGCCAGTACCCGGATTGCCGTTCTGTCCGGTATAAATGGAATATTCAGAAACACCATTCAATGTCGGTGTTTCAGCGGCAGTACCCCACTGCTGCAAACGGAAATCGGAGAACGGAATCTTGACTTCCTGCCAGCCTGTTTCCGCAGTCACATGCTGAATGCTCTCCCAGTAAGCACCTGCTCCATCAATGAACTGAATAGTGGTATCCCGATTGCTGCCATCGGACAGAATCCAGAAGTGAATGCCGTCAAAGCCTGTCCAATCTGCACCGTTCAGCTTCTTGGTCGTTCCGCAGTAACCTGCTCCGCCATCTGCAACGGAATATTCGTACTTCATTGCATAGCTGCCGTTCTTGGCATGTTCCGCATCCAGAGAAACCGTCAGGGAATCGCCGCTGCTGTTCCGGTGGTAAGCAGCTGCCAATTCTGCATCATCTGCATAGGATTCAAAGTTGTCAATCACACTTTTTTTCTGCGTTTCTGCGTTGGAGTCAATCACGCTCAATAAAACAGTTGGCTGATTGCCGTCGGTGGTCAAAATGGTAATCTTATAGTTGCCCAGTTCCAGCCCTTCCAGAACCTTTGCAGAAATCGTAATCACATTGTCTTCCACCGTATAATCTGTGCCCTCGGTCAACATCTTGTCGCCAAACTGTACGCCGGAAACGCTGCCCAGTTCCATCGTTGTCCGCAGCTGGATGTCTGCCGGCTTTACAATATCAAAATTTGCTTTCTTTGGGGAAACGCTGTTCTGTGTATTCTTGGCATCCATCCGCTGTGCGTGTGCCATGATGGCATCGCAAGCATCCTGTGTCGGGTTGCCATTTGCATCGCCCTTATAATAAACAGTATAGCCGTCATAATCCTGATACAGGGTTCCATCTCCGGTCAGAGAGGCCAGCATCCAGTAATTTGTTCCGGCATATTCAACGCCCTCATAGGTGTTCCCCTCGAAGATGTCAAACCATTCATTGTAAACGTCTGCTCGTTCACTCTTGTCTTTCCATCCAAATTCTTCTACGATAACAGGTTTATTCATTGCTGCTGCATCTTCGCCGTGCTTCTTGAACCAGAAGTTTCCCTGTTCCTTGGTCAAGCCCCATTGATCGCAGTAAACATGAATCGTTCCGTAGTCGATATTCGGCAAATTTGTCAGGCTCAGCCAGTCCATACCGGAACTGCCATGATAAACATACTTGTGGTCGCCCTCCGGAAAATCATTGTAACCGTAGTTGTAAAATCCTTCATCGCCGACTGCCAACATATGATTGGAGTCAATGGACTTTACATAGTCACTCATTTCAGATGCCCAATTTTCTACAACATGATTTTCACATCCGGCATCCGATTCACAACGTGGTTCGTTTGCCAGTTCCCAGGAGAAGATGGTCGGGTCATCTTTATATTTGACTCCGGTATACACATTTTCATGATTCAGCAATGTTTTAATGTAATCCTTATACCAACCCTTGATGGTTTCATTGGTATAGAAATCATCGTGCCCTGTGACGTTCTCTCCAGCAAGCTTTGCCCACTTTACATACTGGTTCATCCCGCCGAATGCTTCCCAGTTGTTGGTGAACGTAATCAGCAGCCGGACACCTTCCTGCTCTGCCTTATAGATGGCGTAGTCCAACTTCTGCAAGCCGTCTTTTCCCTCATTGACCACTGGTCTTCCAAGGTCAGCATCAAAGTACTGATAATAAACGCCTTCCTTTTCCCCAGAACCGTCTACGCTGTCCGTGAAAACGGTGTATCCATCTTTGTTCACCTTGTCGGTCTTGACACCGGCATCCAGATTGCCCCAGGTACGAATGACTTTCAAGCCCATTGCTGCGGCATCTTCCATAACCTGATCGACTTCATATTGTGGCTTGAAGTTCAGGTAATAGTTGTTCGTTCCGGCATAATAGAAGGTAGAACCATCTAACAAAAACTGTGTGCCGTCGGTCTGTACAAAGCCTGTCCGGTCGGCAGCCTGTACCTTGCTGGGCTGGAAGCCAGCGGCTGCAAATCCGCTGAGTACCAGCGATAACCCTGTTGCGAGTGCGATCCATTTTTTCATGAGAAACCATTCCTTTCTGTACTGGTGTTCCGTGTTTACTTAATCTGTACTTTTATTTTAGCTTATTTTTTCGTAAATGTCAACTATTTTTTAGCTAAAATCATGCTTTTCTCTTTTCTGAACAAATTTCACATGGCTGTTTTGCACATATTCAACAATTATCAGCCACATTTTTTGTGATTCGTTGCAAATGCCGATTCTTTTTTAGCTAATTTTTTTGATTTTCACAACTAATTTCCTCGCTATTCGCCTGTTGAATTGTAAAATTTCTAAAATTGCAGGCGGCTGCCCTTGACAAATTGGACAGGTTTGATATAATTTAGTTAAAATTAAATTTAAAAAGATGCGGATGCAGGGGTAATTTCTCCGCTTGCATTCCAAAAGGATGTGACTTACTTGGCAAAAGCCGTTCGGATGTCCGATATCGCAGAACAACTACAAATCAGTACTGTAACCGTTTCCAAAGCACTGGCGGGAAAAGATGGCGTCAGCGAAGAATTGCGGAAAAAAATACAGAAACTTGCGGTAGAAATGGGCTATCAGTTTCAAAAAAATAAGCAGGAACAGACGCCCTGCTATACCATTGGTATCATTACCTCCTACCGCTATATTGAAAAAGGACAGTCTTTTTACTGGGCAATGTATGAGCGTGTGCTGTTTCATCTTTCACAGGGCAATCACATCGGCATTTTGGAAGTCATTTCAGAATCCGCTGAACAAACCTGTACAATGCCCCGTTTGATTGCAGAAAATCGGATTCAAGGCTGCATCGTCATAGGAAAATTTTCACTCTCCTACTATAAGATGCTGGAACAAGCTTCTGTTCCATGCTTAGTTTTAGATGCGTTTCAAGCAGAATTGCAGCAGGATTCCGTCATTTCAGACGGCTATTATGGCATGTATCTCATGACCAAACATCTCCTGCAAGCTGGCCACAGAGAAATTGCCTTTGTCGGCTCTATCGAAGAAACCAGCAGCATTTTAGACCGCTACTATGGCTACTGCCGTGCCATGCGGGAAGCTGGCATTCTCGTGACAGAAAAACAAGTGCTGCCTGACCGAGATGCTGAGGGAAAAATTGCAATCTCTCTCGAAAAACTCTCTAAAATGCCAACTGCATTTGCCTGCAACTGCGATTCGACTGCTTATATCTTGATCAGTCTCCTACAAAAAGCTGGCTTTTCCATTCCAAATGATATTTCTGTTGTTGGATTTGATGATTTTATTTTTGCAGAACTGGCAAATCCGCCAATCACTACATATGCAGTTGATATGAATTTAATGTCAAAAAAAGGCGTGCGGCAGCTATTAGCTCGCATTAAAAACCCTGCAATACCCATCCGGCATATTGTTGTCAGCGGAACGATGATTCATCGAAAGAGCGTCCGGAATCTGCCACTCGCAGAGCCTGCATCACTTACATCAAAAGAAGGGAATCCAGCATGATTTTATTATCTGCACAAAATCTTTCAAAAACTTATCTGGAACGAACCGTCTTGAATGACGTTTCGTTTTTTCTCAACGAAGGCGATCGGGTCGGCATTGTCGGCATCAACGGGACGGGAAAATCTACCTTGCTGCGGATTCTTGCCGGTGTGGAAGAACCGGACAGCGGAACGGTCATCCGCACCAAAGGCATCCGGATTTCTTACCTGCCGCAAATTCCAGATTTTGCAGAACATGGCAGCATCTTAGAACAAGTCATGGCACACCTGCCGGCAGATTTGAAGTCGGCAAAAGAATTTGAAGCCAAATCCATTTTGCAGCAGCTTGGCATCTCCAACGTGGACAGCGACATCAGTACACTTTCCGGTGGCGAACGGCGAAGAGCTGGCATTGCGGCGGCATGGATTCAGCCCAGCGATGTCTTGCTTTTAGACGAACCAACCAACCACATTGATTATGAAACGGTACAATTCTTGGAAGACCAGCTGAAAAAATATCGGGGTGCGATTGTCATGGTGACACATGACCGTTATTTTTTGAATCGCATTACAAACCAGATTGTGGAAGTTGACCGTGGAAAGTTATTCGTTTCCCGTGGAAATTATTCCGAATACTTAGAGCAGAAAGCTCAGCGGGAAGCCGATGCGGAAGCACAAGAACGAAAAAACCGCACGCTCTA
>HF997908.1:33166-34504 GCA_000433635.1 Ruminococcus sp. CAG:254
AACCGCACGCTCTATCGGCAGGAACTGGAATGGATGCGGCGAGGCGTTCGGGCAAGAGGAACAAAGTCCAAAGACCGCATGGAGCGGTTCTATGCCTTGGAAAATCGGGAAAAACCCGTGGAAACAGAATCCTTACAGCTGCAATCGGTTTCTTCCCGACTGGGAAAGAAGACCATCGAACTGGAACACCTCACAAAATCCATACAAGGGAATGTACTCTTGCAGGACTTCTCCTATCAGCTGCCCCGTGCGGCTCGAATCGGCATCATTGGACGAAATGGTGCTGGAAAATCCACGCTGCTGAAACTGCTTGCCGGCATTCTGCAACCAGACAGCGGTACAATTACATGGGGCGACACTGTGCAAATCGGCTATTTCGCACAGGAATGCGAAACGATGAATCCCACGCAAAAAGTCATTGACTACATTCGGGAAACCGCTGAACGCATTCAGACACCAGAGGGAACAGTTACGGCTGCAACCATGCTGGAACGGTTTTTATTTACACCGGAATTGCAGTGGAATCGCATTGAAAAATTATCCGGCGGAGAACGGAAACGGCTCTATCTGCTGAAAATTTTAATGACTGCCCCGAATATTCTATTGCTGGACGAACCAACCAACGATTTGGATATTGTCACCCTAACCATCTTGGAGGACTATCTGAAAAGTTTTTCCGGTGCAGTGATTGCTATTTCTCATGACCGCTATTTCTTAGATAAGATGGCTTCGGAAATCTGGGAGTTGCCGGGGGATGGCAGCGTCCGCCGTTACAACGGTAATTACAGCGACTATGCAACAAATGCCATGCCGACTGCTCCGGCAGAGTCTGAGAAAAAATCGACCGAAAAGAAAGAAAAAACCTTTGTCGGAAAAAAGAAGCTGAAATTCTCCTACAAAGAGCAACGGGAATATGAAACGATTGAATCTGTGATTGCAGACTTGGAAGAACAAATTCAGGAAACTGAAACGAAAATTGCAGCTGCAGTTTCCGATTACGTCTTATTACAGGAGTTATCCGATCAGAAAGATGCACTGGAAGAACAGCTTGCAGAAAAAATGGATCGCTGGGTCTATCTCAGCGACTTGGCAGAACGAATTGAAAAGGGAGAAACTGTATAACGATACATTATAATAAATAAAGGAGGAATCTCCATGAAAATGACATCCGCACAGGCAGCAAAGCTGCTGCGGCAATGGAATGAATCACTGAAAGCCCTGCAAAGACGAGAAGAAAATACAAAAACCTTTCTTGCTTCTCTGGGAGAGGATCTCGAATCTGTCCGACCGGAATATGACTATGCTGCCATGCAGGCGGAACAGGCTGCCCTTGAAGCC
>HF997908.1:34511-39363 GCA_000433635.1 Ruminococcus sp. CAG:254
TGCAGGCGGAACAGGCTGCCATTGAAGCCAACATCCGCAAGCTGAAACATACGTTGAATGTATTCAACACGACCACAATCATTCCAGAATTTGAGATGACCATTGACCAGATGTTGATTTATCTGCCACAGCTGACCAATCGGCTGGAAAAGCTGTCCCGCATGAAAGAACTACTGCCCAAACAGCGAGAAAATGCATTGTATAGCCGAAATTCTGCCATCATTGATTATCGGTATGCCAATTATGATATCCAAACCGTCGAGAAAGATTATGAAGTCCTTGCGGAAACGCTTGCAAAAGCACAAACTGCTTTGGACTATATCAATAACACGGTGTTGCTGGAGGTTGACTTGCCAGAATAATCCCGTTCTTCCGTCTGTCTGAATCTTGCCTTTTGATTTTTTGGTTCTACGTTTTCGTTTTCCGTTATCCGTTGATAGAATGGGTTGCCCCGATTGGTTTTTGTTTAGGGAAGATGCGAGGGCAACCGTTCGGAAAACTCATGATTTTTTGCAGGTTCAGACAGAGAAAACTTTTGGCAGTAGAAGTTCGGTTTTAAGCTGCTCCCATTTTGTAAACTTTCTAAAAACGAAACCGCCCGATTGCGATACAATTTTTGCAATTAGGGCGGTTGATTCTTTTTGAAGAGAAATAAAAAAAGTCTTATCAGAATCTGATAAGACTTTTTCCTTGGCAGGGGCACCAAGAATCGAACTCGGGACACGCGGTTTTGGAGACCGCTGCTCTACCTGCTGAGCTATACCCCTATTTCTTTTTGACATCCCTCATGGGGAGGGACGCAAGATGTGTATTTGGTACGCCTGATGCGATTCGAACGCACGACCTTCAGAGTCGGAGTCTGACACTCTATCCAGCTGAGCTACAGGCGCATATTTTACATTCATCTCACGAACCTTTTATATTATAGCACACCCTCTTGCATTTGTCAAGGGATTGTGCTATAATAATATCGGATATTTTGTAAACAATTTTTTAGGAGTGAGAGAAATACAGGATCATATCTTCGTTCTGCTGATGCAAACCGGAACATCCGTTGCAAAAGTACTGCAATTTTTTACCAGAAAGCCTTATAACCATGCCTCGGTGGCATTGGATTTGACGCTGGAGGAAATGTATAGCTTTTGCAGAAACCACATTCATTTTCCATTGCCCGCCGGATTCAATCAGGAAATTGTCGGCGAGGGCACGTTAGGGCGATTTTTGGTCATCCCCTGCGAAATCTATGCAATTCCCGTAACCAAAGAGAAAAAGCAGGAATTTGAACAAAACCTCGCATACTTCAAAAATCACCGTTCCATGTTTTCTTACAATGTGCTGGGGCTCGGCACAACTTTCCTGCGGATTCGCTGGTCGAGAAAACACAAGCTGCACTGTTCTCAGTTCGTGGCAACCCTGCTTGCACAGTCCGGTGTCCGCCTGAACAAACCGCTTTCCCTGCACACGCCGGACGACTTGCGGTATATTTCAAATGCCCACCTCATCTATCGGGGAGAACTGAATCGCTTTTATCATACATATGCAAAGTCGATTCAGCAGCTGGAAGATTCTATGCCGCCGATGTATTCAAACCCTGCCTGATTGCAGCAGCTCCCAAAACAGATACAGCAGACAGCCGTCCTCCGGTGCAAAAACCGGAACGGGCAATGTTGTTTCCTGTATTGTGTGGGAATGGTATCAGTGTTCTGCAAGAGTGAACCTTGCAAGGCTTCGGCGTTCTGCTCGGTAATCGCCACCCGAACGCCCGGCTCTCGCTGCAAGGCGTTCTCTGCCTGATAAGCAATGTGCACCGTACTGAAACAGGCGGTGCATTTCTTTTGTTTTTTCAAATTTCCCCTGATTGCAGAAGTTCCCAGAACAGATACAGCAAACAGCCATCCTTCGGTGCAAAAACCGGAACGGGCAACGTTGTTTCTTGTATTGTGTGGGAATGGTATCGATGTTCTGCAAGAGCGAACCTTGCAAGGCTTCGGCGTTCTGTTCAGTAATCGCCATCCGAACGCCCGGCTCTCGCTGCAAGACATTCTCTGCCTGATAAGCAATGTGCACCGTACTGAAATAGGCGGTGCATTTCTTCTGTTTTTCAAATTTCGCCTGATTGTAGCAGCTTCCAGAACAGATACAGCAAACAGCCATCCTCTGGTGCAAAAACTGGAACGGGCAATGTTGTTTCCTGTATTTGTGTGGGAATGGTATAGGTATTCTGCAAGAGCAATACTTGTAAGGATTCCGCATTCTGCTCGGTAATCGCCACCCGAACGCTCGGCTCTCGCTGCAAGGCGTTCTCTGACTGGCAAGCAACTTGCAAATATGCCAGCAAAAAGAATTGCAATAACAAATAGAGTGCACCGTACTGAAATAGACGGTGCCATTTTTTTGTCCGTTTTTTCAAGTTCTCTGCTCCTTTCTGATTCCTGTACGTCGATTATTTCAAATCTAACAACACCTCTGCCAAGGATTTCCCAATCAAATGCCCAGAATATACAGCTTGTTCGACCGTGTTTCCGTGAGAGCCAACCTCAATCAACAGGCTGCCGGTTGTCAAATCCTGATTATAATGCCGATAGTCAAACAAAATCGGACGGGTAAAATTCGGATACTGCTGCTCCATCTGCGATTGCAAGCGACAGGCAAACCGAAAGTTCATCAGATAATTCGGCATATTCATCGTTCCATCGTCACAGCCCGAAATAATCATAATCTGAGCAGCTTCTTTTCCGTCTATGGTGACAATTGGCTGACTCAAAGTTGTATCGCTGCAAATTGCATCCCGATGGATGTCCAAGACCACTTTAATACTCGGATACTCTGCTAAAATGCCCCGAACCGTTTCTGCACTGCGGTCATACGCTCCATTATAAGAAGGATAATCGTGCACGGCATCGCTGTGTATCACACCAATTCCGGCAGCCTGTAACTCTGCGGTAATCGCATCTCCAACCGCCACTACATTCTTGCTGCAATCGGTTGTTCGATAGCTAAATTGCGGGTCGTAATGTTCCCGCACTTCCGGTTCATAGGTTTCCGTCGTATGCGTATGCATGATTAAAACCTGCGGCTGGTCGTTGACTGCAATCCGAAACGCTGGCGGTAGTTCGCTTTCTGCAAGCAACTCTGCATTGGAATGGTCGGTCTTATTTTTTACCATACCTCCATTCGGCAAGGTAAAAAAGGCATCTCCCGTATAATTTTCATAGGTGGTACGAATCACATCACACGTTTCCTGAATGTTCCAGCTGGTCGGGTACGGGACAACGCTGGCATCTACGCTCGGATGTTCCACTTGCCCACTGTCTGCCAACTGCGTTTCTGCTGCCTGCATGGTGATTTGCTCTGCTTTTTCCTGCAAAGGATTCCAGACCGGCAGCGGTACACATCCTTCACTTCGGACATTCTGCAAGGCAGTATCGACGGTATCGGACTGCGATTCTGGTTCTTTCTGGGGGTCGGCGGAAACATGCCAAGCTGGTACACTGCAAAGAATTCCCAACAGGCAAACTGCTACACCCCAAATCCGTTTTTTTCTTCTGTGTCTGCGTTTTCTTCTCATGCCATCACCTCATGATGATACCCATTTTGCACTATTTTATGCAGCAGTCTGTAAAAATATGACGGGAACGGATTCCGTCATTTCTCTGCTTTTCCCGTATATTCCAGCCAATTGCTGCATAAAGATAAACAGAATATCCGCTAAGGAGGCACTGCGTATGCATCGTTCCCACAAAGGCATCTGGTTCTTGATTCTGGACGGCTGTTTGATTCTGCTTGCATTTTTGCTCACAAAAGGCTGTCCGCAAACCGTTCATGCAGAAACGCCCGTTTCTCTGCCCGTTCTGATGTATCACAGCATTGCCCCCGGCACAGAGAGCGATTATCAGATTCGACCGGAAACATTTGCAGCTGATTTATCCTATTTAAACGATGCAGGTTATACGAGTGTTTCGTCTGCGGAACTGATTCGCTATGTCAACGGCACGGGAGATTTGCCGGAACAGCCGATTTTGTTGACCTTTGATGATGGATTCTATAACAATTACAGCCTTGCTCTGCCCCTGCTCGAACAGTATGACATGTGTGCAATTGTTTCAGTAGTCGGGCAGTTTACAGATGAACTCGCTCCGGAATCACCGCATGAAGATTCCTATTCCTATCTGACGTGGGAGGATTTGCAAGCCCTGTTGGATTCTGGGCGAATCGAACTCGGCAGCCATACTTATCAGATGCACAATCATACAGACCGCTGCGGTTGCCGGATTCAGGAAAACGAACCGGAAGAGCAATATCATGATACCTTGCTTTCTGATTTGGGCTTGCTGCAAACCCGTTTTCAGGAGGAATTACAGATCGAGCCTGTGGTGTTTGCCTATCCTTATGGCTTTCTCTGCTCGGAGAGCAATCCGGTTTTGCGAGAGTTGGGGATTCAAATGACGTTGAACTGTCGGGAACAGGGGAACATGATTACCCGTGACCCAGAATGTCTATATGGACTGAACCGCTATAACCGATTCGGGAACTGTGAAACGGCAGTCTGGATGCAGCGGATTGCAGAATAGATACAAAAAAGCAGGGTGCATGAAGCAAACCCTGCTTTTTATATGTTGTTTTATCATTGCATCAAACATTGTTGAAACGAAAAAGTTTTTTGATCCAGCAATTTTTCAAAAATGCTGGCGAGGTGTGGGCGAGCAGCCCACATTTGCGGAGCAAATTTGTTTTTGAGAATCGTTTTTCCTGCTGCAATTGCATTTTTTGAACCTTTCCAATTCGCAATTTTATGATTTATATGAAACAAGTTGCAAAATTCGGACAAGGCAACGGGGCAATTGCAGCACGC
>HF997909.1 GCA_000433635.1 Ruminococcus sp. CAG:254
TGCTGCACCGAAAAACTTTTATTTGCCTGCGGCTCGTGATTTACAGCCAATTCTACATCTAATTCCATTTACTATGCAATTCCAGCATGGTGACTTCCGGTGGATTCCCAAGCCGCAACTTTCCAATCCCACAATTGACATACAAATACTTCCCGTCTTTTGTATACAGCCCCTTGCTATACTTCGGGAACAGCTTTCGTTCTGGCGACAGCAAGCCGCCAATCCCCGGAATCCGCACAATTCCTCCATGTACATGACCGCTCAACGTCAAATCTGCTCCCCATGCAAAGTAACTCTCTGCTGGAAATGGACTATGTGCCAGCAAAATGGTACACCCTCTCCGGTTCCCGATGTCATGCGTCAAATCCTCTGGAGAATAGGTTTCCAAATCCTGATACTGAAAATCTGCATTGTGATAAATGCCAATTCGCAGAGATGCTCCGGCAAGATAGCAGGTTTCCGCTCCCCGATGAAAAGAAACTGTTTGATTCTCCAGCAATTCACAGCCAGCGGCGGCAATCATTGCCCGATAATCCGCAATCTGCTGAGGCTGCATATCCCATTCATGATTGCCCAAACAAAGGTAAACGGGAGCAATCTGCCGCAGATGCGTCAACAATTCCTGCCGCTCTGAGAAGTCCATCACTGTTCTGGAAACAAGGTCACCTGTAATGACAATCACATCCGGCTGACAAGCCTGTACCGCTTGCAGAAGCTTTCGCTCTCCATGCGGATAGACTTGCTTGTGCAGGTCGGAAAGCTGCACCAAACGCAGCCCATCGAATGCCTGCGGCAGCTGGGACAGATGCAGGCTTTGCTTCCGAATGACTAACCGGCGGCGTTCGAGCATACTGCAAAGAAAGAATAAAAACAGCAGAAACACTGCTGCTGCAATAAAAATCAAGATGCCTTTCATAGTCGTTCCTTTTCTGTCCGATGGACGGACGGTTACAGGTGGGTTGCTTGTTTGATTCTATGATTGAAAAAGCAGTTTGAAAACACAACACAAAATAAAAGTTTTGAGATTTCCTGCAAATTACGAGCCGCAGGCAGCTGAAAAGTTT
>HF997910.1:0-16465 GCA_000433635.1 Ruminococcus sp. CAG:254
CTTGAAGAACCAGTCTGGTGTCTGGCTGTGCCATACGAGGGTATGACCACGAACCGGAATCTTATTTTTTCCGCAGTATTTCAGAAGGGCATCTGCCTGTGCGAAGTTGACCTGCGGATTTGTGTTGTCACCGCTTGCCTGCGAAGCAGCCTGATCCAATACATAATCTGGCTTCAATTCGTTGCCGAATGTAATGCTTTCATTGAAGTGCTTTTCTACCAGATCCATGAAGGACGGAGAAGCCAGGTTGGAAGCCATAATCGCAGTACCGATTTTGAAGTAGCCATTGTAAACATCCTTGATAGAGGCAATGTCGTCCTGAATCGGAATGATCGGGGCTTCTGCAAGGGTGAAGTCGTCAATATACAGTTTGGATATATCATTGCATTCAAAGTAAACATAGACCTTAGAAACTTCACTGGTAAAGCTGAACTTGATGTTGGAAAATTCCACCCAGTCGCCGTTAGAAGTTTCGGTTGCCAGATTGCTGTAATGCCGTTCACCGGCAGCATCGGTGTATTCCAGACTCAGCTTAATGCTGTTGTACCATTCTGGCTTTGCAAACGCACTGACGGTGTATTCCTTGTTTGGTTCGCAGATGTCATCCAGCAAAAGCTGCGGGCCATGCCAGCCTTTGCTGCGGTCGGATACCATCATGGAAGAAGAGCCGCTGTGTGCCTGGCTATCGGTGATGGAAATGGATTCGACACCACCTCTTCCGGTAAACGGTAACGATGCACTGCTGTCCTCAAAATCCGAGCTGTAAATAATTGCACCGGTTTCGGCATCGGCTGCGGTTACGGTTGCAAATGGAATGGATGTGCTGAGCAGCACAGCACCCAGCAGCCCCGCAAGAACCTTTTTGGCTGTGTGTTGTTTCATAAATGTAAACCTCCCTAAATAGAACAAGAACGTTTCTTGATAGAAAGCAAAGTGATGTTGCTTTCTAAAAAACCAGATGGATTTAGTATACCATATTTTTTCTGAAATGTAAATGCTTTTGGTGTGGAAAGCTTGTATTTTTGTTGAAATTTACTACAACCCAGATGAAAAATATAGCAAGTTGTACAAATGCAGAAACAGAGTCACGCTTTTGAAAAACGGGGCATATGTTGCAGTAAGGGGCGGTCTGGAGGAAAGCAGAGCCGTTCCCAAACGATGGAAAAAAGTGAGGGGTTATTGATGCAATGGAATCATCAGGGAATGGAGTTGGAGTTCCAGCCAGAAATGGCATGGGATCACTTCCATTTATTTGAAGACACACCGCAGCCACCGGAACAAACTGGCATGCGGACACCACTGCCAGAGGAAACGCCAATTGGTATGGCATATGTACCTTATCAGCAGTGGGATACGACTTTTTCAGCGGAGGAAGGATTTCCGAAGGGAACGATTTTCCCGCAGCTGTACAAACCATTTTGTCCGGGAGGTGAACGGCATGCGTGAACAGGAATTGCTGTTGCGGAGTTTACAGCAGTGTGATTTTACGCTGTATGAGTTGCAGTTGTATCTGGATACGCATCCGAACTGCAAACGGGCGATGGAACAGTACCGGAAACATCTGGAGATGAAGCAGAAAGCCGAGAAGATGTATGTGGAAAAGTATGGTCCGATTCGTCCGAGCCAGTCCAACACAACAGAGCGTTGGAACTGGGTGGATGCACCGTGGCCGTGGGAAAAGGAGGCAAACTGCGATGTGGACGTATGAGAAGAAACTGCAATATCCGGTAAACATTAAAACGCCAAATCCTCGGCTTGCAAAGTTTATTATTTCCCAGCTGGGCGGGCCAGACGGAGAACTTGCTGCTTCGCTGCGATATATGCACCAGCGATATGGCATGAAAAACAATCAGGTCAAGGGGATTCTAACCGACATTGCAACGGAAGAACTGGCACATGTGGAAATGGTATCGGCGATTTTATACCAGCTGACCCGTGACATGACACCGGAACAGATTCTGCAAGACGGCTATGCAGAATATTTTGTAGACCATACTGCTGGCATTTATCCGCAGGGGGCATCTGGTATGCCGTTTACGGCTGCCTATTTCCAGTCAAAGGGCGACCCGATTACAGACCTGACGGAAGACCTTGCAGCGGAACAAAAGGCACGCAGCACGTATGAAAATATTTTACGTCTGTGTGATGACCCAGACGTTCGAGAGCCGATTAAATTTCTCCGGCAGCGGGAAATCGTGCATTTTCAGCGGTTTGGAGAGGCAATGCGAATGGTACAGGATGAGTTAAATTCTAAGAACTTTTATTGCTGCAATCCGGCATTTGACAAAGGCTGTGGAAAGCAGCAGAAGCGTTCCGGAAAATAACACGCTGCAAAACAGAACTGCCCGTGCACGAGAGGGTGCATCGGGCAGTTTTGTTTTGCCTTGTAGAAAGTATTATTCGCCGTAGTAAGAGAACAGCTGACACGGAATCATGCCATTGTAAAGCTTTCTTCGTTTGGTTGCTGGTTTGCCGAAGAAGGATTCAAAGTTCGCATCTGGAGAAATCACATAGCAGGGATACTGCTTGTTTGCCGGAAAGACACTGCCCATAATCTGATAGAGCGATTCCGCAGCCTGTACATCTAAAAGCCGTTCACCGTATGGCGGATTGCAAATAATAATCTGTTCCGGAACGGCGGTAAAATCTGCAATATCCTGCTGCATCACATGAATCCGTGTTTTTACGCCAGCTTTGCGAATGTTTTCTTCAGAGAGCCGAATCGCTTCTGGATCGCAGTCAAAACCGTATGCTTCAAAGGTGGTATCTCGTCGAATGGCAGCAATTGCCTCTGCACGAGCATTTGCCCAGACAGATGCCGGAATACAATCCCAGCGTTCCGCTGCAAAGTGGCGGTGCAAGCCCGGAGCAATGTGCATGGCTTTGAACGCTGCCTCAATCAACAGCGTACCGCTGCCGCAGAACGGGTCGCAGACGACACTATTTTGCTTGACCCGTGCCAGGTCGACAATGCCAGCGGCAAGGGTTTCCTTGATGGGGGCAGCGTTGGCGTTTCTCCGATAACCTCGCTTATGCAGTCCAACACCGGAGCTGTCTAAATAAATGGTTACGAGATTCTTGCGGATGGAAAACTGAATCTGATGCACCGCACCGCTTTCCGAAAACCAGCTGGTCTGGTATTTCTGCCCCAGGCGTTCTACAGCTGCCTTTTTCAAGATGGACTGGCAGTCCGGAACGCTGTGCAGTTTGGAATCCAATGCATGTCCCTTAACTGGGAACGCATCATCTTTTCCAATCCACTCTTCGAGCGGCAGCTTTTTCATGCCTTGAAAGAGCTCCTCGAAGTTATAAGCTGGAAAACTGCCGAGTTGAATGAGAACCCGTTCCGCAGTGGAAAGACAGAGGTTTGCCATTGCCAGAAGGTGATAATCGCCCCGGAATAAGATTCTGCCGTCCTGTACCTGAATCTGTTCTGCACCTAATTTTTTCAGTTCAAAATGGAGGGTATGTTCCAGACCAAAATGACACGGGCAGCACATCCAAAATGTATGTTGCATGGTGGTAGTCCTTTCTGTTTTAAGAAGATGATTTTTGAAAAAAGAAGCACATCATTTGGATTGCTGTGCTTCTTTTTTGGGTTATGCCAAGCTGATTTTATTCAGAAGGTTCTCCGCCAGATTCTCCACCGGATTCACCGCCGGAGGATTCTCCGCCAGAATCGCCGCCGCCGGAATCGCCGCCGCTGCTCTGACTGGTATCGCCGCCGGAGCTGTTGGAATTTTCATGTCCGCCATTGCCCTGACTGCTATGGTCGGTGTTGCTGGAGCTTTCAGAACTTTCGTCACTGCTGCTGTTGGTGGTGTGGTTGTTGTTGGATGGTGTTGTAACTGCTGGAGCAGTGTAGTGGTTGCCATCACAAACGGGAGCGTTTGTGGATTTCCAGTAGCCAACACCTAGTTTCTTGCAGTTTGGCCCTGCAATTTTACCAGTCTTTGCACACACATAACCTTCTACCACGTCATCATTGCTCGGATAGCTTGCACCGGTATCCAATTTATCAGCGTATTCGCCAATGATGTTATACCAGATTTGGTCGGATTCAAGGGATTCCGGCAACGATTGCCGTTCGGTGTATCCAATCCAAACACCGCTAACGAAATCTTCCGTCATGCCGACAAAGGTCAAGTCATACCAGTTTTCGGTTGTACCAGTTTTTCCGGCAACATGTTTATTCTGTAACTTTGCCTTGTCGCCCGTGCCGTTTTCAACAACATTTTGCAGCAGCTTATTCATGACATAAGCGGTTTCGCTGCTCACTGCCTTTCTCGGGCTGCCATCATTTTCATAGATGAGAGTATCTTCACCCTGTTTCACCCATTTAATGATGTGTGGTTCAAAATGCGTTCCGTCGTTTCCGTATGGAATATAGCTGGAAACCAGATTTTCCAAGGTAACACCGTAGGTTAACGCACCCAGTGAAAGCGGTGCAAGGTCGTTATCGCTCTCGTTGTCAGTAGAGATGTTGTCCAGTTTCAAGCCCATTTTTTCGGTTGCGAAATCAAAGACCGCCTGCGTGCCGAGGTCATCGCAGATTTTTGCCGGAACAGTATTCAAAGACTTTGCAAGGGCATCGTATGCGAATACAGAACTGTGCGAATACGAGTTGCTGTAGTTTGCTGGCCAATCTTCGCCGTCTACCTGTTTCAGCGGTTCATCTGTAAACGTAGAACCCCAATGAATCTTGTCATTTTCGAGTGCTAAGCCGTAGGTGGTCAGCGGCTTGATAGTAGAACCCGGCTGACGAGGTTCCATCGTGGCATAGTTCCAGCAGAGGGACTCTGTTTTCTCGCCGATGCTGCCGACAATTGCCTTAATATTGCCCTCATAGTCCATGGCAACAAATGCAGATTCCGGGTAGAGAATTTCGTCTGTAGAATAGTCGCCGTCCCCGTTCTGGTCGAGGTAAAGGGCAACATCCTCTTTGTTTCCAACGAGGTTGTCCAAATCCTTGTACTTGTCTTCAACATAGGATTGCATATCCAAGTCCACGGTCGTTGCAATTTGATAGCCGCCGGCATTGATGCGGGCAATGGCTTCGTTGGAGGTGAGGTTGTACGTCTTTTCGAGGTAGTCAGCAAATTCATAGATTGCGGTATCTACAACCCAAGAGGTTGCCTCTGCACTCAAATATTCGTTGTCTTCTTCCGGATGGGTTTCCTGATATTCATCAGAGTCTGTGAAAATCAGTTCTTCATTCAAGGCTGCCTGATATTCATCATAGGTAATCGAACCGTTGTCATACATCTGAAGCAGAACATATTTCTGACGAGATTTGTTATCTTCTTTTCCCGTGTTGATAAATTCGCCGGTGGCTTCATCTTCGTAACCAGCAAACGGGTTCAAGGTGTTCGGGCTTTTTGGAATGGCAGCGAGGGAAGCAGCTTCTGCAATATCCAGTTCGCTGACATCTTTTCCGAAATATTTCTGTGAAGCAAGCTGAACGCCGTTGATAGGCCCGCCGAAGCCGATATAGTTCAGGTAGTTTTCCAGAATTTCATCTTTGCTGTAATTCTGTTCCAGTTCCATTGCACGGAAAATTTCACGAATTTTTCGGGCTGGAGATTGAACATCATCGCCCGTAATATTTTTAACGAGCTGCTGGGTGATGGTTGAACCGCCGACATCGGTATTATAGATGTGAATGAACATATTCACGAAAGCGTAGAAAGTTCTTCGATAATCGACACCATCGTGCGTGTAAAAGCGTTCATCTTCGGCAGATACAAACGCATCCTTGACGTGCTGCGGAATCTGGTCGATGGTAACGGGGATTCGTTCGGTATGGTTGTTGACCTTATAAAGGCACACCAACTCTCCGTTGGAATCGTTTGCATAGACATAGGTATTATTTTTCATTTCCAGTTCCTCGATGGTAACATCGGAAACTTCATCTCGGAAACTCATAACATAGACCGTCATGCCCGTTGCCACAATCGTTCCGGTGATGATACAAATCAGGAACAGGGAAACCAGTGTGGTGCAGAGAATTGAGAACGCTTTTCGGAGCGTTGGAAACCGTTTCGGTTTTTCTGCCTGAAGAGCATCGTTATAATACGGATATTCCGGTGTTCCCGTCGGGGGCTTATTGCAGAGGGCTGCATCTGCCTCACTCTCATAGATGACCCGTTCTCTGGGGTCTGGCGGTGGAGGGGTTGGCGGAACGGGTTTCTTTGCCGGCAGGTTTGCAGTCGTCGTTCTGGCTGCTGGCTTTGCAGGTGGCTTGGAAACGGGGCGTTTTGCGGTTGTATTTGCCGTCGGTTTTTTGACAGCAGGTTTTCGGTTCTGCGTGCCAGTTGGTCTGGCAGCAGTTGGCTTTTTTGCAGGGGATTTTCCGTGCGAAGCAGCCGTTGCACGACTGCCGGATGACCGTTTTGGCGGAGTTCCTCCGGCACGGGGTTTTCCGGCTTTTTCCGCAGCCGGACGGTGTTTCGGGTTGCGGGATGATTCCTGATTCATTGCTGTGCATCCTTTCTGTTGATGATGAAAAAAATCAGACTTTTTGGGAGCGGTGACCAAAATAGAATTTTTTAGGATTTTCAGCCGCTCAGTGGTCGAAAAACGGGCAATATTTCTTTTATTATACCACAAAGCCGGTCGGATGTTAAGTGGTTTCTGAAAAAAGCGAGAAAAATATACAACCTGTATAAATTTTTCTTTTTTGGGAATCCTGTTTCTGTTACTTATCCGAAAAATCAGACGGAAAACCGAACAGGAGGAAAGACGTATGACAAAATATCGGGCAGTTTCTGTGGTGTTGATGAGCATTTTAATCGCAGCCGTGATTGTGCTGTGTGCGTTGTCGCAGTCGATTCAGAATAAACGGGTAGCGGCAAAGACAGAGGAATCTTCAACCTTGCCGCAGGTGGATTATGTGCTGGGAGAGTATGAAGGGTATCTGGCAGTCTTTCGGGGCGAACAGCAAAAGCCGTATCAGGTGTTACAAATGCCGGTGCAGTTGCTGCCGGAGGAAGACCAGGGAGCAATTGAAGCTGGGATTCACGTTCAGACCGAGCAGGAGTTGCGGCGGTTATTAGAAGATTTTGCATCATAAAGAAAGACAGCGGATGACAAAATTTGTTGTCCGCTGTTGTTTTTATAATTCGACAAAAAATAGCGAGAAATCGAAAAAACTGCATAAAATAAAGAGGCAAAATTTGTATATTTTTTACGTAAAAATTACTTGACATTTCACGAAAGTTCAAGTATAATAAAGCTATGAAAGGAAATGCATTTGAAACGATGCACGTTGTTTTCATATGGTTCGTGTTGTAACAAAATACAATTGACGGAAAACAAGGAGGAATTTATTATGAAGAAGTCTGCAATTAAGATGATCGCAGGGGTTTCTGCTCTTGCAATTTTTTCGTCCATTTCTGCAACCGCTATTCCGGCATTTGCTGAGGAATATGATGCGATTCAGGAACAGGATTATGTGGCAACTTTCGCAGATGAACAGACACAGAACGTTGCAAGCTATTTGCTGGAAAACGGTGTTTCTATGGAAGAAGCACAGGAAATGATGGAACATTATGTGAATGGTCGTGCAATGATTGAGCAGAGAGAAAACGCCGAAAATGGGATTTCTTTGCTGAGCGATGATGAGGAAGAGCCGAAAGTATTTTATAATGGCGAAAATTTCACATCTTACAAAAACTCCATTAAGAGTAGCAAACCGAGTACTACATTTAAGAAAGAACAGCATTATGGAGCTTTTATAATTAATGATCCAATTGCAAATGTAAGAGTAAGATTCAATGCAATTTCCAATGAAGATGCAAATGGAAATTATTTAATTACAGGAACTGGGGATTATTATATTTTTAATAACTATAATAATTTTACTTCATTTGGACTGGATTCAGATGGCGTTTCTTTTAAGACAGAAACAAAAACCAATAGTGCTGGTCGTCCACTGATAATGTGCACATTTTCGTTTGATGCAAGTGATTCTCTGAAGAGTGAAGCTGCTGTAAAAAATGCGATTCAAGTGCAGAAAACAGCTAGCTTGTTGAAAAATGGTAATCAAATAAATAGTGATTTTACTTTCCACACATTTGTACTGGGCGATTTTGACCATGATGGCGTTGTTTGCGATGATGATTATGCTTACTTAATGGACTTTGTAATGAACTCTTTCGATGGATATATTTCTTACAAAGATGTATCAGATAAAATGGCATTTGAAGTTAATACAACAGCTGTTGATTTGAATATGGATGGCGTTTTGGATATACGGGATGCCATTGCATGGAATAAGTTAAGCTGAGAAAGCATATAAGGGGGTATGTGCTATGAAAAAAGCGATGAAATGTATGGCTGGAATCTTGGCCTTGACATTGGCATTTGCACAGGTTGCTCCGGTTTCTGCTTTTGCAGAAGAAACAACTGCTGCAACTGCAACGGAAGAAGCACAGGCTGTTTATTCTGGTGATTGCAGTGCAGAAGGCTCTTCCGTCACATGGACATATAATCCAACAGAAAAGACCCTTACATTCTCCGGAACAGGTGCAATTAAGGATTATCAGGCAAGCGGTGAAGCATTGCCGTGGCTGTCGGCTTCAGATGACTATAATGTAAAGAAAGTTGTTTTGGAAGAAGGCATTACAAGCTTGCCGGATTTTGCAGAAGAAAATGGCTTGTTTGATTTGAGAAAAGGCGGAAGACCTTGCACCATCATCTTGCCGGAAAGTCTGACAGATTTCCATTATGGAACAGCACTTTCTTTGTCAAGAGGTGTCATCCTTTATGTAAAGGATGGTTCTGCGGCTTACTGTGATGTTCATGCGATTGCAGATAGAAATTACTTTACCAATCGGAATTGGCTGATTTATTCTAGCGGCGTAGCAGAAAATCCAGTTGTACCAACAGAAGGGACTTCTGACACTGGTTTGACTTGGAAGTTCGATTATGAAACTAGGCAGTTGACCTTGAGCGGAACAGATGATTACCAGAATAGTTATCTGATTCAGCATCTGATGCCGTTGATGAAGGCAGCAGATAAAGTTGTCTTTGATGAAAACTTTACCGTGCCGGAAGACCCGAATGAAACCGTAATGCCGGCGACTTACACATACTTAAAGAAAGTATTGGTTGATAATCCGGCATTGCAGTATTTTAACAGTTCGCAGGGCTTTTGTTGTTACTATCAATCGCCGTTTCAAACTGCATATGAGGAAGTAAAGGAAGCTTACGAAAAGCAGTATCCGACAACAGAAGAAGAAACAAATCCGTTTGAATATCAGTGCGTTGTTAGAACCAATCCGAATCTGTCAACATATAGCGGCAACTGTGGTGTAGAGGGTGGCGACAACGTTACTTGGACATATGATGTTGCAACCGCTACAATGACATTTTCTGGAACAGGCGAAATGCAAGGACTTTATGATGTGGGAACGGAAAAATATACGCTTCCTTCTTGGTTGTATGGATACGGAGCTGTACCGAACTATCATCCAAAGCATATCATAATTGAAGAAGGAATTACACGTATTGTGGCAGATCGTTGGTATTTGTTTGGACATGATATTCCATCCAGTGAAAGCGAACGTTGCACCGTTACAATTCCAGAGAGTTTAAAAAACACGAATCTTTTTGATTATGCAATTAATCCAAATGATTATCTTACATTCCAAGTAAAACAGCAGTCCGTATTCTATTTTCAGTTGATGAATGCGATGGATCTACATCCGGACAATCATTGGATTTATGAGTCCACTGGTCTTGCAAAAGACGTGATTGTTTCCGAAGATGGTATGACAGAGGGAAGCTCAGAAAAGGGCTTGCATTGGAAGTTTGATGCTGAAAAGCGGGTTCTGTATCTCTCTGGCACAGACGTTCCTGGCAATCAGGGCAGTGCTTTGAGTGAGATTAAGGATTTAGTGAGTGTAGCAAAAACCATTGTGATTGACAAGGATTTTGTTCCGCCGCTTGGAACAGACCTGACCACTTGGACAAATTACTATCTGAAATCTACTAGTAATCGAGACATTTACCATAATGTTTATCTTTATCGGGGTAGCTTGTTTGACCAGCATTATTTGGCTGCGAAAGCACTGTATAAGGAATATGAACATTTAACAGACGAAGAAGAAGAACGGTATGGTATCTTCAATCAAGGATATTACTACATCGGCGAGGCTGACACTTGCGGTGATGTCAATCTGGATGGCACAGTAGACCTTGTAGATGCAATTTACTTCGGAAAGTATCTGGCAGGTCTGGTGCAGATGAGTGATGCACAGTTGGCAGCAACCGACTGCAACGGAAACGGTGTTACTGGCGAAGAAGCCGATTTAAGCGTACTGATGAAGTTCTTAATCGGTGGCATTACAGATTTGCCGTATACAGAAGAATAAAGAATAAGACCTCTATCTTTTAAAAGAGAACGGCGGGCAGCAGAAATGTTGTCCGCTGTTTGTTTTAGGCAACAAGAAACGGCAGCACTCGCAAGGAATGCTGCCGCTTTTGTGTATCTACTTGTTTCAGGGGGTTGCTGCCGGAAATTACCGGAAATAAGCAACACCGCTCTGGAAGATTTTCTGATCCTTTTCGCCCGGAACATTGCGATAGAGGTTTGTACCGATTCGTTCGCTGTGTCCCATCTTACCGAAGACTCTGCCGTCTGGAGAGGTAATGCCTTCGATTGCCATCATGGAAGTGTTCGGGTTGTAGTGAATATCCATAGTTGGGTTGCCGTCCAAATCGACATACTGGGTTGCAATCTGTCCGTTTTCTGCCAGCTGTTCAATGAGTGCCGGCGGAGCAACGAACCGACCTTCGCCGTGAGAAATTGCAACGGTGTGCAGGTCGCCCACTTCGCAGCCATACAGCCACGGGGACTTGGTGGAAGCCACTCTGGTTGTTACCAGCATAGACTGGTGGCGAGCAATCGTGTTGAAGGTCAGCGTTGGAGCATCCTGTTCCATTTCGACAATCTTACCGAATGGAACAAGACCCAGCTTAATGAGTGCCTGGAAGCCGTTGCAGATACCCAGCATCAAGCCGTCCCGATTCTGAAGCAGGTTGTGAACAGCATCCATAATCTTCGGGTTGCGGAAGAATGCCGTAATGAACTTACCGCTGCCTTCCGGTTCGTCACCGCCGCTGAATCCGCCCGGAATCATGATAATCTGGGCATTCTTAATGCGGTCGGTAAAGGCTTCTACAGATTCTGTAATTGCAGCAGCAGACAGGTTGCGGATGACAAAGACTTCTGCTCTTGCACCAGCCCGTTCAAAGATTCTAGCGGTGTCATATTCGCAGTTTGTGCCCGGGAATACCGGAATCAGGACGTTCGGACGAGCCGTCTTAATGGTCGAGAACTGGTGAACCGGATTGTTATAGCTGTAAACCGGCGGTTTTTCTGTAGTGGTCTTGATTCTGCACGGGAAAACAGGTTCAAGCTTCTTTTCCCAGATTTGCAGGAGCTGCGGCAGCTGCATGGTGTAGTTCGGGCAAACAATGGTCTGTTCATTGGTGGTTGTACCAATCACGGTTTCATCTGCCTTTGCATCGCCGTTCAATTCAATGACAAATGCACCGCAGCACGGCTGGAACAGTTCTTCCGGTGTCAGCTGCTTGGTGAAGCGGAAACCGATGAAGTTACCAAAGCACATCTTTGCAATGCCTTCTGCAACACCGCCGAAATCTACTGCCCAGATAGCAGCTGCACGGTTGTCCCGAATGATGGCTTCTACCTGGTCGAAGCAAGCACGAATGCTGTCGAAGTCCGGCAGACCATTTTCCAGATAAGTTGGCTTTACGAGAATAACCTTGCTGTCAGTGTTCTTAAATTCTGTGGAAACAACATGGTCAGCCTTTGCGGTGGAAACAGCGAAGGAAACGAGCGTCGGCGGAACGTCAATCTGTTCAAATGTACCAGACATGGAGTCCTTACCGCCGATTGCACCGCAGGAGAGTTCCAGCTGTGCCTGGAATGCACCGAGCAGGGCTGCCATTGGCTTGCCCCAGCGTTCCGGATTGTTCTGTGTCCGTTCAAAGTATTCCTGGAAGGTCAGCCAGCAGTGATGCCAGCTACCGCCTGCTGCAACGATTTTTGCAACGGATTCTACAACGGCACACATTGCACCGTGATACGGGCTGCGTTCGCTGATCAGCGGATTATAACCCCAGCCCATGAGCGAGCAGGTATTTGTTTCGCCACGGAGCACCGGAATCTTTGCTGCCATTGCCTGAGATGGGGTCAGCTGATAAGCACCGCCGAACGGCATCAGAACCGTTCCTGCACCGATGGTGGAGTCAAACATTTCTACCAGACCCTTTTGCGAGCAAACATTCAGGTTGGAGAGCAGTTCCTTCCAGCTTTCTGCACAGTCTGACATGGCTGCCGGAGCATCTGTCTTCGGAGCAGGGATGACAACATCGGTATATTTTGCAGCACCGTTTGAGTTCAGGAATTCCCGACTCAGGTTGACAATGTTCTTGCCGTTCCAGTGCATTTTCAGTCTTGGTTCAGCCTTTACTTCTGCAACGATGGTTGCTTCGAGGTTTTCCTTGCCAGCAGCCTGCAAGAACTTTTCAGCGTCTTCCTTGGCAACAACCACTGCCATTCGTTCCTGAGATTCACTGATAGCAATTTCTGTACCGTCCAGACCGTCATATTTCTTCGGAACAGCGTTCAGGTCGATTTCCAGACCGTCGGTCAGTTCGCCGATGGCAACGGAAACACCGCCTGCACCGAAGTCGTTGCAGCGTTTAATCATCTGGGTGACATACGGGTCACGGAACAACCGCTGTAATTTGCGTTCTTCCGGAGCATTACCCTTTTGTACTTCTGCACCGCAGGATTCCAAAGATTCAATGGTATGGGACTTGGAAGAACCAGTTGCACCGCCGCAGCCGTCCCGTCCGGTCTTACCGCCCAGCAGGATGACAACATCGCCCGGAATTGGAGCTTCTCTGCGAATGTTGCTTGCCGGAGCTGCACCGAGTACCGCACCGATTTCCATTCTCTTTGCCATATAGCCCGGATGGTATACTTCAGAAACGTGTCCGGTTGCAAGACCAATCTGGTTCCCATAAGAGCTGTAACCGCTTGCAGCACCGATGGTGATTTTCCGCTGCGGCAGCTTGCCGGCAATGGTATCTTCGACCGGAACGAGCGGATTTGCTGCACCGGTTACACGCATAGCCTGATAAACATAGGAACGGCCAGACAGCGGGTCACGGATTGCACCGCCGAGGCAGGTTGCAGCACCACCGAACGGTTCAATTTCCGTCGGGTGGTTGTGGGTTTCGTTCTTGAACATCAGAATCCAGTCTTCTTCTCTGCCTGCAACGTCTACCTTGATTTTCACAGAACAAGCATTGATTTCTTCGCTTTCGTCCAAATCGTTCAGCTTGCCGTCTGCCTTGAGCTTCTTCACTGCCAGTGTTGCCATATCCATGAGGGTAATCGGCTTGGCATCTCTGCCCAGTTCGTGGCGGATGTTCAGGTAAGCGTCATAGGTTTTCTGAATATAAGGAGCACCGATTTCAACCTGTTCAATATTGGTGGAGAATGTGGTGTGACGGCAGTGGTCAGACCAGTAAGTGTCAATCATCCGGATTTCCGTGATGGTTGGGTCACGGTGTTCGGTATTCTTGAAATAATCCTGACAGAATTGGATGTCATCCAAATCCATTGCCAGACCATATTCCCGAATGAATGCATCCAACTGTTCCTTGGTGCGGTCACAGAACCCGTGCAGGGTCTTGACTTCGGTCGGAATTTCATAGTTGGAATCGAGCGTTTCCGGCTTGTCGAGGGAAGCCTTCCGGCGTTCTACCGGGTTAATCAGATAAGACTGAATCTGCTGAAATTCTGCATCGGTCATATTGCCGCTGATGATATAAATCTGAGCGGTGCGAACCCGACAGCGTTCGCCTTGCAGCAGAATCTGAATACACTGTTCACAGCTGTCTGCCCGCTGGTCAAACTGTCCCGGCAGGTATTCGGCAGCAAACATTCTCTGATTGCCGGTACATTCCGGAAGGGTGTCATAAGTGACATCGACCGCTGGTTCAGAAAAAACAGTCGGGATGGCTTTTTGAAATGCCTCTTCGGTCAGGTGGTCGGCATCATAGCGGTTCAGAATCCGAACCCCCGTAACACTCAGCCGAAGAGCAGTTTGCAGGTCGTTCAGCACAGACTGTGCTTCTACCGCAAATTCCGGCTTTTTTTCCACATAAATTCGATAAACAGACATACGATTACTCCTTTTGTGATGAATTTGCATTGTCTTTCGGCACGATGTGACCGAAACAGCAAGCAGAATCGCTTTCTTCTATTCTAACATAAAAAATAGATTTACGCAAACTTTTTTTCTCTTTTTCCGCAGGAATTTTTACAGGGGTGAAATCCGGCGTGTGTCCGTTGTGAAATGCAGCGTTCCGTTCCCGTTCAAACAGTACGGGTAATGTCAGCCCAATGCGGCTGGAAAGAAAGGCAGTTCGGGCAGTTTCCGCCAGCTGCTGCATGGCAACCATGCGAGTATGTTTCACAGAATCCGAGATTTGGTCGGTACGTTTGGCAGCTGGTGTTCCGGTACGGGGCGAATAGCGGAATACATGAATTTTTGCAAACTGCATGGATTCTGCAAATGCCAGTGACTCCGCAAAGTCAGCATCTGTTTCCCCTGGAAAGCCCACCATAATATCGGTTGTAATGGCACAGACCGGAAACCGACTGCGGATGGCTGCACAGAGGGCAGCGTATTCCTGCGTGGTATAACGGCGGTGCATCTCTTTCAATGTGTGGTCGCAGCCACTCTGTAAAGAGAGATGAAACTGCGGACAGAATGCCGGAAGGGCAGCGAGTGCATCCAATAAATCTGCTGTCATGCGTTCCGGCTCTAATGAACCCAGCCGCACCCGTTGGATTCCTGAAGTTTGACAGCAGAGGGAAACGGCATCGAGCAGTGAGCCGCCCCATTCTTTCCCGTAAAAGGCAAGGTTAATGCCGCAGAGCACAATTTCTGTGTAGCCTTCTGCTGCAAACTGAGAAACTTCCTGTTGCAGGACATCCAGCGGCATGGAGCGGCATCGACCTCTTGCATAGGGAATGATGCAATAGCTGCAAAAGCAGTTGCAGCCGTCTTGAATCTTTAAAAAGGCACGGGTGCGGTCAGCTGGCAGGTGATGGGGCAGACAGGCGAATGCCTCTGTTCCGGTATATGCTGGGATGTGCTGCATCGGGGCACGGTTTCCCATGAGAAATTGCTGTACCAGTTGCGGCAGGCGGTCACGGTCTTGTGTGCCGATGACGAGGTCTGCCTCCGGCAGGGCAGCAGCCTCTTCCGGAAATGCCTGTGCAAAGCATCCCGTCAACACCATGACAGCATCCGGATTTCCGGCACGCAGACGGCGGAGTGCGGTATGCATGCGGCTGTCGCCGGAGGCGGTCACGGTGCAGGTGTTTAATACAATCACATCCGCCTGTTCCGGCTGGGTGGTGATGGTGTATCCGGCAGCCTGAAAAATTGCCTCCATTCCAGCAGTTTCGCAGCTGTTGACTTTACAGCCAAAGGTAAAAAAATAACAATTCAAGCGAAAAAATCCTCCTTTGGAAATGCGTGCAGATGGGGAAAAATACGTTGAAAACTGGTAGAAATCGGTTGGAATGTGAATTGAATTTTTGTGGATTGTCACAGAAATTCCACATAGTTTAGTGGGTGTGAATAAAAAAAAGGAGACGCATTCCGCACCTATTATACTATAATCACGAAAATAAAGCAACCGTCTTGACAAAAAAAAAAAAATGTAGTATACTATGCTTAACAGAACAGAAAGCGACAGTTCCATCGCAAGCTGTTGATTCGTTCTGGACAGCAAACCCTATAAAAATTTTAGTTGGGGCAAGGAGGTTATGCATCATGTATGAAACAACGATTTCTCTGCAGGCAATCAATGATGTAAAGGATTTTGTAAACACCGTAATGCTGTTTAATTATGACATCGATTTGGTGTCTGGTCGGTATGCAGTTGATGCAAAGTCTATCATGGGTATTTTCAGTTTGGATCTGTCAAAGCCGATCAAGCTGCAGGCACACACTGAAGATCCGGAAGCATTGATTAAGGCAATCGACAAGTTTATTGTAAAGTAAGTTGTCATTCAAAGATTGAGTAGAATAGTAAGAGGGAGAAGAGCGGCAAGCAATTGCCGCTCTTTTTCTGTCCGATGTCTGTTTTCTCTGATTTTCGCATAAGATAGCACAGGAATCTATCTGACGGGAACAGGGAGAGGAGAACGTGCGATGCGAAAAATCATTGCCGGATGGCTGGCAGGCATCTGGCTGTGTCTGTTGTTGGTGCGGCTGCCAGTGCAGGCGGCAAATCTTGCAGAACCCATTCAGGCACAGGCTTATGTATTGATGGAACAGGAGAGCGGAACAGTGCTGGCAGAAGCACAGGCAGACGTTCCGCTGCCGATGGGCATGATGGCAAA
>HF997910.1:16490-54728 GCA_000433635.1 Ruminococcus sp. CAG:254
GATGGGCATGATGGCAAAGCTGATGACGGTTTTGCTAGCCGCAGAACAGCTGGAATCCGGTGCATGGACGCTGGAAACGGTGCTGACAGCCTCGGACGTGGTGAACACCTGCGAGGGGGCAACGGTCTGGCTGACGGCTGGGGAAACCATGACGGTTTCGGACTTGTTGAAAGCGGTGATTATCGGGAATGCCAACGATGCCGCAGCCGTTCTGGCGGAGGGCGTGAGCGGCAGTGTTCCGGCATTTGTGATGGAGATGAACGCCCGTGCATTTGACCTCGGCATGCATCAGACGATTTTCACGAATCCGCAGGGCTATGATGATGAAAAACAGTGCACAACTGCACGGGATTTGGCAAAACTGTGCCAGAGATTGGCGGAATATGAAACCTTGCAGCCCTATTTTCAGACGTGGCGGGATTTTTTGCGGGGAGAAGCAACGGAACTTGTCAATGAGAATACGTTTTCCCGTACGTATGAAGGGCATATTGGCTTTAAGGCGAGCCATACCGAGCAGTCCGGCTGGTGTCTGGCGGAGGGAGCAACCCGAAACGGAATGACTTGCATTGCAGTTGTTCTGAATGGTGCGGAAGACCAACGCTTTGCAGATGTCAAGCAGCTGCTGAAAGCAGGCTTTTCCCAGTATCGGGTGATGCAGCCATTGTTTTCCGATGAGTTCTTGAAACCGCTGACCGTAAAGGGTGGCGTTTCAACAGCAGTGCGGTTCACAGCAGATGACGTGCATGGTGTGGTTGTTCCGAAAGCCGAACCGGATTTGACAGCGGTTTTGCAGCTCCCGTCTTACATCGAAGCACCCGTGCAGAAGGGCAGAAAAATCGGAAGCGTTGCCTTTTATAATGGTGATACGATGCTATATGAAACCGCATTGGTGACAACAGAACCCGTGGAAGCCATGACATTTTCTCGTGCTTTTGCCAAAATTACGGTCAAAATGCTTAAATTTTAATGTTCAATTTTGTAGAAAAAATACAAGAATCCGGATTTCTCTTGCAATTCGTGCGAAAATATAGTATGATGGATATGATAAATTGGTGGGGGAGTGCCCTGCCCTGTGCAGAGTACGAACGTACCCTTTTATAAAAATGGAGGGAATGTAGTTATGGCTTTAAAGTTGAATACCAAATATCTCGCTTCTTTCGTAGGCGAAGACGAACTGACTGGAATTGCACCGGCTGTCAACGCTTGTGCAAAAGTTCTGCATGACAAGACTGGTCTGGGCAATGATTTCCTGGGTTGGCTGACACTGCCGACCGACTATGACAAGGAAGAATTTGCAAGAATTCAGGCTGCTGCAAAGAAGATTCAGAGCAATTCCGATATTTTGATTGTCATCGGGATCGGCGGTTCTTATCTGGGTGCACGGGCTGCAATTGAATTCTTACAGTCTACGTTCTACAACAACAAGAAGAAAGATACACCGGACATTTATTATGTCGGCAACAACATCAATCCGTCTTACTTGCAGGAAGTACTGGCAATCTGTGAAGGCAAGGACATTTCTGTCAATGTCATTTCCAAGTCCGGTACAACCACAGAACCAGCTCTGGCATTCCGTGTGTTCAAGAAGCTGGTAGAAGAAAAGTATGGCAAGGAAGGTGCAAAGGACAGAATCTTTGCAACCACTGACAAGGCAAAGGGTACTTTGAAGAACCTGTCTGACACAGAAGGTTATGAAACCTTCGTTGTTCCGGATGATGTTGGCGGACGGTATTCCGTTCTGACTGCGGTTGGTCTGCTGCCGATTGCAGTTGCAGGCTGCGACATTCAGGCTCTGATGGATGGTGCTGCTCAGGCTCAGAAGGACTACATGGCAGACTTTGAAAACAATGACTGCTACAAGTACGCTGCACTGCGGAACATCCTGTATCGGAAGGGCAAGTCCGTAGAAATGCTGGTTTCCTATGACCCGAACTTTGTGATGATGTCTGAATGGTATAAGCAACTGTTCGGCGAAAGCGAAGGCAAGGACAACAAGGGTATTTATCCGGCAGCTGGCGTATTCTCCACCGACCTGCACTCCATGGGTCAGTATATTCAGGAAGGTTCTAGAATCCTGTTTGAAACCGTTGTAGACATCAAGAAGCCGAAGCAGGACTTCTTCCTCGAACCGGATGCAGAAAATCTGGATGGACTGAACTTCCTCACCAATCAGAATATGTCTGTTGTAAACCGTAAGGCACTCGAAGGCGTTATTCTGGCACACACCGAAGGCGGCGTTCCGAATATGATTCTGGAACTGGATGACACATCCGAAAAGAGCCTCGGCTATCTGATTTACTTCTTTGAAAAGGCTTGTGCAATTTCCGGTTATCTGCTGGGCGTGAATCCGTTCAACCAGCCGGGTGTAGAAAGCTATAAGAAGAATATGTTCGCTCTGCTGGGCAAGCCGGGTTATGAAGACCGCAAGGCTGAACTCGAAGCAAAGCTGAACTAAACCCCATTTCCGAAAAAACAATGTCTTCTGACATGAAAGGAGCTTATTTATGATAAAGTTGATTACAGGTAAAAAGGGCAGCGGCAAGACAAAGATTCTGATCGACCAGATCAACAACGCTGTGAAGGACACCAACGGATGCCTCGTTTGCGTGGAAAAGGGAGAAACCCTCCGCCGTTCCATCAGCTACAAGGTAAGATGGTGTGATGCAGAACAGTTCGCAATCGACAGCTTCGCAGCATTCTATGGCTTCGTTGCTGGTATGCTGGCTGGCAACTACGACATCAAGGAAATCTTCGTAGACGGTATTTTCCGGATTGCTGGTGCTGATTTCGATGAATTCGGTCTGATGCTGGGCAAGCTGGACAAGCTGACTGGCGAAGATGTAACCGTTGCATTTACTGTTTCCGCTGACAATGCAGAACTGCCGTCCAGCGTAACAAAGTTCTTGGACTAAGCAGCTTTTTACAGGTTTTTGAAAAAAAAGCTTGACAATTGACGCAGAAGTAGTATATAATGATTGTTGCAGTGTGTGAAAGGAAAGACAGGAAAAGACTATGAAATTACAGCTTCGGGAAATCTTTCAGGTAACCGGAATGCATTTGCCGGTCTCGTATTCCATCCCGCTTTCGGAGTTGGAAGATGTACATGGATATACATTTGCAGAGCCGATTGCTGTAGAAGGCGAATTCGTAAATCGTGCTGGAATTGTGACCTTGAATTATCAGGTGTCCTGCCGTTTGGATGCGGTCTGTGACCGTTGCCTCAAGCCGTTTACCCCTTCCTTTTCGTATACATTTTCTCACACCGTTGTACCGTCATTACACAGTGACAATCCGGCATATGATGCCTATTTGGTCGCTGAAAATGACAAGATAGATTTGAATGAGACAGCAATCTCAGACTTGTTGCTGATGCTGCCGACAAAGTTGCTTTGCCGGGAGGACTGCAAGGGTTTGTGCGATATTTGCGGATGTGACCGAAACGTCACAGACTGCGACTGTCTGAAGGAAAAAGGAGGTGCCAACGATGGCTGTACCGAAGAGAAAGGTTTCTAAGGCAAGACGGGATAAAAGACGTTCTGCTGTATGGAAGCTGGATGCACCGGCAATGACAACTTGTGATCATTGCGGAGCATACAAAGCACCGCATAAGGTCTGCAAGAACTGCGGATATTATAAGGGTGTTGCTGTATTGAAGATGGACGCTGAATAAGCAACCTACGTTGAGGGGGAGAGGCGGAATGGTTTCGCCTCTCCTTTTTTTCAACAAATAAAGGAAGAAATCTCCTTCTTCTCCGTATAAGTGAAGGTAGAAGAGGAATTATGAAAAAGAACCGAAACGGCAGTGGTGGACGGCGTGCAATCGGTATCCCCACTGACATATAGTGAAACACGGTCAGACTCCGCAAAATGACTGACCGTGGATTGAAATACGAAATCAGCACAAAAGCAATCGAAAAAACGGAAGGGAGTGGATGCCAGTGGCATTACCAATTGTAGCCGTGGTCGGCAGACCGAATGTCGGAAAATCGACCTTGTTTAATAAGCTGATTGGAAAGCGGCTTTCCATTGTTGAAAATACGCCGGGCGTGACCCGTGACCGCATTTATGCAAAATGTGAATGGCGGGACCGTGCTTTTATGATTGTGGATACAGGCGGGATTGAGCCAACCACAGAAGATGTGATTCTGAAGCAGATGCGAGAACAGGCACAGCTTGCCATTGAACAGGCAGATGTCATTATTTTGGTGACAGATGTTCGCTGTGGTGTCACAGCGGATGATAGTGCTGTTGCAAATATGCTGCAAAAGAGCGGAAAACCCATTATTTTAGCAGTCAATAAATGTGATAAAATCGGTGAACCGCCGATGGAACTCTATGAGTTCTATAATTTAGGGCTGGGCGACCCGTTTCCGGTTTCTGCGGAACATGGTCATGGCAGCGGTGATATGCTGGATGCGGTCTATGATGCTCTGCCGCCAGAATCGGAACTGGAAGAACAGGACGATGCGATTCGGGTCGCCATTATTGGGAAACCAAATGTCGGCAAATCCTCTCTGGTGAACCGTATTGCTGGGGAACAGCGTGTAATTGTGTCGAATGTTGCTGGAACAACCCGTGATGCAACGGATACAACTGTGGAAAACGAAGAGGGCAAGTTCGTTCTGATTGATACCGCCGGAATCCGGAGAAAATCCAAGGTAACGGAAAAAATTGAACAGTATAGCGTCCTGCGTGCCTATATGGCAGTTGACCGGGCAGATGTTTGCCTGATTGTGATTGATGCAATGGAAGGCTTTACCGAACAGGATTCCAAGGTTGCCGGATATGCACACGAACAGGGAAAAGCGTCCATTGTTGTCGTCAATAAGTGGGATTTGGTGGAAAAAGACGGAAAGACCATGCAGAACTTTGAAGAAGAACTGCGGGGACATTTCAGCTTTATGTCTTATGTGCCATTCCTGTTCCTGTCCGCAAAGACGGGACAGCGTGTTTCTAAGCTGTTCGGCATGATTAAAGATGTTTACCAGCAGAATTCCATCCGTGTTACCACCGGTACACTGAATGATATTTTGGCATATGCAACCACACGGGTGCAGCCGCCATCGGATAAGGGTCGCCGCCTGAAGATTTATTATATGACACAGCCGTCTACGAATCCGCCGACGTTTGTAGTCTTTGTGAATCGGGCAGATTTGTTCCATTTCTCCTATCAGCGGTATCTCGAAAACCAGATTCGAGCTTCATTCGGTCTGACCGGAACGCCGGTGCGGTTTGTCGTACGGGAACGGAATCGGGATGACCAGTCATAACCAATCGGAAGGAAGGACAGGAGTATGCTTGTCATTGCAATTCTCTTGACAGCTGTCGTTTCCTACCTGTTGGGCAGCTGTAATTCTGCGATTATTGTAGGAAAACTGATTCAGAAGAAAGATATTCGAGATTACGGCAGCCATAATGCCGGATTGACGAATACACTGCGTTGTTTTGGAAAGGGCTGTGCAGCCCTGACCCTGATTGGTGATTTGGGCAAAGGAATCGTTGCCGTATTGCTGAGCAAGGGCATTTTTCATTTGCTGCAAGTGGGCTTTACAGATGCCCAAGATTTGCAGCTGGTCGGTTATATCGCCGGTATTTTTGCGATTTTGGGACATGTGTTTCCGCTCTATTATGGATTTAAAGGCGGAAAAGGTGTGCTGGTTGGCGTATCGGTTTTTCTAGTCATTGACTGGCGAGTATTTTGCATTTTAATCGGCGTATTTGCAATTGTTTTGATTTTGTCAAAATATGTTTCGCTCAGTTCGATGATTGCAGCCGGATGTTGTCCGATTGTTACGTTTTTGATGCAGCATTTTCGGGCAGAACCCCTGCCGCTGTGGTATCAGTTGGTGAATACAGCGATGGCTGCCCTGATGGGCGGATGGGTCATCTTCATGCACCGCTCAAATATGGAACGCTTGAAAAATGGGACAGAAAATCGGTTTTCCTTTCATCGTTCTGCGGACACAACCAAACCAAAATCTTGACAGAGAGGAGCATGTCTATGGAACACATCACCATTTTAGGTTCTGGCGGTTTTGGGCTGAGTCTGGCACTGTCCGCTTATCGCAGCGGACACGCTGTAAAAGTCTGGTCGAAGTTTCCGGAAGAACTGGAAGCCATTCGGCGAGATGGCGAGCACAAGCAAAAATTGCCGGGCGTTCCGATTCCATCTGAAATTACGCTGACCGCAGATTTAGAAGCTGCGATTTCTGGAGCGGATTTGGTTATCTTCGGCATTCCGTCTTCGTTCCTGCGTGCCACCGCAAAGCTGGCAGCCCCTTATTTGCATACACCAATGGTCATTGTCAATACGGGAAAGGGCTTGGAAGCCGGAACGCATTACACCATGAGCCAGATTTTGCAGGAGGAACTGCCACACCTGCCGATTGTCACGATTACAGGTCCATCCCATGCGGAGGAAGTCGCACGGAATGTACCGACAACAGTCGTGGCTGCCTCTAAAGATTTGCAGGCGGCGGAATATGTGCAGAAAACCATGAGCAGTGAAACGCTGCGGTTATACCGCAATTCGGACATCATTGGCTGTGAAGTGGGCGGTGCTCTGAAAAATATCATTGCCCTGAGTGCTGGTATTTGTGATGGATTGGGCTGCGGAGATAATACAAAGGCAGCCCTAATGACAAGAGGCATGCATGAAATCACAAAGTTAGGGGTTGCAATGGGCGGTCAGCGGGAAACCTTTGCAGGACTTTCCGGAATTGGCGACCTGATTGTAACTTGTTGCAGTATGCATAGCCGCAACCGCCGAGCAGGCATTTTAATTGGAGAAGGCGTTTCGCCGGAAGAAGCTGTGCAGCAGGTTGGCACAGTAGAGGGCTATCACTGCTGTGAAGTTGCCTATGCACTGGCACAGCAGATGGGCGTTTCGATGCCGATTACCGAACAGCTGAACCAAGTGTTATTCCATGGCGGAAATCCAAAAGATGCGATTTATGCATTGATGTGTCGACCGCAACGGTCGGAATGGGTAGAACAGGAACTTTGAGGGATGGAGATTCACCGACAATATTCCGCAAAGCAAGTTCAAGCAATGTGAGAGGGGGCTTGTGTGATGTTGGATTATCGGATTTATACCTTTATTTCTCTGTGTGAAACCAGAAGCTATACCAAAACGGCAGAACAATTACACATCTCTCAGCCCTCTGTCAGCCAGCATATCAAAGCATTGGAACAGCATTATGGATGTGATTTGTTTTACTTTGAGGGCAGAAACCTGAAACTGACGAAAGAGGGCAGATATCTTTATCAAAAAGAAGTTGGTATTATGACCAACGAGAAAGAGATTGAATCCTATATTGAACAGATGGCGAACGGAAAGCATCTGCGAATTGGAATGACACCCTCGGTGAGTGAGTCGTTTGTGCCGAAATATCTGGCAGCCTATATTCGGAAAAATGCCGAGATTCACTTTCAGTTTCTAGTAGATGATATGCAGCAGCTGCGGGGAAATCTGGCGAATGGGACGCTGGATGTAGTTTTTTCGGAGCAGTTCTTTTTGAATGGTTCGATTTTTGAGCAGCATATTTATCATCAGGAACAATTGACGCTGGTATCTGACCCAGCCACTGCAGCCCGATTATATGGGCGGTCGGTTTCTGCGATTCTAAAGGAAACCTTACTGCTGCCGCCGGAAGGCTCTGGTTTGCGGGAAATTATCATGCACTGGCTGAATTCTCGCAGCATGGCACTGACGGACTTTGAACGGGTGATTGTAGTAAACAGCATTACGATGATACGGGAGATGTTGGCACAGCAAATCGGCGTTTCGATTCTGTTTGAATCCAATGTACGGGAAGACGTTCAGAATCGGCGGTTGCAACGCTTGCAGATGGATGATTTTTTTCTCTGGGGAAATTTTCAGTTTGTATACTTGAAAGAAAGTTTGTCGAAAGACCTCTATACCGATTTCTTTCAGGACTTTCAGAATATGGTAACGGAACACGCCCATTTGCCGACTGTTCCCTATCAGTTCAATTGAAGAATATCACAAAAAATCGGCTTTCAGAAACGCATTCTGAAAGCCGATTTTTGCGATTAGGCTGTTAAAGTAAAAGTATCTGTAAAATCAGTGGATTATACATTAAAGCGGAACAGTACAATGTCACCATCCTGCATCACATAATCTTTTCCTTCGAGGCGAACAACGCCCTTTTCTTTTGCTGCTGCCATAGAGCCACCGCATGCCATGAAGTCATCGAATGAAACAACTTCTGCACGGATGAAGCCCTTTTCAAAGTCGGTGTGAATCTTTCCGGCTGCCTGCGGAGCTTTCGTGCCCTTGCGAATCGTCCATGCACGCACTTCCGGCTTTCCGGCAGTCAGATAAGAAATCAATCCGAGCAGGCTGTAACCCTCCCGAATGATACGGTTCAAGCCGGATTCTTCCAAGCCCATTTCCGAGAGGAACATTTCCTTTTCGTCATCTTCCAAGTCGGAAATTTCTGCTTCGATTTTTGCACAAATCGGCAAAACGGCTGCGTGTTCTTCTGCTGCAATCTTGCAAACGGTCTGGTAATGCGGATGTTCTGCCAAATCGCCGGAGAAATCCTTTTCACAGAGGTTTGCTGCATAGATTACCGGCTTTGCGGAGAGCAGCGGTGTTTCTTTCAGCCATTCCTGTTCTTCTTCTGTCATGTCAAATGCACGGGCAGATTTTCCCTCTTCGAGGTGAGCCTTGAGCTGTTCCAGGAAGTCCAGCTGATTTTGCAGCTTTTTGTCCCCCTTGAGGGCTTTCTTTACACGGTCGATTCGGCGGTTCAACATATCCAAATCGGCAAAAATCAATTCCAAATTGATGGTTTCAATATCTCTTGCCGGGTTGATGCTGCCGTCAACATGAACAATGTTGACATCTTCAAAGCAGCGGACAACGTGGACAATCGCATCCACTTCCCGAATATCTCCAAGGAATTTATTGCCCAGACCTTCGCCCTTAGAAGCACCCTTTACCAGACCAGCGATGTCAACAAATTCGAGAGTTGCCGGGGTGAATTTATCCGGTTCATAGATTTTTGCCAGTTCATCCAGACGGCTGTCCGGTACTGAAACGATACCAACATTTTTTTCGATGGTGCAGAATGGATAGTTTGCAGATTCTGCCCCTGCATTGGTCAATGCATTGAATAACGTACTTTTCCCGACATTGGGAAGTCCGACCATACCTAATTTCATAACGATGTTCCCGTTCCTTTTTGATGAATTTCCGGCAGTGGGATTGCTTGAAGCTCCAACTGCTCACATACCGTATATTATATCGTAATTTTGGAATGCTGTCAACTGGCAAATCAAATGGATGTATGAAAAGAGCAGGAGAAAGCAAAATTCCGCCACAGGTGAACTGTGGGCAAACCTTAAACCATTCGGAAGCAAAGCCCCTCTCGCAGGCGGTTCGCCGTTTTTTCCAGCAACAATAGTACAACCCCATACATCACGACTGCACTGCCAACGCTGCACAGCAGCATAACGGGCAACGGCATTGTTCGAGTTAGATTTCGGAACAGATACGCAGTCGTGATGCTCATTGTCGCTGCATAGCACAGTGGAAGAATGGGCTTTAATCCACGGAGGGACATCCCCAGCATCCGACAGAGGGAGAAAAGCGTCATGCCGAACAGCAGAGCATAGCAAAGACTGGTTGACAGCCCAGCCCCCAAGAGGGAACACGCCGGAATTTGCAGGAAGAGGATGTTTCCCAACAGCTTGACGGCAACGCAGGGCAGCATATATTTGACGGGCAAATCTGCTCTGCCAATGCCCTGTAAAATGCTGAATAATGGCATGGTAAAGCAGAGAAACACCATGCCCGGCAGCAGTGACCGCAGCGATTCCGCAGCAATGCGGCAAGCGGTTTCCTGTCCCGGATAGAGCAGCGTTAAGATAGAATCGGACAGACAAAACAATCCGCCAGCTGCTGGAAGTGCAATCAGTGCTGTTAAAAACAGAACAGATTGCAACTGTTTCTGGACAGCTTCTTTTTGTCCCTTTGCCCAAGATTGTGCAGCACACGGCAAAACAGATTTCCCAAACATATTGGTGACGGATGGCACTAAGTTGAATACCGTCAGAGCCATGCCGGAAAATGCTCCGTAAACCAATGCCGGAAACGTGCTTTCTGCTGCAACTGCTCCGAACTTTTGAAAGAGTGCAGCTGCTTGTGTCTGCTGTAAATGGTCGAAACATCGCATCATGGTGCACAAGTCAATCAGGGAAGTCAGATTTGTGACGAATGACCCCAATGCAACCGGCAGCATGATTTGAAACAGCGACCGCATGAGCGAGCCAATCGAGAGTGAAGCGGAGGAAGATGCAGCCTTTGGCAGCCCATCGCCGCCCAGATTGCGGAAAAAGAAATACAAGACGCCGCAGGCAGTGGAAAGCGTAACGCCCAGAACAGCAGCTGCCGCTGCAATGGGAAGAATCGGCGTGCCAGCTGGAAAATAGGCGAGTACCTGCGTTTCATGCGTAAAGACATAGTGACTGAACAGCAAACCACATGCCACTTTTGCGATGGACTCCACTGCCTGTGAAATGGCAGTCGGGTACATGTTGCAAAGCCCCTCATAATAGCCCCGTTCCACGGCTGCCAGACAACCAAAAAAGGCAGCTGGTGCCATCATCCGAATGGCATAGGCTGCGGAAGCATCCGCAGCCGTGGAACGGGCAAACGGCACTGCAAACAACCAGATGAATCCGCTGAGCAGCAGCCCCACTCCAGCAAAGAGCAGGCGTGCAGTTCGGCGAATTTTCCGGACGTTCTGAATATGCCCTGCACCGTGTTCCTTTGCAACCAGAGAGGCGACCGCTGTAGAAAGTCCTGTGATGGAAAGGGCATAGATAGGCAGAAATAGCCCATAGGCACATCCAAAATATCCCATGCCAACCCCGCCGAGCAGCATGGTCAGCGGAATTTTAAAGAGTGCTCCCAGAGCTTTCGTGATGAGAGCGGAGAGAAATAAGATAAAAGAACCTTTTAGAAATGTCTGTGTTTTCAAAAAAAGTATCTCCTTTGCATGAAAACGGTGGCAGGAAATCCCTGTTCCGTGATTTTTTGTCGGTCTGCTTAAAAATTATGTTGCAGAATCAGAAAATATGTGCTATAATAATAAAATGCAGAATCTGCACACGGTGCAGATGGCTGCGATTCATTTTTTTCAAAGGAGAAAGGATGACTTTCGATGCAATTTCAATTCTCAAATGATGTCGCAAAATTACAGCCTTCTGCGATTCGGGAAATTTTAAAATTTACGAGTATGCCGGGGGTGATTTCGTTTGCAGCAGGGAACCCTGCTCCGGAAGCATTTCCAACCGAACTGATTGCGGATCTCTCCAGCAAGCTGCTGCGGGAACATCCGGTGCTGGCAATGCAGTACAGCATTACAGAGGGCTATCCGGAATTGCGGGAACAGCTCAAGCAGTGGATGACCGAAAAGCATTGCTTTTCCCCGGAAACCGATGACTTGATTATCACATCCGGTGCACAGCAGGCAAATGAACTTTCCTGTAAAGTGCTGCTGAATCCGGGCGATACCCTGATTTGTGAAGCTCCAAGCTTTATCGGTTCGCTGAATGCATTCCGTTCTTATGGGGTCAATCTGGTATCTGTTCCGCTCGAAGAAGATGGAATGGATTTAGCTGCACTGGAACACACCTTGCAAACCGAACCAAATTGCAAGCTGATTTATATCATTCCGAATTTCCAGAACCCAACTGGACGGGTGACTTCGCTCGAAAAGAGAAAGGGCATTTACGAACTGGCTTGCAAGTATAACGTTGCCATTCTGGAAGATGACCCGTATGGCGAACTGAGAATTTCCGGCGAATCCGTTCCAAGCCTCAAAAGCATGGACACAGAGGGCAGAGTTCTGTATGCAGGTTCATTCTCGAAGATTTTAGCACCGGGTTTCCGGGTGGGCTATCTGAGTGCACCAAAGGAACTGGTACAAAAAGTCGTTGTCTGCAAGCAGGTTTCTGACGTTCATACAAATATCTGGGCACAGATTATGTGTTCCGAATTTTTGAAGAATGTGGATTTGCAAGAACATCTGGAAGGACTGCGGAAGATTTATCGGCATAAATGCACACTGATGGCGGACACCATGGAAGCTTGCTTCTCGAAGAAAGTTGCATGGAAAAAGCCGGAAGGCGGTCTGTTTATCTGGTGTACACTGCCGGATGATTGCGATATGCCGGAATTTTGCAAGAAGGCAGTTTCAGAATATAAAATTGCGGTCGTACCAGGCAACGCATTCTTAGTAGACGAGTCCCAGCCGACCACTTCGTTCCGTCTGAATTTCTCCACACCGACCGATGAACAGATTGTCACCGGTATTACCATTCTCGGCAGAATGACAAAAGAACTGTTCTCGGAATAAACTCTAAAAAAATTGACGTTCACCAACGCATATTAGAAAGGAATTTTGAACCATGGCAACCACAAACCATTCTCCACTCGACCGTTATATGGTCACTGAAAAATACATCGTAACAAGAGGCACAGCCCTGCATTTTCCGCCGAAGATTTTCGGAAAACTGGTCACCAGCAAAGACACCATCTATGGTGTTGTTGTCGATATGCCGATGAGCCCGACCCTGCTCGGCACATTGGTAATGTACATCAATGGTGCAGCAAACCTCTACTTCAACAATGGTGCAGAATACATCGGTGCTGCACAGAAGTACCAGACCGTTGCACAGCCGGCTCGGATTGCTGTTGCCAGTGCTCCAAGATTGCTGCCGGAAGCGGTTAAGACGACTGCAACCGACCTGCCGAATGCACAGCATCACTATATTTATCTCATCAGCAAGAATGGTATCTATAAGAAGGATTTGCGTCTGGCAAACCTGCCGAACGAATCCAAGGAAACACAATCATTCTTCTACCTGTATCAGCAGGTAATGGGTGCACTGCAGAACGCACAGGTAAAGGATCGTTCCAACGCTGGCAAGTAAGCGAAGCATCCGCATGGAGTAAAATTTGAAAAAGAAGGTATCCACAATGGAAGAAGGAAAAAAGAAGTTAATTTTCAGCGGCATTCAGCCGACTGGTACATTTACACTGGGCAACTATATTGGTGCGATCCGGAACTGGGGGCCATTGCAAGATGAATATCGCTGTGTATACAGTGTTGTTGATATGCATGCGATTACTGTTCGGCAAGATCCGGCAAAGCTGCGGCAGAACACCTTGCAGGCATATGCATTGCTGCTGGCGTGCGGCATTGATTTGGAAAAGTCGATTCTGTTCATTCAGAGCCATGTCAGAACCCATGCAGAATTGAGCTGGATTTTAGGTTGTAATACCCAGTTTGGCGAACTGTCCAGAATGACCCAGTTCAAGGATAAGAGTGCCAAGCATGCCGATGATGTCAATGCAGGTCTGTTTACCTATCCGGTTTTGATGGCAGCTGATATTCTGGCATATAATGCCGATTTAGTGCCGGTTGGTGTTGACCAGAAGCAGCATTTGGAATTGACCAGAAACATTGCACAGCGGTTCAATCAGCGGTATGGCGAATTCTTCACCCTGCCAGAACCGTATATTCCGCCGGTTGGTGCAAAGGTGATGTCTTTGCAAGAGCCAACAAAGAAGATGTCCAAATCCGATGAAAACCCGAATGCTTGCATCTTGATTCTAGATGACCGAGATACGATTATCCGGAAGTTCAAGCGTGCCGTAACGGATAGTGATAGCACGGTTCGTTATGCAGAGGGCAAGGACGGCATCAACAATTTGATGACGATTTATTCCAGCCTGACAGGCAAGGATTATGCTGCAATTGAACAGGAATTTGCCGGCAAGGGCTACGGGGATTTCAAGATGGCTGTTGGAGAAACCGTTGCAGACCACTTGCAGCCGATTCAGGATGAATTTAAGAAGTTGTTTGCCGATAAGGCATATTTAAAGCAGTGTTACACCGACGGTGCAGCCAAGGCACTGGCATATTCGCAGAGAATTGTCAGCAAGGTTTATCACAAAGTCGGTTTTGTAGACGCTCGATAAGGAGAAAGAACATGCAGGATTTGGTAACTGTTTTATCGAATGAAGATGGCATTCAAATTTCTTTGGATGTTCAGCAGGATGCTGTGCTGCAAATCGGGGAAATGATGCAGGAAATTCAGGAAGAAGCATATATGAACGGGGAAAACTGGGCGGTTTTCTTTCAATATTATTTGGGAAAGTATGCACCCAATCTATTGGAGGGGTTGGAATCGGATTCAGAAGCTGGTATGTATGTGGCTTATTATGATAAAGTAACCCCGGAGAATCATCGGAAAGCCATGCAGCTTGCTGATTTGTTTAATGCATTATTGTCACATCCGGAACAGATTTATCAGATTCTGAGGACAACAGAAGACGAAATCGAATGGGATTAAAAAATCTGGCTCGATTGGAAGAACAGGACAGCACGGCGACAGTTTCGTACTGTCCTGTTTGATTTTTTACAGAATCAATCGAAAGAGAGGAACAGAAATCATGATGACATATCCACAGAAAGAACGCTATGATATCAACGATTTAATCGAAGTTATTCGGATGTTGCGATTGCCGGATGGCTGCCCGTGGGACAAGGTACAGACCCATGAATCCATCCGCATGAACTTCATTGAAGAGGTTTATGAAGTCATTGAAGCGATTGACAAGAACGATACTGCCTTGATGCGGGAAGAATTGGGCGATGTTTTAATGCAGGTGGTCTTTCATGCACAGATGGAACGGGAGCAGGGCAACTTTGATTTTGATGATGTTTGTGACGAAGTTTGCAGAAAGCTGATTATCCGCCATCCGCACGTATTCAGCAATGTGCAGGCAGGCAATACTGACGAAGCTGTGAATAGCTGGGAGCAGGTCAAACAGCAGACCAAGGGACAGACCACATACACCGAAACACTGGAGAGCGTTGCCGTTTCTCTGCCGGCGTTGATGCGAGCACAGAAAGTCGGAAAACGGGCTGCAAAATCGGGATTTGATTTTGCAAATACAGCGGATACCTTTGCAAAGTTGCAGTCAGAAGTGACCGAGTTGCAGGAAGCCATTCAGGCAAAGGATTCCGATGCAGCTGCGGAAGAACTGGGCGATTTGCTGTTTTCTTGTACGAATCTGGCGAGAGCGTTGGATGTCGATGCAGAAGAAACTTTGACCGCTGCAACGGAGAAATTTATTCGCCGTTTTGCAAAAGTGGAGCAGGCAGCAACCGCAGCAGGAAAGAAGATGAAAGATTGCTCGCCGGAAGAACTCGAAACATTCTGGCAGCAGGCGAAAGGAGCAAAGACCGATGCGATTGGATAAATATTTGAAAGTTTCCCGTCTGATTAAGCGGAGAACCGTTGCAAATGAAGCGTGTGATGCAGAAAAAGTGCTGGTAAATGGAAAGGTTGCCCGTGCATCGTATGATGTAAAAGTGGGCGATGTCATTGAAATCAACATGGGACAGAAGGCGTTGAAAGTAAAGGTGGAACAGGTTCTGGAACACGTGTTGAAAGATGACGCAGCCGGAATGTATATGGTTGTGGAATAAGACTTGCTGTACGTTTTAAAAGATGAAAAGCCGTTTGTTTTTTAGGAAACAAACGGCTTTTTGATATAAAATGTTCACACTTTTTTTGTATTTTACAATTGACGGAAAATGATATTTTTGTTATAATAAAAATAGATTTTTATTTTATGAAAAAGAAACAATTTAGAAAGGGTGTAGAAACATGAACAAGAAACGAATCGCTGCACTGGTATTGAGTGCTGCAATGGCAACTTCTGGTCTGGGAATCTCTGCACAGGCGAAAACGTTATCGGAACAAGTGAAAACGCCAAAAACCGTTCTGGTTGGAGATTGCAATCAGGATGGAACGGTTGACTTGTCCGATCTGGTTTCCATGCAGCTGTATTTGCTGCGACAAAAAACAGTCGGAGAGATGCCGGAAGAACAATCTGCATGGGATCTGAATTTAGATGCACAGGTGAACATTGTTGACCTCTGCCTTTTAAAACAGATACTGTTGCAGCAAAAGCAGGTTACACAGCAGTATCGCACGGATATTCTGTCCACATCGTCTGCCGGAGTCGTGCCGCCGGAAGTGGAGATTCATTCTGTGGAGGAACTGACCGCTTATCTGACCCCATACACCACGGAATCAGAACGGGAAACGTTCTGTGAACGATACGATGCCGATTTTTTTGCGGAGTCTGTTTTGCTGTTGAAACCGATGGGAAAAACAATGAAGGCATATGCCTGTCAGGTTACAGGTGCAGATGCAAAAACCTTGCAGGTTTCCTATGGTTGTATCTGGGAAAAAGAAAAACCAACGGGAATCCAGCAATTTGCATGGATGCAGGTGGCAATTCCAAAGATGCAGGATCATGAACAAGTCGTATGGCAATCTGTCACGCCGGAGGTCACTTTGAATTGGTGTGCCGTTACCGGAAATGATGCTTTTTCTGATGGGTCAGAAACTCGTATTGATTCCACAGAGGAACTGCAAACCTATTTAGAAACGATTTTACAGCCGGATGAGATACCGGAATATTTACAGCAATATGACGATGCTTTTTTTGCGGAATCCACCTTGGTGGTTCATTCGTTCCAATTGCGAAATGCAGCACCATTGGAATATACGGCAATTCAAAAGAATCAGGCTTTGGCAATTCTGCTCTCTTATCAGCAGGCAGGCGGAAAACAGCTGACCAATTATCTGGCATTTGCTGCGGTTCGACGGGCAGAGCTTTCAGAAATATCAAATGTAGGATTCTTAGCATTTGGGGGAACATCGGAAGATGATGCAGACTGGCTGTATTATGATGCCCCCGACCAGAAACACAGTCTTGTTGTTTTACAGAACTCGGATTTGTTCAGCGGAACGGTTTCTGTTTATCGCTGCGATGCAGATGGCGTTGAAAAAACATTGATTGGAAGTGGCGGAACAGATGATGGATACCAGCCATTTACAAAATATGGCACTTGGAGCGAAGATGCAGATGGAAATGCAGTCTATTCCAACGGGGTTTCCTATTGGATTACCTGGAAAGATGCCGAGGCAGTTGTAACTTATCATACCATCAGTGACGACAATAATACTTGTGATACGGTTGTTGTGCCATATTGAGCAAATTTTTGATGGAAAACAAAACAGCGTCTGTTCCTTTTTCGGGAGCAGACGCTGTTCTATTTTTTATTCTGTCAAATACGGCTTTAAGATTGCAAGCATTTGATTGAGGTTCGTTTCCTGTTGCGGAAAACCGTTGATTTTCGGGGCAGTTTGCAGGCAAACATCCTCAAATTCCTGCGTGCGAAGATTCAACAATTTCGCATCAATCACTTTTTGATTGGCAATCTGATTGCGGATGACTAGTCTTTTTGCATTGCGGAAATCATAAATCGCAACGCCTTTGATGGGAATGATCGTATAGATGACAAAAAGACTGGTATCTGTAATCGTTGCAAATCCAGAAGCAATCGGCTTTGAGGAGAAAAGCCCTTTGGCTTTCAGGGAAATGCCAATTGGACAAATTGCCTTGGAATCCATTACAGGCAGGAATTCATCAAATACCTTGTTCATGTTGTCCGCAGAATACCCAGACATTTTATTAAGAGCACCAAATAACCCCATCTGAATCAAGACTCCTTACTTGTTGATAACTTCTGCATTATAATGCGTTTTTGCCTCTGTGATTTCTCCGCCGAGATACTTAAACTTCACGAACTGTTCTCCACGGAACGTCAAAGAACCCTGCTGATTGAACGGCACTTCTTTATAGACCACCTTTGTGGTGACGATATGTAAAATTTCACCTTTTCGGGTCTTGAAAATCAATTCATAGTATTCATTGTACAGTTTCGATGTACCATTTGGGTCAATCGTACGCCGGCGTTCATCTACTTTTTGCACCAGCATGACCATTTCAGTTCGGGTTGCCCCCTTCGTCTTGGCAGGCTTCCGCATATTCTTTTCTCCGGTGATGTAATATTCCCGGTTAAATTCCATCGGATGCTTTGCCGTTCCAACCGTATCATCTGCAAAGAATGCACTCAGCTTTTTCCGGAATCGGCTTTTTTTCGACCCCAGCAACATGACCAGTACCAGCACCACTGCTGCTGCAATGACGACAATCAAAATATTGTTTAAGGCTTCTTCGTAATGAATATTATTAATCATTTGGAATCCGCTCCTTTCTGAGCTTGTTTTTGGATAAACCGCCAGCTGTCTGCACACATTTGCTGAAGATTGCGTTTTGCTGTCCATCCCAGCACGGTTTTGGCTTTGGATACATCGGCATACGATGTTGCCACATCTCCGGCACGCCGTGGGAAAATCTTCAGGGGAATCGGCTTCCCACTGACGGCTTCATACATATTTGCCAGTTCCAATACACTGCAACCGCTGCCCGTTCCCAAGTTGAATACCGAGAAGCCAGCGTGCTGCATACTGTATTGCAGGGCAGAAACGTGTCCTTCTGCCAAATCCATGACATGGACATAGTCCCGAACACCAGTACCGTCTGGGGTGTCATAATCGTTGCCATAGACTCGAAAATAAGGCAGCTGACCGCTTGCAACCAGTGCTAAATAAGGGGCAATGTTGCTTGGAATACCATGCGGTTCTTCGCCTAGCAGTCCGCTTTCATGTGCTCCGATCGGATTGAAGTAGCGGAGTGCTGTAATGTGCCAGTCGGAATCTGCCTGACAGAGGTCTTGTAAGAGTTGTTCGCTGATGATTTTTGTTTCCCCGTAGGGATTGCTTGCGGAAAGTGGTGTGACGGTTTCCGCATAGGGGGCAGTATGTTGTGTTCCGTATACCGTAGCGGAAGAAGAAAAAATCAGCGTCCGGCAGTCGGTTTTCTGTAACTCTTCTAATAATGTCATCATACCGCCAATGTTATTTTGATAATATCGCAGTGGCTGCTGTACCGATTCGCCAACTGCTTTCAGTCCGGCGAAGTGCAGCACGGCAGAAATATGATGTGTTTGAAAAATCTGACGCAGACCGTCAGCGTTGCGGATATCCATGTGATAGAATGGTATGGATTTTCCGGTAATCTCCTGCAAGTGCAGCAGACTTTCTTGTTTGGCATTGCAAAGGTTATCCAGAATGACAACCGAATACCCCGCCTGTAAAAGAGCAATACAAGTATGTGTTCCAATGAACCCTGCACCGCCAGTTACAAGAATTTCACCCATTTCCCTGTTTCGTCCTTTCTCTCTCGTTGTGTGACACAGGGGATACTATGTCAGCAATTTACTATTATAGTATAGCGGATTTTTCTTTTTTTTTCAAGTCTTATTTGCAAAGAAACCAGATTTTTTTCAGGGATGACGGAAGATGCTGCAATAAAAGGGAGAATTTGGATGGCAAGCGTGCAGGGAAATGGTATTTCGAACGATTTTGCTGGATGCTTCTGAATATGAAATGTTCGTTGACAGAGAACCGAAACTATGTTATACTTTTCTTAAAAAATAGACAGGAGGGGACAAAATTGTCGCCAGAAGAAGAAAAAGTACAGCGGTTAGAGCAGCGAATTGCTCAGCTGGAACAGGCGTTGCAAGAAAAGAATGCACCTGCATCCTTGCAGCCGACTGTATCGCCCACCATACCGCAGCAGGAAACACCACCAACCATTCCGCCACCGGCTCCGGAGATTCCGCCGATGCAGACCACGCAGCCTACACCGCCTCCGCCCTCTTTTCAACCGAATATCCCGTGGACATCACAGGCACAAACCATGCAATCTGTTCCGCCACCGCAGCAAATGGATACGGAACAGAAGTTCGGGAAAATTGTCATGGGGATTCTTGCTTCGATTTTTATCTTTGCAGCGATTCTCATTGGATATGCATTTTTGCCCAGTATCTTGCAGATGGTCGGGTTATTCGTCATTGGAGCAGGCGTTTCCGCTGCGGGACTTTACGGGATTTCTAAAAAGAAGTATCCCTACTTTTTCCTGAGTGTTGCCGGATGCGGAGCAGGCATTCTCTATTTGTCCATTCTCCTGAGTTATTGGTATTTTTCTGTAGTTGGAAAATGGGCGATGTATGGGATGCTGCTGCTCTGGGCAGTGTTTGTGCTTTGGATGTCCCGAAAAAGCGTGCCTTTGTTCCGCCTGATTGGACAGTGCGGAATCGTATTGTCGTTGTTGTTTGCGTTTCGGCAGCTGAATGTACTGGAAACTGGACTGATTTTTTTCTTTTTCGTGTTGGTATCGGCACTTTATCAGTTTGCAGACCGTCGAATCGGAATTGCTTGTCAGCTGTCTACCTTGCTTTGCAATGCCGTTTCTCTGCTGATTCTCACGGTTTTGTTTACAGTGACACTGCGAAGAGTTCTACATACGCCGATGTTTGGGCTATTGCTTGCAGAGGGCATTCTTTTGATGCTGTACACTTTGGCACAGTTGATTTGGTATCGTATGCGGATGCGTCCGGCAGAGCAAAGCGGAATGGGATATTTCTTTACAGCTCTGTCTGGCTTGTTGCTGGTGCAGTTGCAGGCACAGTGGTTCTTTTTCTTTTGGGATACCGGAAAATATTTGCTGTCCGCCCTGACTGCCGTTGCAGTTTGGATGCTCTATGACCGCAAGCAGGAAGAATCCGCTCTGCGAAATCTGATGGCGTGTATTTGCAGTATTTTAGCATTTCTGTGGCTGTTGCCGTTGTCCATCTTGCCAGCGTTGCTGGGATGGGTGCTGTTGGAAGCAGCTCTGTTTGTGATGTGGCACGTACGAAAGCAAAATGGCTGCTTGTATCTGGGATATGTGCTGTTTTTGTTTGGCATTCGTCTGATTCTGTCAAAAATTTCCGTTTTGGATGATATTACTTTGCAGTATGGTGCATGGGTTGCCATTGACATTGCTGTGACCTTGTATCTTCGCCATTGCCGTTCCCATCGAGGCATGGAAATTCTGTCGCTTTGCGTAACGGGCTGGCTGATGGTAGAGGGCTGGTGTTTGCTGCTGTTGGAGGGCTTGTTCCGGTCAGTTGCAGCATTTTGGCATGCAATCGGCTCGCTGTTTCGGCAGACGGGAAGCGATACAGCAATTGTCATTCCATGGGATACGATTTTGCTGGCTGCATTTGTCGTTTTGATTTTCCTGTTGAATGTGCCGTATTTGCTGCGAAAGTATCCGAATCGAAATGGTGTCAGTGTATACCTTGGCATTCGTATGACCTTGCTGGGGGCAGTGGTCAGCGGTGCATTTTTCCAGCGAGCTGCATGGAGCAGCGGTCTTTTAACCTTGCTTTCGTTTGGTATGCTGTTGGTGGGATTTCATTTCCATCAAAAAGGACTGCGAATTTATAGCTTGATTGCAATGATGGTCTTTTTGTGCAAGCTGCTGCTGTTGGATTTGTCCTACCAGACACCGCTATTATGGGCAGGAGCATTTTTGATTTGCGGGCTGTTGTGTTTCGGTATCAGCTTTGCTTATAATCGAATTGGACAGAAGCATATAGAATCCGCAGAACCGATGAAACAGAAGGGAGAAAAATAAGTATGAATATAACAGATTTTGAAGAATATTTCAGCCCGAGGATTTTAGAGCGTGGGAAAGAATACTACCGGAATCATCATGTGATCACACTGGATCGCATCGAAGAAGGATATTATGAAGCAGAAGTAGAGGGCAGCCAAATCTATACCGTGTTTGTAGAACTGGAAGAAAACGGTGAAATTTCTGATATTTCCTGTGATTGCCCTTATGATTGGGAAGAATTTTGTAAGCATGAGGCAGCGGTTTTATATGCATTGCGGGAACAGGAAGAATATACTCCGTTCGTGGAAGAACCGGAACAGAAACAGGCTCTGCCAGAACAGTTGGCTGCCTGTGAAAAAGAAACACTGATTGCATGGATGATGGAATATGCAAAGGAAAATCGGGGTTTTTTGGATTATTTGCAGCTGCGTGTATCAGAGCAATTGCAGCCGGAAGAACTGCTTGCCATTCTAAATCGTACTTGCAACCGCTTTTTCTCTGGGAAAATCGTGTGGAAAGAATTGCAGAAAACAGTTGCATTTCTGTTGAAATCCATGCAGAGTTGGAACGATGATGCAGAAAAGGTGAAAACAGGTGCATCCATGATTCGATTGTTGAAGAAATGGTATCAGACAAATAGCTGTGAATCGGATTGGATTGTATATGATGAGATTGACGTTTGTTCGGATGCATTGATGCAAATTGTGCAGGGTGTTGTCAAACAGAAAGACCGAAAAGCAGCAGAGGCTATTTATCAGATTCTGTTAAAAATGCTGCAAGTAGATTTTATAGATATTGAAAATCCATTTTCTCCGATGTTGAATACTCTGTGTGCTCTGCCGGAATATCGAAAAAAGGTAGAAGAATGGCTGCAATATCGGCAAGCCGTTTCGACAGAATATGAACGAAGAGAACTGGCAGAACAGCAGTTTCAAATTCTCAAACGATATGGAACACCGCAGGAACAGAACGATTTCATCAACCGGCATCTTTCCAACCCAGAATATCGCCGGATGGCAATTCAAAATGCGATTGATGCAGGAGATGAAAGCACAGTGGAACGGCTGGCACTGGATGGGGAATATGAAAACCAAGCATTACCGGGTTTGTTGCAGGAGTGGCAGAAATGTCGCTATCACTGCTATCACAGAACAGGAGAACGGGAAAAGCTGGCGGATGTTTGCGAAGCGTTGTTGAAAGGTGGCGAACCGGATTATTATGAAGAGTGGAAATCGTTGATTCCGTTCGATTTGAAATCTGTAAAAATCGAACAACTGTTAAAAGAAGCTCCCATCAAGGTGTATCGCAAAATTCTATTAGCAGAAAATCGAGTGGACTTGATGGCAGAAGCTTGCGAGAAAGACCCGTCTGACTTGCTGCTGTATTTTAGTGCTTTAAAATGCAGTCCCTTTGCGGAACGGGCAACAGAATTATACAAAGATTGGATTTGGGAAGAGGCGGATGCGGCAGCAAATCGCTCGGAATATGCAGCGGTCTGCCAGAAGTTGAAGAAGTTTTCAGAGGATAGCCCGATTGCGGCTCGGGTGCTGGCACAGGAATTGCGGGAAAAATTTCCACGAAGACCCGCTTTTCAGGATGAATTAAAGAAAGCAGGATTTTAAAAAATACATAAACACAGGGAGTTGTTTTTTGCAGAAAAATGCTCCCTGTTTTTGTTTACAATTCTAGAGAAAATTTTTTTGCAGACCGTGTGACATTTTGCCTGGAAACTTGTAGTTGTAGATGAAAGGGGGAAGTGATATGTTGCAGATCTCGCAAAGCATCTCGCCGGAAGAAGCCGTGCAGCCAATGGAGATTCAGCAGGTGATTCAGGTCTATCAGCAGCTCATCTATGGCATTGCACTGACGGGAACTGGTGGAAATCGGGCAGATGCAGAGGATGTCTTTCAAGAAACATTTCTTGCTTATTTTCAGGCAAACAAGACGTTTCGAGAAGAAGAACATCGGAAAGCATGGTTGATTCGGACAGCCTGCAATTACTGCAAGAAAATCATGGGCAGTACTTACCGAAAGCGAACCGTTCCACTGACGGACACCACGCCGCTGCCGGTATTGTTTGATTTGCCAGAGGATAATCAGTTGTTTGCGGCACTTTGCAGCCTCAAGCCCATGTATCGAAATGTGCTGTATCTGTATTACTTTGCGGGATATCGGACAGAAGAAATTGCAGGGTTGTTGGGAAAACGGGCTGGAACGATTCGGATGCAGCTGCTCCGGGGCAGAGAACAACTACGCACACAACTGCAAGAAGAGGAGGGAACGGTTGATGGATAAAAAGCAATGTGAACGAATGTTTGAACAGATGCAGCCGCCGAAAGCCGTGGTGCAGCGACTGCAACAGCGGATTCATGCAGAAGAAGCAGCCTCTCTTGCCGAACAGCAGCCGAATCGTTCGATTCAAACCCTGCACACCACAACTGCACCACCGCCACCCAAACGCATCCGCTGTTCCTGGCAGAAACTCTCCGGCGGTGTGGTTGCAGCCGTCTTTCTGCTGAGTATAGGAACGGTGATTGGTTATCATCTGAAACACGATGAACAAGTTTTTGTCCCCTCTTCAGAATCCACTACGGAAGCATCTGAAACACCAAAAGCAACAACCCAATCACTTGTTTTGCAGTATCAAGGGCAGAATTTGCGGGAAATGGCGGTTGTCAATCCGGACAGGGTAGAAGTACAAGACACATTGGGTGAAGGTTCGCTGATGGGTGTAGACGGAGCAACAACCGTTTCGGTTTATCAGGTCTATTTGAAAGACACAGCAACCATAGAAGAATCGGTTGTGGCAGCGGAATGGAACGGAACGCAGTATTTGTTTGTTTCTGTTCCGGACGTTGTGCGAACGTTTAAAGATTATCCAATCATAGAAAACTGGATTTCCTCCGGCAGCTTTACTTTTTTGGATGAAGATCAGATTACGGAACGCACCTATGAAAACTACACCAACGAGGAATTATCGCCACTGTTTACCTTTTTGCAGAACAATGCGGATAGCATCAATTTTAGCAGCGGACTTTCTTCGGATGCAGATGTACCAGAAGAACAGGTACAGATGACCGACCGATTTACATGGGATTATGCCATTACGATTTCTTCTGACTGTCTGGATTTCTCTGGCGTTTTGTATTTTGATGTTGGAGATGGCGTTTGGAAAATGGATTTGTTGGACAGACAGGCTTATTTTCTTAGTACACCGGAGATTTTAACGGAAATGCTCTCAGAAGTTGCCGCTTCTCATGCAGTTGTACCCAATACACAGAATGGGAATGCATCGGAAAACAGTACCTCTGCAACAGGGGAACTGCTGGGCAGAACTGCCATTGATGGGAGCAACCCCAAAAATACAACGATACAGGACTTGCAACCGCAGCTATTAAACCAGCCGTTTTCCTTTCAGCAGGTTTCCGGTTCGCTGGTGGATTCCTACACAGGGATGTCATCCGATGGAACAGGAGCAATCGAGGAAATTCGCAGCCTGACGACCTTTCAGATTGATTTGGCAACTAGAACCAAAGATGTTCTTCGGACTGTAGAGTCACCGCCGGATTCCCAGAGCGACAGCAGTGAAACGGCAACATGGGAATACATCTATGCGAATCAGCAGAAACTTTCTATGGAACAGGTCTGGACAGCAAACAACTGGTATACCATTTATCCGGATTTGCAGTGCTATACGGTTTTAAATGCCGGTACGGACGAGTGGACGAATTATGATACAGCCGTCAATATGTTGGCGGATGGAACTGTTTTTGAAGATGGCATTTTTTATTTGGGACAGGAATTTTCGGCACGCAGCGAAGATTTGGAAGGAGTCGTTGTCCCCCAGAATTTGTTTGTATTTGGAACGGTTTCTTATCTGAACCGAGATTGCTATCTGGTCGGGAAATATGAAGACGGCAGTATCACACGCTATTTGATTGATATGGAACAGTTGATTGCTTTGAAACGAGAGTCAGTCGGAGCAGATTTTCAGAAGATAGACTATTTCAAAGAGATTTTATTTGATGAAGAAGCAGTACCAGTACCGGAAGTGGAGGAAAGCAGCCTGACCGCAGGGATGCAGTATCTGCCCTGAAGTAGAAAAATAGACAGGAAAATCATCGAATCTTTCGGGGCAGAAATGCAAATTGCGGAATATGGCGATTGAAAAGAAAGAAAAATAGAATCATCAAAAACAAGGGAATAAACAAGCATATTTGGGATTAAAAAAAGGCCGCTGTCGTTTGGCGTGGAAACGATAGCGGTCTTTCGTTGTTTGTAAAGAGAAAAAAGAAACAGCCCGAACAAATCGGACTGCTTCTTAAAATTTGGAGCGGGCGACGAGAATCGAACTCGCAACCTCAGCTTGGGAAGCTGATGTTTTACCACTAAACTACGCCCGCAAAAAACCGGAATCATCCGGCATTTTGCTGAAAATGACAATCATCTAACTGTACATATTCCCCATCCTGCAAAGTGATGGAATCGGTATAACTGCCTTTGGATTTGGGAAGCGGCTGCGGAGAAGCCATTTGACTGTAAATCTGATAACCAGCGGTTTCCGGATAAACATACTCGCCCTTGTCCAGTTCCAATTGATACGTGCCTGCTGGAATGTCTTTTCCGACTTGGTACATACCATCATGTGCAAATGGTTCTAATGTAATCGAAACCTGTTCGGTATCATAAAAGTTTGCCCATGAGATGTGCAGAAACTGCCCGTCTATCACCTGAAAATAAACCTGATTCGGATGAAACGTTTGACTTGTCAAAACTGCATCAGAATCGTTCGGGTCAGAACTGGAAGAAATCTGCATCACAAACTTCTGATCTCCGGAAGGTCCATCATAGACCGCCAGATACGTTCCGGCTGGCAGGTCAACCCCTACTTCATAGTCGCCAGAAGTGTAAATGCCGTTGCGAACATCCTGAGCGGCAGTCTTTGCAGCGGTTGCCGGTTCGGTTTTCACCTGCTTGGCAGCTGCACGGGCTGGCTTGGTTGGCGTTGTGACAGTCGCTGCCGTCACTGTTGTGGATGTATGATGGCTAATCAGACGTTCTGCTTTTTGAGCAGTGCGGGCAATTCGGAATCCGATTCCCGTCAGCAGCAAAATGGTTGGAACAAGTGCAAAGGCAATGCCTTTTCCTTTTGTGTGCGACTTTGGCGGTTCGCCAAAAGAATCTTCTGGTTCAGAATGGTTCCACATGGTCTTATTGCCCCCTGTCCGTTCGCTTTCCCTCTTTGTGCCCTCTTTGCTTGTCTGCTCTTGTCCACTGGTGAAATTTAGGTAAAAAAATGGAGCTGGAAACGTGACTTGAACACGCGACCTGCGCATTACGAATGCGCTGCTCTACCAACTGAGCTATTCCAGCAAAATGTTATCAGATTTTTCTCGGTGCGGTGCACAGTAACAAATATATTATAGCATGTTTTTTGGATTTGTCAAGGGGTTTTCAAAAAAATATCTGAAAATTGCATTTTGCAGTTGAAATTTAAAAATAAGTATGGTATAATGAGAGCAATCTCTTTATTTCCTGCCAAAAACGGCAGAAAATCGGCATCTTTTGCAGAAAGTAAAAAAAATCGGAAAAAAAGCAAAAAGGAAATTGAAATTTCCCAAAAAGTATGTTATAATAAGGTGAGAAATACAAACTGTGTCAAAGGAAGGGAACATCATGAAAAAAAAGAAATCGCTATCCATTTTGGGCATCGTTGCCGCAGTTCTCCTGCTGATCGTTGTCCTGATCACGCTGACGCTGAATGTTTTATTCTCGCAGCATGATACGCCGAAGATTTTTGGCAACTATGTTTATCTGATGGAATCAGACAGCATGGAAGTCAAACCGAGCACGGACGGTTCTACCACGATTGATGCGAGTGCATCCATTCACGCAAAAACGGCTGTTATCTGTAAGGCATACGATGGCAGCGAACCGCTTTCCAAGAACAATGCGATTTTGTGCGTATTAGCACCGGAAGACACTTCTTCCGATAAGGACAAGGAAGGCATGGCAATCCGCCGGATTCTGAACATTGCTTCGGATGAAGAAACGGGCATCATGAAGTATTATCCGACTACCATGCAGGTGGACACCATCGGTACAGAACCAGCAATTACTGTAGACAGTGTGCGTGGTATTTGCCGTTATGAAAGTGCTCAGCTTTACAGCTTTATTCAGTTTGCAACTGGATTCAGCGGTATCATTGTTCTGCTGGCACTGCCTTGCGTGCTGCTGATTGCTCTGCTGATTGTTGCATTGGTACGCAGAAGTGCAAACAAGCGGGAAGATGATGCATATGCATTTGAAGAAAGCTATGATGAATTGCCGGGCGAAGAAGACTACAATTATGATGATGAAGACTATGAAGACGAGGACTTTGTGAACGATGTACCGCAGACGACTTACCAGACCAGAAGCGGTAATACAGGAACGTATAACACAGGTTCTTACAACATGGACAGCAGCTATCCAGGCTATGGAAATACGGCTGTTCAGAACGCACAGACTTCATCGTTTGAAACCAAGAAGTCATCTATCTCGCAGAACTTTGAACGGAAGGCAGTCAATCCGAATTCTGCATTCCAGAAGGCAAAGACCATGCAGTTCCAGGCACAAAAGAATGTGCCGATTCCGGAACAGCCATATGAATCTGTTGCATCGCAGCAGCCGGAAACCAATGGCTATGTTGGAAAGTATGGTGCAGATGCTCCGGTTGCAGAACCGGTACAGGAAGCACCGCAGCAGGAACAGACCTACCATGGTGCACATGAAGCTCCGTCTGGCAGCTCGTCCACAGGTTCTAAGACATTCCTGAGTTCCACTGGTACATTCAAGCGTCCGAATGTGGATGACATCTTTGGCAACGACCCATTCGCTACACGGAGCACTTCCACATCCAGAACACCGCAGCGTTCCACTACTGCAAAGCCGTCTGCCGCAAGACCTGCTGCAAAGCCAGCATCTCGCAGACCGTCTTCTTATGATACTGCATCGGTAGATGATTTGGTAGCAATGATTGAAAATCAGAAGAAAAGACTGTAAGGAAATTTTCTTTTTGCATGAGATGAAAAAAACGTCCCTGTCAACTTCGACAGGGACGTTTTTGTTATTTGGTTTCATTTAATAAAATCGGTAATCGGAAATATCATACAGCATAACTTGATAGTTGTTCAAGAACGTGGAGCGTCTGCGGCGTGGAATATTTGCATGTAATTGCAAGTTGCTGCGTGCATTGTAAACCGGAATTTTTAACAGATAGCCTTGCTTGGTATCGGTGCTGGTGCGTTCTAGTTTGGCGTTATACGTTTTGCAGAAATTCTCCAGCACTGCATTAGTAAGATTATAATCTTGCTTTGCAACTTCTTCATTTGACTGAAACAGAACTGTAGGTTCTATTTCTGGGAAATCGCATTCTGGTTTTTCCATCTGAATAGAAACCGTTGCTGTATTTCCTTCGGAAAAGACATATAGAAAAACAGTTCGTGTTAATTCTGACTGCCCTTGTGCCAGTAGCTGCGTCATCAGGCAGAGCAGCGAAAAGCAGAGTCGGGCTTCGTTGCAGAGCACCCAGATTTTTGTATCCGCCTGTATTTTCAGGGAAATTCTCCGTCCCAGTGTTTCCTTGCAGTTTTGTGAAAAGTCAAACAACAGTCGAGATAGTTCTATCGGTTGAAGAGCCATGCTCTCAGATTCTGCATATTTCTCCAACTCTGCATAATAGTTGGTACGCCGCAGCAGGTGGCAACATGCACGCATGACATCATTTAAATTGGAGAAAACCGCTTCCTGTTCGAGGTCGCCAATGTTGTTGGATTCCACTTCATCATAAATCTGTTCCGCAATGGTGGAAATCTGAAAAACTGCCTCTCGTTGATTGGCGAGAAATTCTTGACAAATTGCCCGGAAATTTTTTTCTTTCATGACGTTGGTCAAGACTGGTTCGGCTGTGATTTTTAAGATGGTGCAGTGCAGTTCTGTGCTCTGCTGAACTTCCGCAGCATACAGGAGCGATTCATGCCAGAATAGCTGACTGCCTCTGTTCGCAGCGACGGTTTTCAGCAACGCTTGACAGTCGGCTTCTGATTGTAACGGCTTGGAAATATCGTTTTTCCAAATACAGGTATTCGTTTCATCGAAAACCCAGACCTGACGGGTTTCGTTTGCATAGAGGGCTTTTAAAAAGTGCAGTGTTTCTGTCGTCATTGCAGACCCCTTTCTGTTGAGTGTCATTTCTGTCAAAGGCAAAGTCATAGTATTTATAGAATACGCATGAAAAAGAAATCTTTTCTTCATATGCAGAAAAAGATTCTGCACAATTTGAAAGAAAAGATAGATTCTCGTGGCAACGGTTCAAATACTTCTTTTTATTATATCCCGAAACTGCCTAAAATAAAGAGAGAAAAAAAGAACAATTTCTATCAAATGTGTTTTTGCCGATAAAACGTAGATGGAAACATGTTGAAATTTGTGCAAAATAGAGAAAAGCGGAAGAAACGATAATTTTATGTCAATTTTTTTATAGAAAGACCTTGCAATTTTCACCGTTTTGGTGTACAATAAGAGTATAAATTTTTAGGAGGTAATTCCAAATGTCAGTTAAAGTTGCTATTAATGGATTTGGCCGGATCGGCCGTCTCGCATTCAGACAGATGTTCGGTGCTGAAGGTTATGAGGTTGTTGCTATCAACGACCTGACCAAGCCGTCTATGCTCGCTCACCTGCTGAAGTATGATACCGCACAGGGCGGTTATGCAGGCAGAATCGGCGAAAACAAGCACACTGTTTCTGCTGATGATGAAGCTGGTACTATCACTGTTGACGGTAAGACCCTGACCATCTATGCAAAGGCAAACGCTGCTGAACTGCCGTGGGGCGAAATCGGTGTTGACGTTGTTCTGGAATGCACAGGTTTCTACACCTCTAAGGCTAAGGCACAGGCTCACATCGATGCAGGTGCAAAGAAGGTTGTTATTTCTGCTCCGGCTGGTAACGATCTGCCGACTATCGTTTACAATGTAAACCACGAAACTCTGACAACAGACGACAAGATCATCTCTGCTGCATCTTGCACCACCAACTGCCTGGCTCCGATGGCAAAGGCTCTGAATGACTACGCTCCGATCCAGAGCGGTATCATGAGCACCATCCACGCTTACACTGGTGACCAGATGATCCTCGACGGTCCGCACAGAAAGGGCGACCTGAGAAGAGCAAGAGCTGGTGCTGCAAACATCGTTCCGAACTCCACTGGTGCTGCTAAGGCAATCGGTCTGGTTATTCCGGAACTGAACGGCAAGCTGATCGGTTCTGCACAGCGTGTACCGGTTCCGACTGGTTCTACTACGATCCTGACTGCTGTTGTTAAGGGCACAGACGTAACCAAGGAAGGCATCAACGCTGCTATGAAGGCTGCTGCTACTGAATCCTATGGTTACAATGAAGAACCGATCGTTTCTTCTGACGTTATCGGCATGAAGTACGGTTCTCTGTTCGATGCAACTCAGACCATGGTTTCCAAGATTGCTGATGATCTGTATGAAGTACAGGTTGTTTCCTGGTACGACAACGAAAACAGCTACACCAGCCAGATGGTTCGTACAATTAAGTACTTTGCTGAATTGGCATAAGTGCCGTATGGCATCCATGCCGTTCTAAGAACGAAAAGAGCGGGTCTGTCCGATTATTTGGACAGGCTCGCTTTTTATCGCATTCAGAACTATGGAAAACCAGAAATTTTCCGGCTGAACTTTTCATTTTTTTGCGAAAATCATGTTTTGCATTCGTTTTTATCGTTTTTTTCAGAAAAACGTTTCCTTTTTACATGATTTTTTCAAGAAATCCAGAATTTTTAACGGGAAACTTTCAAAAATCTATTGACATTATTGAGAACATGTGCTATTATAAAAGCAGACCAGAGCGGAACGAAAAAACCGGAAAAAATCACTCTTTTGAGTGGCGAAATTCGTGTCATTTTTTCCTTTCGCTGCGGAGCAATTGCAATCAATAGAATTGCTGAAATATTGCAAAGGAGAGATTCAAATCATGGCAGAAACAATGCAGAAGGAATGGGAAGGCTTCGTCGGCGGAGCATGGACTTCCAACGTAAATGTACGGGACTTCATTCAGAAGAACTACACACCGTATGAAGGCGACGAAAGCTTTCTGGTTGGCCCGACTGCTACAACAACCGAACTGTGGAACGAGGTTCTGAACCTGTTCCAGAAAGAACGGGAAAATGGCGGCGTGCTGGACATGGATACAAAGATTGTATCTACTGTAAATTCTCACGAAGCAGGCTATTTGGATAAGGACAAGGAAACCATCGTAGGCTTCCAGACTGACAAGCCGCTGAAGCGTTCTTTGCAGCCGTTCGGTGGTATCCGTATGGCAGAAGAAGCTTGCAAGGCTTATGGCTATGAAGTAGATCCGGAAATCAGCTACATCTTTAAGCATTACCGGAAGACTCATAACGAAGGCGTATTCGATGTTTACACACCGGAAATGCGTTCTGCAAGACACAATGCAATCATCACCGGTCTGCCGGATGCTTACGGTCGTGGCCGTATCATCGGCGACTATCGTAGAGTTGCACTGTATGGTGTTGACAAGCTGATCGAAGACAAGGAACACCAGAAGGCAATCACTTGCGGTACCATGACAGAAGAAGTCATCCGTCTGAGAGAAGAACTCGCAGAACAGATAAAGGCTCTGAAGGCTCTGAAGGCTATGGCTCAGCGGTATGGATTCGATATTTCCAAGCCGGCTACCAACGCTCAGGAAGCAATTCAGTGGCTGTACTTCGGTTATCTGGGTGCTGTTAAGGATCAGAACGGTGCTGCAATGAGCCTTGGCCGTACTTCTACTTTCATTGATATTTATATTGAAAGAGATATGAAGAAGGGCATCCTGACAGAAGAACAGGCTCAGGAATTTATCGACCACTTCATCATGAAGCTGCGTATGGTAAAGTTCGCAAGAACACCGGAATACAATGCACTGTTCTCCGGCGACCCGCAGTGGGTTACCGAATCCATCGGCGGTATGGGCGTTGACGGCAGAACCATGGTTACAAAGACCAGCTTCCGTTACCTGCACACCCTGGAAAACCTGGGCACTGCTCCAGAACCGAACCTGACCGTTCTGTGGTCGAAGCGTCTGCCGACTCCGTTCAAGAGATACTGTGCAAAGCTCTCCATCAACACTTCTTCGTTCCAGTATGAAAACGATGACCTGATGAGAGTTACTCACGGCGATGACTATGCAATCGCTTGCTGCGTATCTTCCATGAGAGTTGGTAAGGACATGCAGTTCTTCGGTGCAAGAGCAAACCTCGCAAAGTGCCTGCTGTATGCAATCAATGGCGGTAAGGACGAAAGAATTGATGCAAAGACTGGCAAGCACAATCAGGTAGGCCCGAAGTATAGACCAGTTGAAGGCGATTACCTCGATTATGATGATGTAATGGATAAGTATGAAGATATGATGCGTTGGTTGGCAAACCTGTATGTTAACACGCTGAACTGCATCCACTACATGCACGATAAGTACAGCTACGAAGCTCTCCAGATGGCTCTGCATGACAGAGATGTAAAGCGTTACTTCGCAACTGGTATTGCTGGTATGTCTGTTGTTGCAGACTCCCTGTCCGCAATCAAGTATGCAAAGGTTAAGTGCATCCGTGACGAATTCGGCGTTGTAACCGACTTCGAAATAGAAGGCGACTTCCCGAAGTATGGTAACAACGATGACAGAGTTGACAGCATCGCTGTTGAAATTCTGGACAAGTTCATGGATATGATCCGCAGCAACTATTGCTACCGGAACGGTGTACCGACCACTTCTATCCTGACCATTACTTCTAACGTTGTATATGGTAAGAAGACTGGTAACACACCGGACGGCAGAAAGAAGGGTCAGCCGCTGGCTCCTGGTGCAAACCCGATGCACGGTCGTGATACCCACGGTGCAGCTGCATCTATGGCATCTGTTGCAAAGCTGCCGTGGACAAACGCACAGGATGGTATTTCCAATACCTTTACCATTATCCCGGCTGCTCTGGGTAAGGATTCTCAGGTATTTGCTGGCGATATTGATATTGCTTCCATCAGAGAAAGCATTGAAAAGTAAGCTGTCATACCAGCTTGTCCGATAATTGATGAAGGAGGCGATTCCTATGAAACAGCAACCCAATCCGACCGATGCGGAACAGACTGATGCACTGGTTGACATGATTGAACAGCTGATGGAAAACGGCAGCGGTCATCTTGTAGTTTCTGAACAGGATTCTCAGGAGGGCTTGCGGGTGGATACCTACCGCAGCATGGATTGTGCAATCGGCAATCAGGCTTGTTGTCAGCCAACAGAATTGATGGACGAAGACGAATGATCCACGAAAATGGGTGGATGCGTTTGGTATGAATTTTTTAGGAGGAAATGCATCATGGCAAATGAAAAGCAAATTGATAATCTGGTAGAACTGCTGGACGGCTATGCTGAAAAAGGCGGTCACCACCTGAACGTAAACGTACTGAATAGAGAAACCCTGCTGGACGCTCAGCAGCATCCGGAAAAGTATCCGCAGCTGACCATCCGTGTAAGCGGCTATGCAGTAAACTTCATCAAGCTGACCAAGGAACAGCAGGATGATGTTATCTCCAGAACGTTCCACGCTGCTCTCTAATTGAGATCGACGGCGGAATAATCCGTAAGAAAAAGTGGGGGACGCACGTTTTTCGTGCGTCCCCTTTTTTCATAGGTTCATAAATATAAGAAAATTGGCAATCCTATTCAAAAAGATAAAAAGGAGGCGGAGAAAATGGAAGGTTATATTCATTCTACGGAAAGTTACGGGACTGTCGATGGGCCGGGTACACGGTTTGTCATCTTTTTTCAGGGCTGTCCGATGCGATGTCAATATTGCCACAATCCGGATACCTGGACGTACAACATCAATGAAAAACGAACGGTGGAATCCCTGCTGCATGACTATGACGGGCTGAAAGAATTTTACCACGATGGCGGCATTACCGCAACGGGCGGCGAACCGCTGGTGCAGATGGAATTTTTAACAGAGTTGTTTACAAAGGCAAAGGAACGAAACATCAATACCTGTTTGGACACCTCCGGAATCTTGTTCCGGCAGGAGAAACGAGAGGCATTTGACAAGCTGATGGCGGTGACCGATTTGGTCATGTTGGACATCAAGCACATTGATGATACCGAACACCGGAAGCTGACTGGGCAGAGCAATGTTCACATTCTGGAATTTGCACAGTATCTGAAAGAGAAAAATATTCCAGTCTGGATTCGGCACGTTGTTGTTCCGGGCATCACGCTGCAAGAAAAATATCTGCGGCAGCTTGGGGCTTATCTGGCAGGGCTGGACAACCTGAAAGCCTTGGATGTGCTCCCATATCACACTATGGGCGAAGTGAAATATGAAAACTTGGGAATCCCATATCCGCTGAAAGGCGTAGAGCCTGCAACCACAGAACAGGCAATCTGGGCAAGAAATACCATATTGGATGCTCTGAAAGAACAACTCCGGAAAGAAAAGTTTGGCGAATAATCCAAAGGGAACGGCAGCGAATTTGTTGCCGTTTCTTTTTTCAACGAATCACAGCAAGGATCTTCCCACCGCTACAGGTGGTAAGAGAAATTGCAAATCAGAACGTGAACGTTCGTGGCGGGCAGAGAAAAATCGGTATCCCCCACTGACACGAGGCAAACCACAGTCAGCCCTCTGCTGACATGTCAGGCTCTGTGAAATGACCGACTGTGGATTGAAATAATGAAAAAAACCGAAAATCTTGCTATTCCACATAGAAATCATTGTGAAAACTACACAATTTTACAATGCCGAAATTGGTTGGTTTCCATAGAAATTTTGAAACAAACGAAAAAATAATTGCAATTTTTCATGCCATATGCTACAATAGAAACTGGCATATTTCTATGTTTTATTTCACTTTTTAAATCTTAAGAGAAGGGGTCGTTTATGAGTAAAAACAAATTCTCAAAGCGGTTAGCTGCATCTTTGATCGCAGCAGCCACAATCGGTTCAAGCGGCGTATTGAGCAGCTTAACCTATCTGCCGGTTCATGCGGCGGACACGGACAACTACGCAAAATTGTTGCAGTATTCCATGTATTTCTACGATGGAAATATGTGCGGCGATGATGTAGATTCTGCTTCTGCATTTGACTGGCGTGGCGATTGCCACACTGGCGATGAAGTCGTTGGCGGTTTCCACGATGCAGGTGACCACGTAAAGTTTGGTCTGCCGGCTGGTTATTCCGCAGCAACACTGGGCTGGGGCTACTATGAATTCAAGGATGCATATGATTCTTTGGGTCAGACTGCACACCTGAAAGAAATCACCAATCGGTTCTGCAAGTACTTCAAGGACTGCACTGTTCTGAGCGGTGACACGGTTTCTAAATTCTGCTATCAGATTGGCGAAGGCGGCGGCGGCAATGACCACGGCTACTGGGGTCCTCCGGAAACACAGGAATCCATTAAGGGTAGTCGTAAGGCATTCTGGACAAGCAATGGTGCAAGCGATATTGCAGCAGAATATGCAGCAGCTCTGGCAGTAAATTACCTGAACTTCGGCAATGCAGAAGACCTGAAGTATGCAGAGGCACTGTACAAGTTCTCCACACAGTATAATCAGTGTGCAACAGACGGTACAAACGGTTTTTATACTTCTGATACTTATGAAGATGATCAGGCTTGGGCAGCTGGTTTCCTGTATTTGGCTACCAAGGATGACAAGTATAAGAGCTTTATGGATAATTTCTTCGCAACTGGCAATCGTCAGTGGGGCGAAGTTTATACACCGCTTGGCTGGAGCAATGCTGAATCTGGTGCAGCAGCTCTGTACGGCGAAATTGCAGGCGACTGGAAATGGGCAAATTCTTATGTAAGCAAGAACTGCACCGATAAGAGCACATTCTGGATGCCGAGTTGGGCAAGCTGGGGCAGTGCAAGAACCAACACTGCAATGCAGCTGGTTGCAATGGTTATTTCGAAGCACACCGATAACGATTACAGCGACTGGTGCAAGGCACAGATGGGCATGATTCTGGGCGACAACTCCACCGGTAAGAATCTGGTCGTTGGTTTCAATGGGAATTCTCCGAAATATCCGCACCACAGAGCCGCTTCTGGTCACGCTTATACTTCTTCCGATGAAGCAACACCGACATGGGATGAAACAAACGGCCATGTACTGGTTGGTGCATTGGTTGGTGGCCCGACCAGCTCGGACTTCTCTACTTACAATGACTCTATTAAGGATGCAGTATCAAACGAAGTTGCACTGGACTACAATGCAGCATTTGTTGGTGCAGCAGCAGCTTTGTATGACAAGTACAAGACTGGTTCTCTGGAATCCAACATTCCGGGCGTTGGTGCAACACCGACAACCACTGCTACAACCACTGCAACAACTGGCAAGACGACAACTACCGCAGCTGTTACCACAACAAAGGCAGCAGAAACCACCAAGGCTCCGACAACAGTAGCACAGGGCGATGGCTGCTATACAAAGAAGGTAAATCAGGACGTTGTTTATAAGGAACTGCCGGCAGCTGACAAAATGCTGGGCTGGTCTTATGAAGATTTGGGCGTAAAGGCTGGCGAAAAGGTTCAGAAGGTTGAAATCGACATCTCCACCACTGCTGACAAGATTGGTAAGTGGCAGGGTGCATTTGGTTCTTCTACAACCGTTGATCCGGATTACTGGACACAGACCGAAGATATGCAGCAGGTAATTGATGGCGATTCCGGTACACTGGTATGGAACGTTGACAGTGCAACCTCTGACATCATTCAGACCCAGTACGGCGGTCAGGTAAAGGTTGGCTTCTGGTGGATTGACTGCAACGAATTTACCATTGATGAAGTTCGTGTTTACACCGACAAGTCTTCCTCTAATCCGACTACAACCGCAGCAGTTACAACCACAAAGACCAATCCGACCACAACTGCTTCTTCGTCCACTGGCAACGGTGCTTATGAAATCAAGCCAGGTCAGGATGTTGTCTATAAGGATCTGCCGGCAGCTGACAAAATGCTGGGCTGGACTTATGAAGAACTGGGCGTAAAGGCTGGCGAAAAGGTTCAGAAGGTTGAAATCGACATCTCTACTACCGCTGACAAGATTGGCAAGTGGCAGGGTGCATTTGGTTCTTCTACCACCGTTGATCCGGATTACTGGACACAGACCGAAGATATGCAGCAGGTAATTGATGGCGATTCCGGTACACTGGTATGGAATGTAGACAGTGCAACCTCTGATATCATCCAGACGCAGTACGGCGGTCAGGTAAAGGTTGGTTTCTGGTGGATTGACTGCAACGAATTTACCATTGATGCAGTTCGTGTTTACACCGACAAGTCCTCTACCAATCCGACCACTACCGCAGCTGTTACAACTGCAACCACAAAGGCAACTACAAAGGCAACCACAAAGGCAACTACAACCACAACAAAGGCTGCTACAACCACTGCAGCACCGGCTACAACTGCAGCTCCTACTACAACTACAAAATTGGTTGTTGGCAATGAACCGACAATGGCAGTTAACAACGGTCAGAAGATCTTCGCAACACCGGGTCAGGAATATGCAGAAATTCCGCTGAACCTGTACAATGTACCGGATACCGAAGGTATCACCGTTGCATTCAAGACGGATGCAGAAGGTACTCCGACACTGGCGTTGTTGAAGGATGCTTATCAGCTGTACGAAGCAGCAG
>HF997911.1 GCA_000433635.1 Ruminococcus sp. CAG:254
CAAATTTGAATTGATATGCTACAATAAACATAAATACAACGACTTGATACGTTATTGAAATGAGGTGTATCAATATGAAAAAATGGGCATTTTTAGTAGCAATGATGCTTCTCACAGGTTCCCTTTCCACGCTGTTTCCTGTAAGTGCAACGGATGTGCCTGTAGATACAGAAGTGACTACAACCTTGACCGAAATTCAGGAAACGACAGAAACGACAACTTCACCAGCAATTACAGAGCCGATAGAAGATCCAAGTTCAACAGAGGTTGTAGCATCTGATTTTTCCGTTGAACCCTCTGTATGCAATCTGACAGTCGGCGAAAGCTGTAATCTGAATGTCAAGTTTGATAAAGAGGGATATGATACGGAACATATCGAATACCAGTCCGCAGATGAAAGCATTGCGACCGTATCCAAATATGGTTTGGTGACAGCAATTTCTGCAGGGGAAACCTGTATCCGTATTTTCGTATTCGATGAAGCGGACAACCCTGTCAAAACGATTCCGATTCCTGTAGTGATTGCACCTGATGATACAATGTCAACGGAACAGCAAGAACAACTGGCAGCACTCAAAGAGAAAGGCAGTCATCTGTTCGGGGAATTTATTCGGGAAGAAAAAATAATTCTCGGAGAACTCCCACCCGATACAGCAAGACTTTGTTTCGATGATGTGCAAGAGATTCTGGCAAACAACACCGACTTTCAGAATATTTACGAGAGCCTGCTTTCCATCGCAAAATATCCAGACTTTGTAGGCGGTAGTGGAGTAACATTAGTTGAATTTTGGTTGGACGACTACGGCACAGAAAAAATCCTTTTGATTTTGGAGCAAGAAGATGTTATTTCTGTAAAATGCAATGCAGATGGAAACATCTCCGACTGGAAACCGCTCTATTCTGAAGAGAAAGCAGAAACAACCGCAACAACTGCAACCACAGAAACAACCACGACAACAGCTACAGTAACCAGTGATGCACTTTCAGAAGAACAGGCGAAGGCTTTAGCGGAACTTGCTGAAAAAGAACATGGAGTATTTGGGGAATTTGAACGGGCAAGGGCTTCTATTTTAAACAAAATACCAGAAGATGCCTCCCGAATGACGTTGGAGGAAGCCAAGGAATTTGTAAACAGTTCGGATTCGTTTAAGGAAATTTACGATAAATTATCCGCCTCGCAGCCTTATCCGGACTTTATTGGCGGAAGTGGTGTTACAAAAGTTGAATACTGGTTTGATGACAAGGGAAAGGAAAAAATCTTACTCATTCTTGAGCAGGAAGATGTGATTTATGTAGATTGCACGAAGCAAGGCGATGTTTCGAAATGGGAAAGACTCTATCCTGTTTCAGACGTGGAAGATTCTAATATCAAAGATTCTAATTTAGCTGGAACATACAAAATCTATAATGGCATAGAGGACACTGTTACAACCGAATCCACTACAACCAATTATAAAAACATCACGCAGGAAGATTTCAAGGATTGGGCAATGAAAGACTATGCAACCAAAACAGGCAATGCTCCTGCAAAGGCTGCACTCCTTGAAACAGCAGATGGGAACTATGCAATCACGCTGACAGATGAAGATGGAGAAGTTCTTGATGTTTATACCGTGAATCCAGAAACTGCAACCGGAACGAACATGGCAAATGAAGTAGTTTCTCTTCCGCAGACTGGGTACTCTGACATTTACAAAGTATTGGTGGGGCTTGCTACGCTTATGACTGTTGGTGGTGGAACTCTTATCGTAAAAACAAGAGAAAAAGAATGAATATAACCAAAATCACGGAAATGTTATCACGAACGGGTATCGTTGATTGGG
>HF997912.1 GCA_000433635.1 Ruminococcus sp. CAG:254
CACCTGAATGCCTGCCTGATTGGACATGGTTTCTGCTTGCACCGTCTGATGTGGATCGATGGTTTTCTTCTGTGCAATGCCATTCATCGTTCCTGTAACTGCTTGTATTTTCGTTCCCTGCATGGTGACTGCATCCACCTGCGGACTGCGATAATTGCCTTCTATGCCCATTGCCTTTTCTACGCTGCGGTTGTGATAGAACAAATACAGCTGCCCATCCAATGTGCAGAGGGAATGATGATTGTTTCCATACAGTCCGAAAAATGTTCCTTGATTCCGAAACAATTCTCCACCATAAGTATACGGTCCAAGCGGATTGTTGGATGTCATATATTCAATCGCTCCACTGGTCATTCCATAGGCATTCCCAGCGGTGTTCCAGTTGGAACAGTAGGTATAATAATATGTATCTCCAATTTTATTGATACCGGAATCTTCAAATAAATAGGGTGCTTCAATGGTCACAGGTGTTCCGGCAAGGCTAATCATATCATCTCCCAACTTGACAATGCGAGAAGTTCCCGGCATGGCATCTTTTCCATCTGGAACGCCACCGCCAAAACAGAGATAGCCTGTTCCATCATCATCTACCATCACTGCAGGATCAAATAGCCAAGTAATATCGCTGCAATTTGGTGTTGCACGGGTAATCATAGCTTTTCCGAGTGGGTCTGTCCAAGGACCAGTTGGGCTGTCTGCGGTCAGAACACTCACCCCATTTCCGCCATTACAGAAATAGAGGAAAAATTTTTCTTTGCCGTTGATGGTTTTATGGGCTGCACACGGTGTCCAAGAACAGGTTGCCCATTTGGCGATGCCATCAGTTCCAGCAACAGGAATTGCTCCATGGTCTGTCCAGTTCACCAAATCCTCAGAAGATAAACAATTGATTTTGTTTACCTGTGCATAGGTGTTTTCTGTGACCTTTCCATCACTGTCATATTCAATGACATCGTTTGTGGTATAGACATACACTCTTCCGTTATATTCCATCACACCAGGATCTGCACCAAACCGCTGTGTAAAAAGCGGATTGTTTTCGCCATCTGCCTTATAGCTGGCAGTTGGCGTGATTCCGGCAAACAATGCCTCCATTGCAGCTGTGTCTATAACTTTTTCTGCCTTTGAAAATACGGAAATCCGTCCAAGCAGATAATCTTGCAACATCTTGACATCTGCTGCATCAACGATTCCATTTTGGTCTACATCTGCTGCCAGTTTTGCAGCATTGCCGGAAAAGCCGCTGGAAACGCCATGTTTTGCAAGAGAAAGGTCTAATACATTGATGACACCATCGGCATTGACATCTCCCAGTGTAAGCGTTGGTGCTTCGCCTGCTCCGAGAATGCCTGTTCCGCCCACTGCTCCAATGACTTCATCCAAATAGAAATTGCTGGTGCTGTCTTTGGTTTCTACATAAAGCTGTAAATTGGTTGCACCTTCTGGAATCTTGTAATTTTTGTTGGCAAGCTGCATCCATTCTCCTTGAATGGCAGTGCCTTCTGCAATGGTATCATATTGCGTATCACCATTTGCATCGGTATACTGCAATTTGAAATAGAAGGTATCCGTTGCATCACCATCAAAATACTGCACATTTGTGCTGAAACTATATGTCTTTCCTGCCACAAACGCCTTTGGATTTAAGCTTCGTGCAGCACCATTCCAAGCAGCAGTACGATTTTGCACCAGCAACGCTTCTTCTCCAACATAATTTGTCCGTCCGCTGGTGGATACTTCCGCATTTCCTCTGCCACTCCAGCCGTCTAATTCCCCTTCAAAGGTACTCTGGAAGTACCAGCCGTATTCATTTGGTTCAACTGGCTGTTCCGTTGTACCCGGATTGCTGCCATCGCCCCATTCTGACTGTGGAATCATGGATGTTAAGGTTGTATAGGCAAGCTTTGGCTGATGATTGGTATCATAGAGCAGGGGTGTGTTTTCTGTTTTGATCCAAGTGTTGGCATCATCTGGCCCCCAGATACAAACTGCCTTGACCCGTCCATCGGAGGTCGGATTTTTATTCCAGTCCATAGCTGCCTGAAAAATGGCTTTGTATTTGTCAGCCTGCTGCTGCAAAGTATACTTGCCGTTTTCCATGGTGATATCCAATTCTGTAATTTGAACATCACAGCCAATCGAGAGGAATTTTTTCATTGCGGTGGTATAGGCAGAAACGCCGGAAAATCCGTCATAGTCTGCATTGATGTGGGACTGCATCCCGATTCCATCCAGCAAGCCCTTTTCATAGAGGGATTTGCACATGCTGTAAATCGCATCCCGCTTGTGATCCCAGTATTCGTTATAATCGTTGTAGTAAAGCTGGCAGCCTTCCGGTGCGTATTTTCTGGCATAGGTAAAGGCTTTTTCTACAAAAGCATTGCTGCCATAAATCTGCACCCACGGGGATTGTCCGCTGATATTCTCGCCCGGTTCTCTTGTTCCGCCATAGTTGGCAGTTCGGTTCTGGTCATCGCTGATGCACTCATTGGCAACATCATAGGCATAGAGATTCAGTTCTGGATATTGTGTCTGGATTGCCTCAAACATATTTTTAATGTAGGTTTCCATTCGTTGATCCATAACGGCAGAAGAAACCCAATTGCCATTTGCATCGAAATTTTCTTTGAAGAACCAGACAGGGGTTTGACTGTGCCAAACTAAAGTATGACCACGCATGGCAAGATGATTGTTTACGCAGAAATCCATGATACTGGCAGCGTTTTTCAGAGAAACGCCGATATTCGTACCATTGCACTGTGACTGCACCAATGTTGCATCGGGCTTTGTTTCGTTTTCACATTCCACACTATTATAATCTTTGAGGAAGCTGGCGGTGATGGTGGAATTTTGCACAGTTCCGCTATTCAGAATATTACCAACCCGAAAATAATTGGCAAATTCGTCTTTTAACCCCTTTTCAGCAGAAGCAGCAGAAACGGTATTGCTGGATTTTTTTGCGGTTACCGTCACATCATCGAAATAAAAATCATGGGTGCTGTCTGTGGTAATGGTAAGGCGAAATTCTCCGCTGTTTTTCGGTGCCTGATAGGAAGCTTGCAGTTCTGTCCATGTTCCAGCAGCGACTTGTTTTGTAACCAGTTCGGTTTCTGTTTCTTGACTGGTGTCTAAATCTGCACAGGCAAGGGTCACATGAAACTGTTCTGCAGTTTCGCTGTAAACCCAAATGCGATAAGTATTGGTTTCTCCGCCGGAAAGATACAATCCCTTTTCAGAGCTGACGCCATCGCTTGCACAGGTTCGTCCGGAAACTTCCATGCCACGAGAATCCTTGTGTCCAAT
>HF997913.1:0-876 GCA_000433635.1 Ruminococcus sp. CAG:254
TGCCATAGGCTGCAAGGCTTCCGCCAATTTCAAAATGCCCTGATGATGATAGCTGTTCACTGCCAATGTTTCTTGTTCTAACAATGCTGCCAACGGCGTTTCTGGCAACACTGAAACGGTGTGCACTGGCTGGTCATAGGGCGGTATTTGGTGATGGGAAATCGAACTGGAAACCTGCTCCGGTAAATCCTGATACAGCGTTCCGCCAAAGCAGACATTCAGAAGCTGAATTCCTCGGCAGATGCCCAGAACGGGAAAATCCTGTTGAAATGCCAGTTCCAGCAGCTGCAATTCCATCGTGTCCCGTTCCGGACTGCATTCGCCACAGCATGGCAGTGGTTCTGCCCCGTATAATTCCGGCTGGATGTCTTGTCCGCCCGTCAATAGAATGCCATCGCACAAATGACAGAGTTGTGCAATCCGGCTGGCATCGGTCGTCAAAGGCAACATCAACGGCAATCCGCCTGCCTGTAAAATCCCGTTGAAATAGCCGGGCAACATCCAATAACTTTCTTTTGCTGCATCTACTAATGGCGTTACACCAATGATTGGTTGTCGGTTCATCTGTCCCATCTCGCTTTCTACTCACAAAATCCCGACGAACGGGAAATGCCCACTCGTCAGGATTGTTTGTTCTATTTGGATTTTTATAAAGCCGTATCACCCGTTTCGTTTGTCCGAATCCGGATACATTCATCCACGGTGGAAATGAAAATCTTTCCATCTCCGACTGTTCCGGTATAAACACACTGCTTAATCAGCTTCAAAATCCCGTCCACTTCCGCATCTGGTACAACCGTCATCATGTACACTTTTGGCAAGGTGTTCATCATAACTTCGCTGCCTCGGTGATAGGCAATCCAGCCGTGCTGGTTG
>HF997913.1:897-1168 GCA_000433635.1 Ruminococcus sp. CAG:254
GTGCTGGTTGCCGCAGCCGCTGACTTGATAGAAGGTTGCCCCCTTAATGCCTGCCTCCAGCAGCGTTTCTTTCAGCGGTTCTAATTTTTCCGGTCGGAAAATGACTTCAATTTTTTTCATATGGTCACACCCTTTCTCAGTCTAATCCATTGAATGCCGGATATGCACGCTCGCCGTGTTCGATTTGGTCTAAGCCCTGTGCTTCTTCCATGTCCGATACCCGAACACCGCCACACTTCTTGAGAATCAGCATAATTACAGCGGTAAAGCT
>HF997914.1 GCA_000433635.1 Ruminococcus sp. CAG:254
TATTGATTGGTGACCCGTACGGGAATTGAATTAAATTTTTCACATTTTCTAACCTGCCGTGATATGGGAAATAGCCCGTATTTACGGCGTTTTTCAACCTTTACTCGTTTTATTATGCTGTCCTTTATTCTATCTTTTTGAAACTTGTAAAGGACAAACAAAGGACAACGTTATGGTCATACTCCTGTTATTATAATTTCAAATCACGGAATACATTTTTGAACACCGTGAATCCAATCATTATAAAGCATAACGGAGGTAATAACTATGAGCAGATATAAAAGTGAACAAACCGCTTACAATCCACTGAAAAAGAAATCAGTTCCGCTGTGGAGACTTGACACCAATACCGTGACCGTCACACACTTCAACACCGATACGCAGACCGAGGAGAGCAAGACATACCACACCGACTTTATCAGGTATCATCTTCATTTCTCTGACAGTCATTGCCCCGACAGGCTTCGCAGGCTCGTCAATGAGGGCAAGATCATGCAGTACCTTGATGATATGGAACGGAAAGTCAGTGAAGCTATCTCACG
>HF997915.1:0-3348 GCA_000433635.1 Ruminococcus sp. CAG:254
GCGGAGGATTTACCGCTTGCTCGAAAGCAGCTTTCGTGGCTGGTTGGACGGGAAACGCAGACGCTCTCCGCAGAAGAGGTGACAAAGGCATGTGTGGAAACAGTTGCAGAGAACACATCTGATGGAGAAATTGCACCGTTATTCTATTTATTTTTGGGCGGTGTTCCGCTGGGATTCTTTTATAAAGCCGTCAATACGCTGGATTCTATGGTCGGATATCGCAATGAAACCTATGAATACTTTGGAAAAGCCGCTGCAAAGTTAGATGATTTTTGGAACTGGCTGCCGGCTCGCATTTCCGCATGGCTGATGATGGCAACCGCTGTTTTGCTGCGACTGGATGGAAAGCAGGCACTGCAGATTTATTTGCGAGATCGGCGGAAACATCTTTCCCCAAACTCCGCACAAACAGAATCGGTTGCCGCTGGGGCAATGGGAATTCAGCTGGGCGGCACACATGTTTACTTTGGAAAAGTAGTAGAAAAGCCAACGATTGGCGATGCAATCCGTCACGCACAACCAACCGATATTTTGACTGCGAATAAACTGCTGTTCGGGAGCAGCCTGCTGTTTGCCGGATTGGTGGGCGGTCTGCTCTTGTGGCTCAGTCTGCGATAGGAGGGAAGTTATGACATCCATGCAGCACGGCGGAAACATCTATACCGAGCAAACAAATGCACCGGATTTACTGGATTTTTCCGCCAATATCAACCCGTTTGGTGTGCCGGAGTCGGTCAAGCAGGCGATTTCTGCCGCCATTCCCACTTTGGTACACTATCCAGATCCCCAGCAGACTGCCTTGACACAGGCGATTGCAACTTATCATGCATTACAGCCGGAGCAAATTGTCTGCGGAAATGGTGGGGCAGATGTACTCTTTCGGGTGTTGCAGTGTCTGCATCCGAAACGAGCCTTGTTGCCTGTTCCATCTTTTTTAGAATATGAAACCGCCTTGCAGGAAATCGGCTGTTCCGTGATACACTGGCAGATGTCGCCGAATCTGACGATAACTGATGCGATTTTGCCAGAGCTGCAAACTGGGCAATATGATTGTCTGATGCTCTGCAACCCCAACAACCCGACTGGAACACTGCTGCAAAAAAGCCAGTTGCTTCCGATTCTGGATTGCTGTTTGCAGAATGGCATTCGGGTGATATTGGATGAATGTTTTTGCGACATGACTAGCGAGGCACAGCAAGTCTCTTTGCTTGCAAGCTGTACAGCATATCCGAATGTTTTTTTCTTGAAATCGCTGACGAAACGCTTTGCCATTCCGGGTTTGCGGTTGGGGTATGGGGTCTGTGCGGATGTTGCCTTGATTAAAAAAGTTCGTCAGACTGGACAGCCTTGGTCGGTGAATACGCTGGCAGCTGCTGCCGGAATCGCTGCCTTGCAGGATACCGCTTATCAGCAGCAGTTTCAGACCTTTTTAGAGCAGGAACAGCCTGCTTTTTACCATGCCTTGCAAGCCATTCCAACGCTGCAAGTCTGGAAACCAGCAGCGAATTTTGTCTTTTTCCGTGCAGCTTGTACGGACTTGCAGGAACGGTTGCTGCATCGGCACATTCTCATTCGGCACTGTGAGAATTATGTGGGCTTGGATGCGACGTACTACCGTACAGCGATTCGCAGCCATGCAGAAAATCAGATTTTGTTACAGGCATTAAAAGCTTGTTTATAACCAGAAAGGAGGCATTTTCTATGCGTGCAAAGTCCATTATGGTAGTTGGAACGATGTCATCAGCCGGAAAAAGCGTTGTTACTGCTGGGCTGTGTCGGATGTTTCATCAAGATGGCTATCGGGTTGCCCCGTTTAAATCGCAAAACATGGCACTCAATTCCTATATCACCAAAGACGGTCTGGAGATGGGACGGGCACAGGTCATGCAGGCGGAAGCAGCTGGCATTGCACCGGATATTCGCATGAATCCGATTCTTTTAAAGCCAACCAGCGAAGCCGGTTCGCAGGTGATTGTGAACGGGAAAGTTTATGACAACTTGCGGGCGAAAGAATATTACCAGCGGAAACAGGAACTGATTCCGGAGATTCGCACCGCCTATGAATCGCTGGCAGAAGAATATGACATCATTGTATTAGAAGGGGCTGGCAGTCCGGCAGAAATCAATTTAAGAGATGTGGATATTGTCAATATGGGCATGGCTGCCATTTCGGATTCGCCCGTGATTGTCGTGGGCGATATTGACCGTGGCGGTGTGTTTGCCTCGCTCTATGGAACAATTGCCCTGTTGCGACCGGAGGAACGCTGCCGGATTCAGGGCATCATCATCAATAAATTCCGTGGGGACATCAGCATTTTAGAGAGTGGCTTAACAATGCTGGAAGAATTGACAGGCGTTCCCGTGCTGGGCGTGTTGCCGTATCTGCCCTTGCATTTAGAGGAAGAGGACAGCCTTGCGGAGCAGTTGTCTGTGCAAACAGCCGATGGAACGGGATTGGATATTGCTGTGATTCGGTTGCCCCGCATTGCAAACTTTACCGATTTTGCAGCATTGTCCGGCATCGAGGGCGTTTCTGTCCGCTATGTTACACGTCGGGCAGAGTTGGGCACACCGGATTTGTTGATTCTGCCGGGAACGAAAAACACGCTTTCCGATTTACGGTGGCTGCGAGAGAGCGGCTTAGAAGCAGCCATTTTGAAACTGCATGAAAAAGGCTGTCTGCTGTTTGGAATCTGCGGAGGCTTTCAGATGTTGGGCAAGCAGGTTTCTGATCCCGAACAAACCGAGGGTGGCGGCAGTCTGCGAGGGCTTGGATTGTTGGACATGGAAACCATTTTCCAACCCCAGAAACACCAGCAACAGGTACAAGGAACGATTGCAGAGCCATCCGGTGTATTTGCACCGCTGGCAGGAAGTGCAATTACGGGCTATGAAATTCATATGGGGCGGTCGATTGCTGGCAGCCATGCGATGCCATTTACCAGACGAGCAGACGGCACATTAAACGGTTACTGCAACGAAGCCGGAACGGTTTATGGAACGTACTTGCATGGATTTTTTGATACAGCTGAAACTACAGCAGCCCTGCTGCAACTGCTCCGGAAACAGACTGGACGAGCAGAAGAACTGTCCCCCGTACGGGATTTTCAACAGGAGAAAGAACGGCAATACAATCAGCTGGCAGATGCAATTCGGGAACATCTGGACACGAAAAAGATTTATCAGATTTTGGAAGAATGGGAGCAGCAGGCATGAAACCATTGCGAGAGGGATATACCACGGGTGTTTGTGCAGCAGCTGCAGCTCTGGCATCGGTGCTTTGGCAGACGGCTGGAACTTGTCCGGAGCGAATTGCTTACACGCTGCCATCGGGCAAGCCGCTTTCCC
>HF997915.1:3358-11478 GCA_000433635.1 Ruminococcus sp. CAG:254
CCATCGGGCAAGCCGCTTTCCCTTGCGGTCGAACCGCAGGAAGCCCCGATTTGCGGCATTCGGAAAGATGCTGGCGATGACCCCGACCAGACCAACGGCTGTTTGGTCTGTGCCAAGGTGAAAATCGGAACAACAGACGGAGCAGTGACGTTTCAAGCTGGCGAAGGGGTTGGAATCGTCACGAAAAAGGGATTGCGTGTTCCTGTCGGAGAACCTGCCATCAATCCTGTGCCCCGAACGATGATTACTGAGGCGGTGCGGTCGGTGATCGGAACACGCAGTGCTGTTGTAATTATTTCCGTTCCAAACGGGGAACAGATTGCAGAACGTACATTTAATGGGCGATTGGGCATTGTTGGAGGAATTTCCATCTTAGGAACAACGGGTGTCGTGCGTCCGATGAGTGAAGAGGCAGTGCGAGAGTCGCTGCGGTTGGAGCTGTCCATGTGTCGGGCAGAATATGGAACAGCGTGTGCGTTGGTGACGGGCTATGCTGGGGAAACCTACCTGAAAAAACGCTATGAACATGCCGGAAAAATTGTATTGTGCAGCAATTATTTGGGGTATCTGCTGGACTGTGCCGAAGAATTTGGGATACAGACGCTATTGCTGGCAGGCGTTGCCGGAAAGCTGATGAAACCAGCAGCAAATATTTTCTATCTGCATAGCCACACCGCAGGCGGACAACGGGAAATTCTCTGCACGCATGCTGCACTTGCCGGAGCGACCACAGCACAAATTCAACAGCTGTATGCTTGCAACACCACCACAGAAATGCAGGAACTGCTTGCAAAGATGCCATTTTCCGATGTTGTTTGGCAGAGCATTGCAGAGGCAGCCTTAGAGAATTGCCAGAAGCGAACGCATGGAACGATGCAAATCGGATTGATTCTATTAGACCGCACTGGAACGGTATTGGCAGAAACGGAACAAGTATCACAAGTTGGAAAGGCGTGGTGTCAGGATGCATAAATTATGGTTGATTGGCGGAGGAAGTGGACAGCCGGACTATTTGCTGCCCCTTGCCAAGCAAGTGTTAGGGCAGGCGGATTGTGTGATTGCCTCGGAGCGGTTTCTCAAGCTGGCAGCCGGAAAGAAACAGATTCCCATGAAGCAGCTGTCTGTCTTATTGGAGCAGCTGCCGACCCTGCTACAAACCGATTCGGTTGCTATTTTGGTTTCCGGCGACCCGTTACTTTACAGTTTTTATCGAACGGTTCGGAATCGGTATCCAGATTGGGACATCACCGTAATTCCGGGGATTGGTTCGCTGCAATTACTCGGGGCAAAGTTTGGGTTGACAATGGAAGATGCCTTCATCAGCAGCCTGCACGGGAAGCCCTATACAGCCGGTTCGATTGCGTGTGCGGTTGCCCAGCACGCGTTGACGTTCTTTTTCTGCTCTGCAAAAGATGGTGTTCGGCAGATTGCACAGGCACTCTGTCAGTATCAGCTTTCCGATACCACGATGTATATTGGTGCAGACTTGACCTATGAAACCGAACAGACCTGGAGTGGAGCACCAGAGCAATTCTGTTCCGCAGAAAATCCAGCACTCTGTGTGACGGCTGTCCGAAATCCGAACCCGAAACCGATTGGAGCAGCGGTATTTTTGCCGGATGATGCCTTTTTGCGAAATGGTGCACCGATGACAAAAGAGGAAGTGCGGGCGGTGATTATCAGCAAACTGCGATTGCAGCCGGATTCGATTGTATGGGATTTGGGAGCTGGAACGGGCAGCGTTTCCATTACCTGTGCAAAGTGCTGCCCTTACGGGCAGGTTTATGCGGTAGAATATCAGGAACAAGCACTGGACATCTTGCGACAGAACTGTGCCTATCTGCAAGCAGAAAATGTAACGGTAATCGCAGGGCGAGCCGAAACCGTTCTCTCAGAACTACCTGTTCCGGATTGTATTTTTATCGGCGGCAGCAACGGAGCATTTCCGGAGATTTTGCGGCAGATTCAACAGCTGCCAAAACCCGTGCGGCTGGTTGTCAGTGCGGTGACCTTGGAAACACAGGCGGAAGTTACACAATTGCTGCAAGATGCACCGCAACTGGAAATCATTCCGGTTTTCAGCGGACAGAGCCGCAAAGTAGGGCGGTATCACGTCTTGCAGCCCTATCATCCCGTGCTGTTATTTGCTTGTACAGGAGGGAAATCATCATGAAAACAGGAATCTTTTATGCGGTCGGGGTTGGAACAGAACCGCTGGACTTGACACTGCGAGCAAAGCAAGTGTTAGAAACGGCAGAGGTACTGGTAACACCCATTACAAGAGCAGGCGAACCGTCCGCAGCGGCACGTATTGCAGAACAAGTGGTTTCATTTTCCGGAAAAGAAATCATTCCGCTGCTGTTTCCCATGCAAAAGCATTTAGACTATCGGGAGCGGTTACGGGGAGAATTGTTGCAGCCCATACGGGATTGCCTGCATGCTGGAAAACGGGTGGCAATGGTGACACTGGGCGATGTTTCGATTTATAGCACGGCTGCTTATGTGCAGCAGGTGCTAGAAGCAGATGGCTATGCAACGGAAGTGGTTGCTGGTATCTCTGCCTTTTCTGCCGGAGCAGCAAAGGCAAAGTGCAGCTTATGTGAACGGCAGGAATCCTTACTGGTTTTGCCGGGCGGAGCAGCACCGGAAACCATTCAACAGGCATTGGAGCAGTTCGACACATTGGTACTGATGAAAGCCGGAAAAGCGTTGCCGTGGCTTGTTCCCCTGTTGCAGGAACGGCAGCTGCTGGAACATACTACCATGCTGCAAAATATCGGCATGGAAGGGGAATGGATTGGAACGCCAACCGCAGAGCCGACCTCTTATTTTACCACCCTCATCATCCGCCATCCACGGAACAAATAGAGAAAGGAAACAGAAACAATGGTTTATTTTGTAGGAGCTGGAGCAGGTGACCCAGAATTATTGACCATCAAAGGAAAGCGGCTGATTGACCATGCAGATGTTTTGATTTATGCAGGTTCGTTGGTGAATCCGGAAGTACTGGCAGACCGAAAGCCGGAAAGTGTCGTCTATGACAGTGCCAGCATGACATTAGAAGAAGTGCTTGCGGTTATGAAACAGGCGGAACAAGCCGGAAAAACAACCGTTCGGGTACACACAGGCGATGCGTCGATTTATGGTGCGATTCGGGAACAGCTGGATGCTTTAGACCGAATGGGAATTGCCCATGAAGTTGTGCCGGGAGTAAGTTCATTTTTGGCAGCAGCAGCGGCTTTGCAGAAAGAATACACGCTGCCGGACGTTTCCCAGACGGTCATTTTGACTCGTATGGCAGGCAGAACGCCCGTTCCAGAGCGAGAACAAATCGAATCGCTGGCAGCCCATCAAGCAACCATGGTGATTTTTCTATCCGTTGGACAGATTGCGGAGTTGGTGCAGCGGTTGTCTACCTCCTATCCTTTGCAAACGCCAGTTGCGGTAGTCTATAAAGCAAGCTGGCCAGACCAGAAGCTTGTAACCGGAACGCTGAAAACGATTGCAGAGCAGGTGCAAGCTGCTGGCATTCAGAAGACTGCATTGGTATTGGTTGGGGAATTTTTGGGGGATACTTACGCTCTCTCGAAGCTTTATGATAAGACCTTTACGCACGAATACCGGAAAGGCATCGAATCATGACGTATTATTACTATTTGACCGCAGCCGGAAAGCAAATTGCGGAACCGCTGCAACAACAATTCGGCGGAATCCTGCGAGGGAAAGAAACGTTTACTGATGCAATCCTTGCACAGGATTTTCAGGCAGCAGACTTGCTGGTCTTTGTTTTGGCAACTGGAATTGCCGTCCGAAAACTTGCACCGCTCTTGCGGACGAAATGCACTGACCCAGCGGTTTTGGTGGTCAGTCAAGACCAGCGGTATGTGATTAGCTTGCTTTCCGGACATCTGGGCGGAGCGAATGACTGGACACGAAAAATAGCAGCGTTTTTGCACGCAGAACCTGTGATTACCACTGCAACCGATTTGCAAGGGCAGCTTGCCTTTGACGAAGTGGCAAAGAACAATCATCTTGCAATCGAAAACATCTCCGTTCTGAAACAAATCAGCGGTGCATTGCTGAACGGGAAGTCCATCTGGCTGCAATCTGATTTGCCAGTTACCGGAACAGAACAATACCCACAGATTTCTTTTTCCGAGCAGGCAAACTCTGCCGGAAAGGTGGTCATTTCTGACCGCACCCAGACACGGTTGGAAACGCTGCCAACATTGTATTTACGTCCAAAAGATTTGGTAATTGGTGTGGGCTGTAAGAAATCGATTCCATTTGTGCATTTGGAAACGTGCTTTTTATCTTTTTTGGAAACATATCAATATGCCTGCGATTCGATAAAAGCGATGGCGACCATCTCCAGAAAACAGGCAGAACCAGCTATTTTACAGCTCTGTGAAACATATCACATTCCGCTGCAAATTGTACCGGATGCAGATATTCGAGCTTGTGGGAACTTGTTTGAAGCCTCTGCCTTTGTGCAGCAGGTGACAGGGCTGCCGTCTGTTTCTGAGGCATGCAGTTATTTAGCCGCTGGAAAGGGTACGATTTTGACCAGAAAAGTAAAATATGCGGGTGTCACCTTGGCAGCCAGCCGCTGCGAATTGCAGCCCATTGTTTTATAAGGAGGAAATTTTCATGCAGCCAACCATTTATGCAGTCGGGTTCGGCCCTGGCGATGTTTTGCATATGACAACGCAAGCCGTTTCGGTACTGGAAACCGTCGATGTGATCGTGGGCTATACGACCTATATTCAGTTATTACAGGAGCAGTTCCCAGACAAGCAGTTTCGTTCTACGCCAATGCGGCAGGAGATTGACCGCTGCAAACTGGCAGTTTCGATTGCGTTGGAGGGGAAAACCGTTGCACTGGTTTCCAGTGGGGACAGTGGCATTTACGGCATGACGGGCATTTTACTGGAAGTAATTGCAGCGGAGCAGGCGGATGTAGAAGTAATTGCAGTACCGGGAGTAACTGCTGCCAGTGCAGCCGCTGCGATTTTAGGTGCTCCGCTGATGCATGACTTTGCTGTGATTAGTTTGAGTGACTTAATGACACCACTTTCTCTGATTCAAAAGCGAATCACCTGTGCAGCGGAAGCAGATTTTGTCATCTGTCTGTACAACCCGAAGTCCAAAAAACGAACAACCTATTTAGCGGATGCAGCTGACCGCATTGCTGCTTATCGCACACCGGATACCCCCGTTGGCATTGTCCGCAACGCTGGAAGACCCGACCAGACCGCATGGTTCACAACGCTTTCCAAGCTGAAAGAAGAACCAGTCGATATGTTTTGTGTGGTCTTGATTGGAAATTCACAGACCTATCTGAAAAACGGAAAGATGATTACACCAAGAGGGTATAACGTATGAAGCAGCGAAAGATTGCCGTAATTGCCGGAACAAGTGATGCAACGGATTGGATTCGTTCCCTGCCGGAAACAGATTCTGTGACGGCATTTGTGGCAACGCCTTACGGGAAAGAAATTTTAGCCGGAACGAACTGCACCGTACACGTTGGGCGGTTGGATGCTGCTGGCTTTGCGGAGGCACTCACCGGATTTGATGAAGTGGTGGATGCCTCCCATCCGTTTGCAGTTGTGGTGACGGAAACGGTAAAGGCAGTGTGTCAGGCAAAGCAGATTCCCTATACTCGAATTTCCCGCCCAACCTTGCACTATGATTATGAGAAGCTGCACATTGTTTCCAGCAAAGAAGCTGCTGCAGATTGGCTTTGTTCGTGCACAGGAAACTTGTTTTTTACCGTGGGGATTCAAACGATGCCGTTTTATGCAGCAGCGGTGTCTGATTTTTCTCATCGGGCATTTGCACGGGTGTTAGACACAGCCGCCTCCCGACAGGCAGCCGCAGCCATTCCAGCAACATTCTGGTTTGCAATGCCGCCCTATTCTATAGCAGAAACGGTTGCCTACTTGCAGGAGCATCAGATTTCTGTTCTGGTTTCCAAGGATAGCGGAGCAAGAGGCGGCGTGCCGGAGAAGATACAAGCAGCCAAACAGGTGGGAATTCCGGTCTTATTGATACAATCACCAGAACAAAAATAGCGATAATTTGCATAAAAAGTATCATGAAATATTCGGAAAGCTGTTACAATTTACGAACTATCTGGAAATGGATTTTTTTCTTGACAATTTTTTCAAAAAGTGCTATGATGAATCATAGTTAGTTTATCCTAACTAAAAAGCAACGTACTACGACAATCAGAAAGAAGGATGAGCATGTTTCTTGAAATCAGCAGCATCAAAAAGCACTTTGGTGAGGGAGAAAGCCGTGTGGAGGTCTTAAAGGGCATTGATATTTCCATTGAAAAAGGGGAAATCTGTGTGCTATTAGGCCCATCTGGCAGCGGAAAATCCACCCTGTTAAACATCATCGGCGGCATTGACAACGCCGATAGTGGTTACATCTCGATTGACGGGGAAAAGACAGCTGATATGAATGAAAAGACGTTGACGCTGTATCGGCGGAAACATCTTGGATATATTTTCCAGATGTATAACCTGATTCCAAACTTGAATATCAAAGAAAATGTAGAAGTCGGGGCATATTTGAGTGACCATCCGTTGGATGTCGATGACCTGTTGAAAACGCTGGGGCTTTATGAACACCGGCACAAGCTGCCAAATCAGCTTTCTGGTGGGCAGCAGCAGCGAACCGCCATCGGCAGAGCCATTGTCAAAAATCCGGATATTCTGCTTTGCGATGAGCCGACTGGTGCATTGGATTATCATACCTCCAAAGAAATCTTATCTTTGATTGAAACCGTCAACAAAAAATACGGCAATACCGTCATCATGGTTACCCACAACGATGCGATTAAAAACATGGCAGACCGTGTGGTACAGCTGCGAGATGGGATGATTCGTACCAATACGGTCAATCAAACAAAGATTCCGGCTGCGGAACTGGAATGGTAAGGAGGTATTTTGATGAGAAATCCTCTGAACAAACGGTTGCCACGGGAATTAAAAAGCGAGATTGGAAAGTATATTGTTTTATTCATCTTCCTTGCAGGGATGATTTCCATTGTATCGGGGTTTATTGTGGCGGCTTCGAGTATGTCAAAGGCATACGATGAGAGCTTCGATAAATACAACATTGAAGACGGAAACTTTGAACTCTATGCAGAGGGCAGCGATGACCTGCTAAAAACCATCGAGGACGATGAAGACGTTTCCATCTATCCAAATTATTATTTGGAATATGACACCAAGGAAGTAGACAGTACGCTCCGGATTTTCAAGAACCGGAAAGATGTGGACAAGATTTGCTTGATGGACGGAGAACTTCCTGCCACAGATTCTGAAATTGCAATTGACCGTATGTATGCAGATAACAACGATTTGCAAATTGGTGATACGTTGACGTTGAAAGACAAGGCGTTTACCATCAGCGGACTGGTTGCCTTGTCGGATTACAGTGCACTTTTTTCCAGTGCATCGGATATGATGTTTGATGCGGTAAAGTTTGGTGTTGCGATTGTAACCGATGATGCTTTCGATGCATTTGGCACAGCACACTTACATTATCGTTATTCGTGGATTTATGACAATCCGCCGAAAGATGACAATGCTGCAAAAGAACAGTCCGATGATTTCTTAGAGGCGTTAAGTGCAGATGCAGCCGCTTCTATGAATGCCGTCACCAATTACATTCCACAGTATACGAATCAGGCGATTCAGTTCACGGGTGATGACATCAAGGGCGACAATGCAGGCATTACCGTGTTCTTGTATATTGTAGTGTTGATTATTGCGTTTGTCTTTGCGATTACAACCAGCAACACGATTTCCAAAGAAGCGAATGTCATCGGAACGCTGCGAGCATCCGGCTACACCAAAGGGGAACTGATTCGGCACTATTTGACCATGCCGCTTTTGGTGATGCTGGTAGCGGCATTGATCGGAAACATCTTAGGATATACCGCATTGAAAGACTTTGCAGCCTCCATGTACTACGGCAGTTACAGCTTGCCAACCTATGTGACCATCTGGAGTGCAGATGCTTTTGTAAAGACGACTGTTATTCCGCTGATTTTGATGTTCCTGATGAACCTGTTTGTTCTGATGAACAAGCTGAGCCTGTCC
>HF997915.1:11500-15400 GCA_000433635.1 Ruminococcus sp. CAG:254
AGCTGAGCCTGTCCCCGTTGAAGTTCATTCGTCGGGACTTGAAACGGCATCAGAAGAAGAAAGCATTCCGCCTGAACAGCAAGATTGGTATTTTAAAGCGGTTTCGGATTCGTGTCATTTTCCAGAACCTGCCGAACTACATCACGATTGTGATTGGGATTTTGTTTGCAAACTTTATTTTGATGTTTGGCTTTATGTTTGAACCGATGTTAGACCATTTTCAGGATCAGATTACCAGCAATATGATTGCAGATTATCAGTATCTCTTGAAAGCACCGCAGGAAACTGAAAATGAAGAAGCAGAAAAATACAGTGCAACTGCTCTGAAAACACTGGAAGAAAACGGAAAGAAGAGCGAAGAAGTTTCTGTTTATGGCATTCAGTCAGATAGTGCGTACTTAGATTTGGATTGGAAAACGAAAGATGATGGTGTTATCATTTCCACTGCATACGCCAACAAGTTGAACGTTGAAGAAGGCGATACCATCACCGTCAAGGAATCTTATGGGGACAAGGAATACACGTTCCATGTGGATGGGGTTTATGATTATCCGGCAGCAATTGCCATGTTTATGCCGCAGGAATCGTTCAACAAGACCTTTGATTTCGATGCAGATTCCTTCAATGGGTATTTCAGCAATACCGAAATTACAGATATTGATGATCTATACGTTGCAACCGTCATTACCGTAGACGATATGACAAAGACTTCTCGTCAGCTGAAAGTTTCCATGGGTAACATGATGGCAATCTTCTATGTTTTTGGCATTATCATGTTCATGCTGATTGTCTACTTGCTGTCGAAAATTATCATTGAAAAGAATGCACAGTCCATTTCCATGACAAAGATTTTGGGCTATCGCAATTCGGAAATCAATGGGCTTTACGTCCTGCCAACTTCGATTGTTGTAATCGCTTCCATGATTTTGACGATTCCGATTTGTCATTTTATCATGAAATATGTTTGCATTCAGGTCTTTGCATCCTATCCGGGCTGGCTGGAATATTATGTTCCGTTTTATGTTTTTGTAAAGATGGTGATATTAGGGATTTGCGGATATGCAGTTATTGCGTTCCTGCAAAATCGAAAAGTAAAGAAAGTTCCGCTTGGCGAAGCGTTGAAAAACGCAGAATAACAAGTTTCTGGACAGAAAGAAAACCGGATTGGTTCGATTTGATAACGAACCAATCCGGTTTCTTTTTTAATCAGATTGTTTCAGCTGTTAAGACTGTTCAATCAGTTGTTTCATGTCGTACAGTCCAGCCGGCTTTCCGCTGAGGAAAACAGCGGCATTGACAGCACCTTCTGCAAAGACGGTCTTGGATGCTGCACTGTGGGAAAGGGTAATCACTTCATCGTTGCCGGCAAAAATCACATCGTGTTCGCCAACAATCGTGCCGCCACGGATGGCGTGCATGCCGATTTCGTTCTTTTCCCGCTTCATGCGGCGAGCATGGCGGTCATAGACATAGTGATACCGATTGTCTTTCACTTCATTGATGGCATTTGCCAGCATGATTGCCGTGCCGCTCGGTGCATCAATTTTCTGATTGTGGTGCTTTTCCACGATTTCAATGTCAAACTGGTCGCCCAGAATGGCAGTTGCCCGCTTTGCCAGTTCGACCAGCAGGTTAATGCCCAAGGACATATTAAAGGTGAAAAAGACCGGAATCTGTTCGGCTGCTGTGTGAATCTGTGCAATCTGTGCTTCACTGTAGCCAGTGGTTGCCAGTACCAACGCAACATGATGAGTGAACGCATAATTCAACAGCATATCCAGAGAAGACGGGTTGGAAAAGTCGATGATGACATCCGGCTGTTCCGGCAACTGTTCCGCAGTTTCTACGATTGGAAAGCTGTCATACTGTTTGGTGTAGCTGTCAATCCCAGCGATGACCGTGCAGTCTTCCCGTTTTGCAATGCAGCCAGCGAGGGTGTGCCCCATTTTTCCGTTTGCACCGCATAAAACAATTTTTGTCATGATTTCACATCCTTTGTTTTTGTGGGAACGGCAGGATTAAACCAAGCCGTGTGCAGCAAGGGCATCATGCAGAGCAGCCTTGTGTTCGTCGCTCATTTCATACAGCGGCATTCTGCACGGGCCAGACGGCATTCCCATTTGATTCAGAGCATCCTTGACCGGAATCGGGTTGACTTCGATGAAGAGCTTGTTAATCAGGTTCAGGTATTCCAGCTGCAACTTTGCAGCAGCAGCAAAGTTATTCTCCAGACAATATTGTGTCATCTGGTGGGTTTCCTTCGGCATGACGTTGGACAGAACGGAAATAACGCCCTTACCGCCCAGGGACATAATCGGAACAATCATGTCATCGTTGCCGCTGTAGATGTCAACCAAGTCACCACACTGTGCAGCCAGCTTTGCCGTGTAGCCGATGTTACCGGAAGCTTCCTTCACAGCAACAATGTTCTTGTGCTGACCCAGAGCCTTTACGGTTGCCACATCAATGGCAACGCCGGTACGGCTCGGTACATTGTAGAGGATAATCGGAATGTCAACACTGTCTGCAATGGCAGTATAGTGTGCAATCAAGCCACGCTGGGTGCACTTGTTATAGTATGGTGTTACCAGCAGCAAGCCATCTGCACCGAGTTCCTGTGCTTCCTGAGAAAGTTCAATGGCATACTTGGTATCGTTGCTGCCTGTTCCGGCAATGACCGGAATCCGGTTGTGGGTGTGTTCAACTGCACACCGGATGCAGTCCCGATGTTCTTCATCGCTCAGCGTGGAAGATTCGCCCGTTGTTCCGCAGATGATAATGGCATCCGTGCCATTGTCAATCTGAAAATCAATCAGCTTCTTCAGTCCTTCAAAGTCTACCGAACCATCCTGCAACATTGGTGTGATGATGGCAACGCCAGCTCCGGTAAAAATCGTATTTTTCATGGTGGAAACGCTCCTTTCAAATTGGTTCGTATTTTAAAAATGGAAAATCAAAGTCTACTTAGTCAAAATAGCCCTTTGCAGCCAACAGTTCTGCCAGCAGAACCGCACCGCCTGCAGCACCACGCAGGGTGTTATGAGAGAGGCAAACAAACTTGTAGTCGAACAGGGTATCTTCCCGCAGACGACCAACAGAAACTGCCATACCGCCTTCGAGGTTGCGGTCAACCTTTGCCTGCGGACGGTTGTCTTCTTCAAAGTAGTGGATGAACTGCTTTGGAGCGTGCGGCAATTCCAGTTCCTGCGGAACGCCAGCAAATTCCTTCCAAGCGTTCAGGATTTCTTCCTTCGACGGCTTCTGGTCGAACGAAACGAATACAGCAGCGGTGTGACCATCCGAAACCGGAACACGCAGGCACTGTGTGGTGATGAGCGGTGTTTCGGTGGAAACGATCTGGTCGCCTTCTACCTTGCCCCAAACCTTCAGCGGTTCTTTTTCAGACTTTTCTTCTTCACCGCCGATGAACGGGATGACATTGTCAACCATTTCCGGCCAAGTCTGGAAGGTTTTGCCTGCTCCGGAAATTGCCTGATAGGTGCAAGCCAGAACCTGCTTGATGCCATACTTCCGCAGCGGAGAGAGTGCCGGAACATAGCTCTGAATCGAGCAGTTCGACTTGACAGCAATAAAGCCCTTCTTTGTGCCGAGCCGCTTTCTCTGGCTGGCAATGATGTCCAGATGTTCCGGATTTACTTCCGGAATGACCATCGGAACATCTGGTGTGAACCGATGTGCAGAGTTATTGGAAACGACCGGGCATTCAGCCTTTGCATACGCTTCTTCGAGGGCACGGATTTCATCCTTCTTCATGTCAACTGCACAGAATACGAAGTCTACCATGCCGGCAATCTTTTCGATATCAGCCTGTGCATCCAGCATTACCATGTCCTTCATGGTTTCCGGCATCGGGGTTGTCATTGCCCAACGGCTGCCAAC
>HF997916.1:0-13821 GCA_000433635.1 Ruminococcus sp. CAG:254
TAATTACTCAATAATATCTGCAAAAGTGCAGCCCGTCACTTTCTGAATATCCAACGGGGAAACTTCCAGCTGATGCCCGATTTTCCCAGCACTGCACAAAATCGTATCAAATTGCAGAGCACTTTCATGAATGACGGTTGGAAACAGCTTTTTCATGCCAATGGGAGAACAACCGCCGTGTACATAGCCAGTCAACGGCAGCAATTCTTTCTCCTTAATCATAGAAACTGCTTTTTCCCCGACGGCAGCCGCTGCTTTTTTCAGATGCAGCGTTTCTGCAACAGGCAGCATAAAAACATAATGATTCCCAGATTTTCCAACCGTAACCAGCGTTTTAAATACCTGTTCCGGTGGCTGTCCGAGTGCCTGTGCCAGTTCCACACCCGTATTCTCTTTTGTCGCTGCTGACCAGCTGCGGTGCTGATAGGAAACCTTTTCCCGTTCTAAAATCCGAATTGCATTGGTTTTCTCTAATTTTTCCTTTGCCATGGTTCATCGTTCCTTTCCATTTGAAACAGAAAAAACGGACACTGATCAAGATGTCCGTTTTTTCTCTTTGATACCCTCAATTAAAAAGCAGAAATTGCGTGTTTGGATGGAGAGAAATAATCCTCCAGAATTGCAATGTAAGACCGGAAACAAACCTGATCGTTTACATACATAACATCATTGTTCTGCGGAACGCCTAGCCGCTCTAAATCCTGATCGGTCAGGTTTCGCAGATAAATGGTAGTGTTTTCATCATAGCCCAACGCTTTCCGGTCGCTTGCTGGTAACTGCAACGTGACATCTTCGGAAATGGTGAGCAATTCTTCGGTAATCTGCTGACGGGTCTGGGTTTCCCAGCGAACAACTGTTTCTTCCTGCATGGGTCGTTCCAGCGAAACCGTCCGTTCATAGCCCTCTGCCCGAAATTCGAGAACGCCCAGGTTTACATCATAATTATTCGGTTCAACCGTCACGGCAGTGCTGCCGTTGGAGCTATCCTCGGTGTTGATGACTTCATACCGATACTTGCGAGAAGGTGAAATCCCACTATCTACAACGGTCGATGCCATAGAGGTAGAGAACAGCGAACTTCCCAAAAAATACGCCAGCGAACCGAGCACATACAACAGCAGGAAAATCGTTCCAAAGACGGTTTTAATCGTTTCGGTACAGCCACATAGGAAAAATGCCAGCAGAGCCGTCACGACCAAGGGGACGAGTACTTCCCACTCTCCAAAACAGAGCAGCACAGATGGCAATAAAAATGGCAACAGCAACACGCTGCATATTTTCGTCAGCACCTGTTTTCTCGAATACAGCATGGCTGCCAGTGCACCGCCGGAAATGGCAATCAAAACCACGCAGCAAGCTGCCTTTTGCGGAACTTCTACCGTATAAAAAAAGCTGAGCACCGCCAATGCTACAATCAGCAAAAAATATAACAAGCTAATGACGGACATCGCACGTTTTCGTCCAAGATTTTGCGTTTGTTCCATAATGCGTTTTTTCCAGTCCGGCAGATTACCGAACGGGAACTCCTTTCTATCCGACTGAAAAAGATCAAGACATACTTCCCTGTTATTATAACATTTTTTTCTGGTTGTGACAAGTCCTATTCTAAAAAAATCATACGAATTGCAGTTTCTTTTTCTGTTTCCTCTGGAAAATCCGACCATTTTTCGCTTGTTCGTCAGAATTTGTAAAAAAATCCCTTACAAATTCGTTCCACAGCTCTTTACTTTTTGCCGGGATTTGTGTATAATAGGAGCATCATTGAGAAAGAAGGTTTTGTTGATGCAGACACAAAAATTTTATCAGCGTTCCGGTTTCTGGTTCTGCTGTACGCTTTTATGGTGTGTTGTGATTTTCTGCTTCTCCGCACAAGATGCAACACAATCGAACGCAGTTAGCAATGGCGTTTTACATAAAATTGCAGAAATTTGCACCGCTTGGATTCCAGCGGATGCGATGGATTTAGAGAGCAGCACGCACACTTCTATGGCGTTTCTCATCCGAAAAATCGCTCATTTTACGCTATATTTCATCTTGGGGCTGCTCTCCTGTGCAACGATGATGACATATTGCCTGAAAAAAGAACACTCTCTTTCGGCAGGCTGGTTTTGTGCATGGGCATTCTGCATTTTCTATGCCACCACAGACGAATTCCATCAATTATTTGTTCCGGGCAGAACCGGCAGGCTGTTAGATATTGGGATTGACAGCTGTGGAGCACTGCTGGGCAGTCTGATTTTGCTCTTTTTCGTCTATCGTGCTGACCAACGGCATCAAAAACTGGAAAAAGGCGTTTGATCATACTGTTTCCGTAGCATGGCAATTGCCCGTTTTTCGAGACGGGAAACATACGAACGAGAAATACCCATCTTCTTGGCAACTTCTCGCTGCGTCATGGGAATCTGCCCATACAGCCCATAGCGATGTACCAAAATCTCTACTTCTCGTGGCGTTAGCTTTTGCTGTAAAAACTGGTAAAGCTGCTGAATCTGCATTTGTGATGCCACTTGTTCTTGAATATCGCAGCCGTCCTCGATAATATCCAGCAACGTCAATTGGTTGCCGTCTTTATCCGTATCAATTGGCTCTGCCATGGAAATGGCATCTCCCTGTTTCCGGCAGGTGCGGAAATGCATTAAGATTTCATTTTCAATGCAGCGGCTGGCATAAGTCGCAAACCGTGCTCCCTTTTCATAGTCAAATGTAGAAACAGCTTTCATCAGCCCAACTGTTCCGATGGAAAGCAAATCTTCCTGTTCCGTCTGATTGGTGTAATATTTTTTGATAATGTGTGCGACGAGCCGCATATTATGCAGAATCAGTTTTTCCCGTGCTAAGGCATCCCCTGCACGCATCTGCTGAAAACATCGCAGTTCTTCTTTTTGTGAGAGCGGCTTGCGGAATGCTCCAGAGGTTTCCACATGCAGAAAAAAGCAGAGCAGCTGTTGAAATAATGCCGATAAAAACATCAAAATCCCCCCTTTCTCTCATCTATATGCCGGAAAGAAATTGTCCTATGTCCGCATATGATGGCAGAAAGAGGGGATTTTTCTCATGCATCTTAATTGAATTAGGAATGCACGGTTGTGGTTTCTTTGGTCAAGGAAAACGTGTGTTCGTTTGCAGACAACAGCACTTGGTCACCTGCAGCAATGGTTTTCTGTAAGAGTTGCTGTGCCAGTTGCGTTTCCACTGCCTCTGTCAGATATCGCCGCATCGGTCTTGCTCCATATCGTCCGGTATCCGGTGCATGGGCAAGCTGCTGCACAGCTTCTTGGGTGAAGTGCAGCTGAACGTGAAGTTGTTCCATTCGTTTTTGCAAATTTTGCAGCTGTTTTTCTGCAATCTGACAGAGTTCTTCCTGTGTCAGGGGCTGGAACGGGATGATTGCATCCAATCGCCCTAAAAATTCCGGTGAAAAATACTGCCGCAAAGCCGTTTCACTGGTCGCCTGTGTCGTCTGTACAAATCCAGCAGGCGGCTTGCTGCCCGTTCCACCGAGATTGGACGTTAAAATCAACAGAGCATTGGTAAAATCTGTTTTTCTGCCGTTGGAATCACTCAAAACGCCATCTTCCATAATTTGTAGCAGAATATTACAGATATCCGGATGTGCCTTTTCAATCTCATCGAAGAGAATCACACAGTATGGACGTTTTCGCACCCGTTCGCACAGCGTTCCGCCCTCCTCATAGCCCACATATCCGGGCGGTGCTCCAATCAGCTTGGAAACGGTATGCTTTTCCATGTATTCCGACATATCAAACCGGATCAGGCTATCTTTATCGTCAAACAAATGCAGAGCGGCTGCTTTCGCCAGAGCTGTCTTACCAACACCGGTTGGACCTGTAAACAAAAAGCATCCAATTGGACGGTTTTCCTCTCGCAGTCCCGTTCTGGCACGAATCAATGCAGCGGAAAGCTGCCGAATTGCCGCAGTATGTCCGATAATTTGCTGCTGCAACTCCTGTTCCAACGTCATCAATCGCTGCTGCTGAGCAGTCGTAATCTTCTGCACGGGAATTCCAATCCGCATGGAAACGATTTCTGCAAGGTCGGATTCTGTCACCACCGGACAGGAAACATGTTCCTGCTCGCAGCGAATTCGAGCACGAGAACAGGCTTCATCCAGCAAATCAATCGCCTTATCTGGCAAATAGCGGTCGTGGAGATAGCGAACCGAACAGGAAACCGCCTGCCGTAAAATCGCATCCGGAATTTCAATGTGATGAAAGTTCGCATATGTTTCCCTTAATCCGCAGAGAATTGAAAAGCAAGCTTCTGGGCTGGGCTCTAAAACCTGAATCGGCTGAAACCGCCGTTCCAACGCACTATCTTTCTCGATATATTTGCGAAATTCTTCTGTTGTCGTTGCTCCAATCAGCTTGACTTCTCCACGGGCAAGCTGCGGCTTCAACATATTTGCAGCATCAATTGCCCCTTCAGCTGCCCCTGCTCCAACAATCGTATGCAGTTCATCAATAAATAAAATAATCTGTTCGTTCTGGGTTGCCTCCTGCAAGCAGTTCCGAAACCGTTCTTCAAAATCGCCCCGATATTTTGCCCCCGACAGCAATGCTGGCAAATCTAACGAGAAAATATGCTGCGGTAAAAGGGCTTCCGGTACTTCGCCCCGTAAGATTTTCTGAGCAACGCCCTCTACAATCGCCGTCTTCCCAACGCCAGCATCGCCCACCAGACAGGGATTATTTTTAGTGCGGCGAGTGAGAATCTGAACCATCTGCTGTAATTCCGCTTCCCGTCCGATTACGGGGTCATATTGATGCAGCAATGCCGGATCGGTCATCCACTTCCCATACTGAAAGAGGTTCGGCAGTGTTTTCTTTGAAATTCGCTCTGTTCGCCGTTCCTCCATGCGGAGATGACAAGAGGTTTCCTGCCGACTGACTGCCCCCAGTTGATTCAAGCTAACGCCCAACTTCTTCAGAATCGCAACTGCTGTACAGCAGGGCGTTCGCAGAATCGAACGCAGGAGATGTTCCGTTCCGGCAAGGCTGCGACCATCTTCTTTCGAAAATGCCTTTGCCTGCTGCATAATTTCACTCAAAGCAGGGGTGAGGCAGTCCTCCTGCACCTGTGCCGGAATCCCTCTTCCGACCAGTTCCACCAACGCATTCCGCACCCGTTGTGCAGTGATGTGCTGAGCTGCCAGCATGGCTGCGGCAGCATTGCTGCCCTCCTCCAGCAGTCCCAGCAGCAAATGTTCACTGCCGATGTAAGTATGTCCCAATTCTTCCGCCGCACAGATTGCTTCTTTCAAAGCAAGAATGGCTTTTCCTGTAAACCCATCTGTATATCGCATATACCAAATTCCTTTCTGCACTCATATAAATTTAGTATGCCACAAAACTTGTGCGTTATCTGTCGAAGTAGGAACGCTTTTTTGACTTTTGCATATGATGTACTATGAAACAGACAGAAAGTCGTTTGTTTCAAATTTAATCTACAAAAAAGGAGATTTTTACGATGTGTGGATGCGATGGAAACAACGGTTGCTGGTGGATTATCATTCTGATCGTGCTGTTTGTATGCTGCGGCTGTGGTGGCTACGGTAACTGCGGCGGTGGCTGTGGCTGCAACAACAACGGCTGCGGTTGTGGCTGCTAATTAGCAACCTTTAACGCTTGCAAGCAATGCCCCGAACGGTGTGAACTGTTCGGGGCATTGCTGCATTTGATTTTATTTTTATGATGGGTTTATCTTCCCTGTGGAATCGGTCTTCTCTTGGCGGTATACTGCTTAACAATAATCTGATAGACAGCAGTTCGTTCAAGATGTGCCTGTGAAAATGACTGAAACGGAATTCGGTAATGCTCCAGCAGCTTTTTCAGCAAATCTTCTTTTTTCTCTTCCGGTGCGAGTTCTGCAATCCCCTGACCAATTACACTTTCATAGGCAAAGCCGGCCGTACAGGATGCTGCTCCATTCGGCGGAATCAACTGCTGTTTCCCCTCTACTTCAAAGGAAACATGCGGATTTTTTTGCAGCAGGTCGCATTTCTTCCCGACTTTTGCCCCGTGAAAAAATAAGACAAGCTGGTCATCCTGCATGGTAAACCCAAAGTTGACCGGCACAATATACGGGTATGGCTCATCGTGCATCGCAAGCCGCAACACTTCTGCCCGTTCTAAAATCTGTCGAATCTCATTGCAGTCGGTTACTTCCCGTTCGCTTCTTCGCATAGCGATTCCTCCCTTTTTTCTTAGCATTCTTTTCTTGCAATCCAGAATAGTCTTGGAAACCGGAACAGAATCGTTCCATTTTTCTGCACCGGATAGGTTTGCTTGATTCGTTTTAACAATTCCTGTTCAAAAATCCATCATCGGCAATCTCTTTGAAACTGGCACAAGATGTATCATATAAACCCGTCCCTCCTGCTGTCAAAATCAAACAAAACCGCTTTTCTGGAAACTCCATACAAGCGGTTTTGTCAAGATACGCAATATCAAATTATTCGGAAATCATCAGATTTTCCAAGAATGATTTTGCATAGGGAAACAGTTCTGTCTGCAAAGCATCGGAAAAACTCAAGCAGTAAATCCGATGTTCTACCAGAAACAGAAGGGTAACGGTTGTCATTTCCACATCATTGACGGTAACCGTATACCGCATCCCGTAAATCGGCTGTTCTGCATCGAAAACGCCCTCATAGTCACAAAGTTCCGTATAAGCGTAGTTTTCGAGCTGTTCCCGCATGCCGTCTGCAAATGCATGCAGAACAGACACGCTTTCAAAATCCATGATATCTGTGGATTCTGGGACGACACTCTGCACACTCAGTGAACTTTCTCCCTCTGATGGCAATAAGTATAGCAAAGATTCTGACTGCTGCTGTACCGTCCAATCAATCGGAAGCGAAAAGCGAATTGCCTCTAATGCTTGCGAGCATTCCATAACCAGTGGCTTTTGTGCCGTTTGAAATAGGGTTTCAAACAAATCTTGATTGCATTTCATAAGAAATCCTTTCTGCTCTTAGATATCAATATCAATGTTAAAATCTTTTCGATATGGTTCAGACTGCATCGGGTCATTCAAGACCGGCGGATGCAGCGGTGGCATTTTCGGTGCAGGCGAAGGGGTTGGTGTAATCGGCTTTTTCGGCGGTGCAGCGGTTGGTTTTGGCTGCTGCGGTGCAGGCGATGCGGTTTCCTGCGGTGGCAGTTCCGGCATCGGCAAGTCGTCCCATTCCTCTTCAATATAGGTCACTGTAGAAGGAGCGGCAGCGGATTCTGTCGCTGTTTCCGGTGCAGTTGGTTCAGAAACTGGCTGTTCTGATGTCGTTGTTTCCGTTGCAGATGCTTCTTCTGGTGTTGCGATAAATTCTGATGTAGCAGAAATTGGCTCTTCTGATTGCTGCGGTTCTGCTGGCTGTTCTGGCTCAACTAGGGCTGCTGCTGCCGATTCTGATTCTGTCGGAGCAGCTGCTTCCGGTTTTGATTCCGGCTCTGCTGCCGGAGCGGAAACAGGCTCTTCACTTGTTTCCGAATCGGTTTCTGGCAGCGGTTCAATCTTCACTGATTCTTCAGCGTGTTCCGGAATAGGTGTCAGCGAAGCAGCTGCTTCAAAATCCTGATGTGGCAGCGGAAATTCCATTACCGTCGGCGTTTCATCTGCCTCGGTCTTTCCGTCCTGCTCCAGCTGTTCTTTCTTCTTGGCTGCATTGTTGGAAATCACACCAATCACGCCGGAATTTTCCAGCACTTCCTTAAAGGTCGGCTGCTTTTCTGCATCTGTTTCCGATTCCGCAGCTGCTGGCGTTTCTGACTTTGGTTCTTCTGCTGGCTTTTCCGGCTGCAAAGCAGCAACTGCCTGCTGTAAGGTTTTCTTGATGTTTTCGGCAGCCTGTTTCTTGGCAAGTGCTTTCTGCTGTTCTGCAAGAGCATGTTCTTCCGCAGCTGCCTGTGCAGCAGAAGTGACCGTTAAAATATCTGGCATCATCGTGAAGTTTTCCGGAACTTCCAGCACATCCAGCTTGAAATCACCGCTTTTCAGCGTCATTTGCAGGGTATGTGTGCCATTCGACAGCTGGTCAATCGTCAAGCAAGCCTGCCGTGGGGCACTGTATGGTACGAACAAGGTTTCATATAGCTGCTCGCCATCCAAAACCACTTCAAATTCCGCATTTCTTGCCGTTCCAATGACAGCGATACCCGTTCCGGTAAACTGACAGGAGAACGCTGCCTGTGGCTGTGCCTTCATTGAAGCGCGGTGATAGAAGCGATAGGATTCGGTGGTACAAATTGCGGTGATAGAAGCGATAGGATTCGGTGGTACAAATATCCCAAAAGTCATTATAGAAAATTTCTTCCGAGAAGCAGTCTACTCTTCTTACATACAATGGCAGAATCGGCAGCGGTGTCACCTGCAAATTCCGGAATGTATTCATTTCATAGTCGCTGCAAATGGAAATTCGACCGGAGTTTACCGGACTTTGTGGGCGGTAAGTTGTCAGCAAGTCGCCATTCAGGAAGAAGAAAATCGAATCTCCCAAAATCAGCAGCTTCAACTTGTTCCAGTCGGTTGCCCGAACCGTCATGGAGTTGCCCTCTGCTGCAACATTGTCCATATCCAACAGTTGCCAGCGTCCATCTCCGTAGAGAATCCCGGTATAGCCGCAACGAGAAGTGGTTTCACAAGTTACAGTTGAATTATAGCGAATTCCAAAACCAGCGTAGTTTTCTGCATCTCGGTTATCCAGACGCACTTCAATTTCTGCACTGTAACTTCTCCAGCGGTCATCGCCTAAGCAGGTAATGGGTTCTGGTGTGCCCCGATACCGCCAGTTTGCAGGAATATTTCCCTTTTTGATTCGCTGGCAGAGAATATCACCGTCTTGGTCGGAGTGAATCAGTTCAAATGCACCGCCTTGGTCGGTCATATAGCGAGGTGCACAGCCCCGTACCATGATTTCATCCGACTGATACCGGAAATTGTCCTGATACGGCAGCGGCAAACGCTCTGCATTCGGGATATTATGCGAAAATGTTTCCACACCATTGACCCATCCGGTATCCAGTGTGGTAATCGTCATGATGCTCTGCGGCGGCACTTTGATGAAATAGGTTTCCCCGTTGCGGTGGCTCGGCTTAATCGGCTTTCCCCGCCGAAACCAATTTGCATCAAATGCTTCACCCGGATTCGGCCCTGTTGTAATCACAGTGGAAAGCATCCGGTTCGTAAAGCCCATATCTTTCAGCTGAACGGAGTATGTTCTTGGGAACAAGTCCTCGTTAGTGAAATGCATCGTCATTTCTGAACGGTCTGGGGAAACCAACGTCATGAAGTTATGGCTGGTATGTTCAATGGCGTGATTTTCTTCGCCGTCCCCATAACAAGCCCCGTTCACAAACAGCCAGCCCTTTGGAGAAAACCGGCTGAAATGCATTGCCATCCAGAAACCGCTATCCAGCCGATAAAAGCCCGACCACGGTTCTTGTGCAGCAATCAGGTGTTTTGGTTCATCATATGCCCCATCATAGTTGGCAGCGATTGCCGGACGGAACTCATACATACACATTTTGCCGTTATAATAGCTGTTGATAATCCGGTTTGCAATATCAATGGCACTGTTCTTTCCAACCAAACCGGATTGGTCTGCCTGAACGGTCAGTTCTGACAAATTACATGGAGCACTGCCCTCACTGTACCAGATTTCTTTTCCATATGCTTCATTCAGCAGGTTCGTATAAGAATCCCCAAATGTGGTATAATGCAGACCGATGACATCAATGGCATTCCGCAGCGAAGCATTTTCCACCATCTGTGCAGCAATGTTGCGTGTTCCGACTTCATCGGATGCCACCAGTTTAATTTTCCGGTAATCATACGGTGCCCGGACTTCATGGTCTAACCGATACCGCAAAAAGAGAATCCACGATTCGTCGATGCGGTCGGTTTCGTTCTGTTCCGCACTGATAAAATGAAATTTCAAGCCATAAACCCGATAGGCTGCGTCTAATGTTTCTTTGATCCAGCTATAACGGGCATTGAATCCATGTTCCTGGCTGACCGTAAACGCTCTGGCAACCCATGCCGGTTCTCCCCAGCGGAGCAAATCCAACGTAATATCTGGATTGATGGCTTTGGCATCTGCTGCAAACTGAAACCCTGCTCCACGGGTCACATCTGCCCGTTCTTCGGGGGTTCGCTTGGTTGCCGGTTCTGTTCCGCAAGAAGAATTGACATCCGCACCCAGTTCCAGCTTGATATGCGACAAGCCAATCCCATAATCTTTCTGAAACAACAGCCGCATGATTTCTTCGTATTCTTTTGGATGTTCAACTTTATAATCCAACAGCAGACGAGAGGCATTATTCGCAGAAATACAGCCCAACCCACGATATGCGGCAGCCGGATTTTCGTTTGCCTGTGTCCCGTCTGCGATAATCTCCATGGATGCAACGCCGGATTTTCCGGTCATTTCTGAAAATTTTTGAAAAAGCTGTCCGTTTTTCCATTTAAAATCCATAACTGCAATCCCTTCCTGTTTTATTTTCCCAAATTTATTGTGCAGATGCTTGCTGCGGACGAGCAATCAGAAATTTAATGGTCTTTCCCATCTCTTCAAACATTGCCTCGTGTTCGGTGCGGAAACTTTGAATATCCGGTTCTTTATGTAAATCGGTGGTCTGGAACACAATGTCAAAGCCGCACTCCTGAAAATAGAGGATGGATTCTTCAAACAATTCATCATCATCGGTTTTAAACCAGATTTCTCCATCCAATACCGTCCGATACTGCTGCAACTGACGGGGATGGGTCAGGCGACGTTTTTTATGTTTTCCCTTTGGCCATGGATTGCAGAAGTTGATGTAAATGCGATCTATCCGGTCTTCCGGTGAGAAATATTCCGAAAACTGCATCAGATTGCAAATAAAAATCCGAACATTGTCCAATGGCAGCTGTTGTTCCGCATAAGCCGCTTCCAATTTTCGTTTTGCAAGCACCAGCATTTCATTTTTGATGTCCATTGCGATGTAGTGATAATCCGGATTCGCAGGGGCTTCCTGCGAGATAAAGCCGCCCTTTCCGCAGCCCAATTCCAGCCGCAGCGGTTTCTTTTCTCCCGGAAAAATGGTATTCCAATGCCCTCGATTCAATTTTGGCTCGGAAATATAAAATGGACAAGCCTCTAATTCTGGTTTTGCCCACGGTTTATGCCGAATACGCATATAAGCGATCCATCCTTTCTATGCAAGCAGATTCTTTCCATTTTATTATATCATACTTCCTGGAAAAAAGCAAAGGAATTATGAGAAAAAAACAGAGAAAATTGCAGATTTTCAGATACAATTCAAAGAAAAATGATTTTCTCATCAAAAATAAGGGATATTTTTCATAAATCCGGTGGTTTTTCCAACTATCTGTAACATATTTTGCAAAAAAACAACCTACATCCGGCTGCGGTTCGGCAGGGAATGCAGGTTGTTTCATCATTTTTATACGCACTCTGAATTCTGAGTTCTTGGAAAACCAGTCTGTGACATCCGGCAAAATCGCTTTGCTCTTTGCCTACGACCGCAATTCGCCTGCGGCGTTTAAAGAGAAAGCGTAATGTCTTTTTGCATGGGCTGATATTCCCGACAGGTCACCCCTGCCAGCCGGAACATCTGTACCGATGCTTTGGTACTCTCTGTATCTGCATACTTGTTATCCAGATAAATCACTTCCCGAATACCGCTTTGAATGATTGCCTTCGCACATTCATTGCACGGAAACAGCGATACATACAGCCGACAGTCTTGCAGGCTGGCTGCGTTGCGGTTCAAAATGGCATTCAATTCCGCATGGCAGACATAGGCATACTTCGTATCCAAAAATCCGCCATCCCGTTCCCACGGCATCACGTCGTCATTGCAGCCTGTCGGCATACCGTTATAACCCACCGAAACCACTTTGTTTTCTGCATTGACGATACAAGCACCAACTTGTGTATGATTGTCCTTGCTCCGCTGAGCGGAGAGCAGGGCAACTCCCATAAAATAGGCATCCCAGGTGAGATAATCCATTCGTTTCATAAAGGGAAATTCCTTTCTATTACCCATTCGGGTTTATTCTGCCGGAAATTTTTTCAATGTTCCCAGCAAATATTGCCGATAAAGCGTTGCATCGACAATATTTAAGATTTTATCCCCGTTGACATCGCCACGGTCGAATGCATATGCTGCATCTGTTCCGTCAATCTTTCGGAGCAAGTAGCGATTCAGCAATACCAAATCAGAAATGGTAACGTTCTGGTCATCGTTAATATCGCCGAGAACGTCTGTCTTCGGTGCTTCTGTTGTCGTTGCAGCTGCTGTAGTTGTGGTAGTAATTGTGGTGGTTGTTGTAGATGGCTTTGTTGTGTCTGTGGTTGGCTTGGTGGTGTTGCCGTCTACAATCGTTCCGCCGTCCAAGTTGCTGCCCTCAGTCGATGCATAGGATGCATAAAATTCTGACAGGGACAGACCTGTTCCATTGTTACCCAATGCTTTCTGGTGGTCTAAGCCAATGTACTTTCCGGTTTCCAGCGTCTGCCACAGGGATTTTTCAAACAGTGCGTACTTATCTGCATCCCAAGTCAGATTGGTCTTGCTGGCAGCCTGGTCATATCCAATGCCTGCCCAAAGTCCGCCGGTATCGCCGGAGTTGGTATTCAAGCACCAGAAGGTATGGTTGATATGATGGTTGATCATGTAATCCCGCAGCAGTTCCATCCACTGTTGATTCTTGCCATTGTCCATATGACCGCCCCATTCGCCAATCAGCAGCGGTGCAATATCTTCGGCATTGACATATGCCCAAGTATCATACCAATAATCATCCAGCAAAGTCTGTTCCGTGAAATCCTTATCAAACCAAGTCTGGTTATAAACAGACGGGCCATAATCGTGCGGAGAATACACGATCTGGCTTGTACCGGAATCCGGAACGACCGGATATTTCCGGACACCACGCAGGTTTCCGCCCCACCATGCCGGAATATACGGCGGGTCAGTCTTAGAATCCGGCTGCCCCCAAGTATAGGCATCGCTCTTCACGGACTGTTCCACGCCTTCGATGAAAATCAAAGCATTCGGGTTGACATCCAAAATCGAATTGGCACATTTCGTTGCTGCATATGCCCAGTTATTTTCATCAGTTGAGCCGTCCCACTTTGCAGCAGTTGCACCCTCCTGACCTTTTCCGTGCGGTTCGTTTTTCAGGTCGTAGCCAATCAACGTATCATCATTTTTGTACTTATCTGCCAGCCATGTCAGCGTTTCAATCCACAAATCCGTGGTAACCATTGTCCCATCTGCGGTTTCCTTGCCATACCATAAATTATAGTTATGACCAGAGTTGTCCGTATGCGGGCTGTGAATGTCAATAAACGCTTTCAAGCCGTATTTCTTGCACTTCTGCATGATAATGTCGAAGATTTCCATGCTGTTTTTCATGCTTCCATCTGCATTCAGGAAATCCGGATTGATGACAAAATACGGCGGATTGTTTTCAGCAGACACACTGGAAACAGGGTTTGGTGTGTCATTCATCCAAGAAATCAGCAGTTCTGTAGAAATCGGCATCCGAATAACATTGATGCCGCGGTCGGCAACTTCGGAAAGCATATCATCCACGTCACCGCTCCACAGATAGTGCAAGCAGTTTTCTCCGCAGTTGAAGCCGAACCAGTTTGCACCTGTCAGCCAGACTTCATTGCCGTCCTTGTCATAGAGGCGGCTGCCGACTGCGTGCAACCAGTCATCATTGTTCGTATCCTCTGCCTGTGCAGAGATGGTGGTAAAGCTGGGGATTGCAGCGGCTGTTGCAGACAATGCC
>HF997916.1:13830-30838 GCA_000433635.1 Ruminococcus sp. CAG:254
CAGCGGCTGTTGCAGACAATGCCATCATTCCTGCCAGCAAAACTGCCTGTAATCGTTTTTTTAATTTCATGACAAAAACTTCCTTCCAACATCATTGTTTCAATCCGCAGTCAGTAATTTCACAGAGTCTGACATGTCAACAGAGGACTGACTGTGGTTTGCCTCGTATCAATGAGGGATACCGATTTCTCTCCGCCCGCCATTGACGTTCCCGTTCTGATTTGCAGTTTCTCTCACCACCTGTAGCGGTGGAAGAATCCGTGCTGTTATTTGTTAAAGTTCCGGCGGAGCGATATTCCCAGATAAATATTGTTTATAGGCAATCGCATCCACAATATTCAAAACGCCATCCTTGTTCAGGTCGCCCCGTTCAAAGGTATATGCTGCATCTTTTCCGTCTATTTTCCGGAGCAAATACCGATTCAGCAAAACGGCATCCGAAACCGTCAATTTCTTGTCGCCGTCAATATCGCCAATCACTTCCGTAATCGGTGCTTCTGTTGTAATTGCAGCCGTTGTAGTAGTGGTTGTCGTTGTGGTTGTAGATGGCTTTGTTGGTTCGGTAGTTGGTTTGGTGGTGTTGCCGTCTACAATCGTTCCGCCATCCAAGTTGCTGCCCTCGGTCGATGCATAGGACTTGTAGAATTCTGATACGGAAATACCAGAACCATCCGTGCCAAGTGCTTTCTGATGGTCTAAACCGATAAACTTTCCGGTTTTCTGTGTCTGCCACAGGGATTCCTTAAACATATCATACTTTTCTGTATCCCATGTCATAAAGTCATAGCTCAACAGTCCGCCAGTATCGCCGGAGTTCGGGTTCAAGCCCCAGAATGTATGGTTGATATGATGGTTAATCATGTAATCCCGCAGCAGCGTCATCCATTTTTCATTCTTTCCGCCATCCATATGACCGCCCCATTCGCCAATCAGCAGCGGTGCAATGTTTTCAGCGTTGATATATGCCCAAGTATCATACCAATAGTCATCCAACAGCGTCTGTTCCGTGAAATCCTTATCAAACCAAGTCTGATTATAAACAGACGGACCATAGTCATGCGGAGAATAGACAATCTGGCTTGTACCGGAATCCGGCTGAATCGGATAATCCCGAACGCCACGCAGATTGCCGCCCCACCATGCACCATACCACGGGGAAACATCTGCCGGAGCTTGCCAGATGTCAGCGGTATCATAGGTATAGCCCTTTTCCGTCTTTGGATACTGTTCTACGCCCTCTACAAAAATCAGAGCATTCGGGTTGACATCCAAAATCGAATTTGCACATTCCGTTGCAGAGTATGCCCAGTTGTTCAAATCGGTGGAATCATCCCACTTTGCAATATCTGTCGGGCAAGTTGTACCATTATAGCCACGCTTTCCGTGCGGTTCGTTCTTCAGGTCGTAGCCAATCAAGGTATCATCATTCTTATATTTATCTGCCAGCCAGGTGATGGAATCTTTCCACATATCCCATGTAATCTGTTCGCCGGAATATGCACCCACTGCCATGTTATCTGCATCAGCCGCCGAAGCATCATAGTACCACAAATTATAGTTATGACCGGAGTTGTGAGCTGCCGGACTGTGTACGTCCACCATGACCTTAATGCCATATTTCTTCATCTTCTGCATAATAATGTCGAAGATTTCCATACTATTCTTTGCCGGGTCTTTACCATCTCCGTTTTTGGAGAGTTCCGGATTGGCGTAGCAGTTCATGCTCTTTACTTCCAGCGGTTCGCCGTTCATCCAAGAGCAGAGCAGTTCCGTAGAAATCGGCATTCTTACAATGTTAATGCCGTGGTTCGCAATATTTTCTACAAAGACATTGATGTCTGCTGCATATAAGCCATGCGGACTGTTTTCGGTGCAGTTCATACCGAACCAATTTGCACCCGTCAGCCAGACTTCATTGCCGTCCTTATCATAGAGCCGGCTGCCGACTGCGTGCAGCCAGTCATCGTTGTTCGTATCCTCTTCCGCCTGTGCGTTCAGTGTTCCAATTGCCGGAACAGAAGCTGCAACAGCGGTGCAAGCCATCATGCCAGCCAACAAAACCGCTTTCCAGCGTTTCCACATTTTCATAAAAAGCTCCTCCCTTTTTCGTCAAAACGAACAAAAAATATGTTTGTCCATACAATTTCATTATACCGGATACCAGAAAAAAAGTCAAGCACTTTTGGGAAAAATTTACGAAATGCGTAAAATGACCGGCTTGCATTTCTGCCTGCATTGTGTTATAATAGAAGTGTTCGATTTTTACAGGTTGCCAGAGGTAAGGAGGGCTTTTCTATGAAAAAAATATGGAAACATCTGTTCAATCAAAACATGCTCTACATTTTGCTGATGCTGGTGCAGATTGCCTTTCTGGTGCTCTCTGTTCTGTTTCTGAACCGGAATTATGCGTGGGTTTATGGTGCATTGCTATTGCTGAATGGGCTGCTCATCGTCTATATCACCAATTCCCGAAAAAATCCAACCTATAAAAATGCATGGCTGGTGGTCATTGCGGTCTTGCCGATTTTCGGCGGATTGTCCTATCTGTTTCTGAAAACTCGAAGAGATACCCGTATTTTCTTCCACAACTACAAACAACAGATGGAACAGACCAAACCCCTGCTCACACAAGAGCCGGACGCTGCCCGACACCTATTCAATGACAGTCAGCAGGTTTACAACTTATCCACCTACTTGCAGCATACAGGTTTTCCGGTCTATGAACAGACCAATGTCACCTATTTTCCACTGGGCGAAGAACAATTTGCAGAGATGAAAAACCGCCTGCGAGAAGCAAAACGCTTTATCTTTATTGAATATTTCATCATTGCACCGGGGAAAATGTGGAATGAATTTCTGGAAATTCTCATCGAACGAGCACGAGCAGGCGTAGAAGTTCGCCTGATGTATGATGGATTTGGCACAAAATTCTTTTCAACAGGCGATTTCCTGAAAATTGCCAAGCAACACCACATTCAATGCCGATGCTTCAACCCGTTTCGTCCGCTGCTTTCTTCCGCCCAGAACAACCGTGACCACCGCAAAATTCTGGTCATTGATGGAAACATTGCGTTCAATGGCGGTACGAATCTGGCAGATGAATACATCAACGAAAAAGTGCGGTTTGGGCATTGGAAAGATACCGCCATCATGCTGGAAGGGGCAGCCGTCTGGAGCTATACCATGATGTTCCTGCAACTCTGGAACATGAACAACCCCAACCGAAAAGAAGCCTACGACCAATACCGCCCAACTTACCTGCCAAAGCAGACCAATGGCGGATTCATTCAGCCTTACGGAGACAGCCCCGTGCAGGACGATGTAAAGGGCGTTATGGTCTATCTGGATTTGATCTCCAACGCAAAACGGTATGTCTACATTGAAACACCGTATCTGATTCCCGATCACGACTTATTGACTGCCCTGAAACTCGCAGCAGAAAAAGGCGTTGATGTCCGAATTATCACACCCCATATTCCGGATAAATGGTATGTTTACCAGCTGGCGTGGAATGCTTATCAAGAGTTGCTGGAATCCGGTGTCAAAATCTTTGAATATACCCCCGGTTTCATCCATGCAAAAAGCTTTGTCGTGGATGATGAACTGGCAGTTTTAGGGACAATCAACTTGGATTACCGCAGCTTATACCTGCACTTTGAATGTGCAACGCTGATTTACCACTGCAATGTGATTCAAACCATGCTGGCAGATTTCCTGAAAACACAACGGAAATCACAGCCCATCACATTAGAGGACTGCAAAAACCGAAAGTGGTATCAGAAATGCAATAGTTATGTATTGGGGCTACTCGCTCCATTGCTATAATCGGCTCGCTGTTTGGAGATTCCAACAGCAGCCCCAACAAACAAAAAGGAGGATTGCAACATGGGAGAAGCATGCAATCATCAGTGCGATTCCTGCGGCAGCAATGGCAATTGCAGCACACAGGATCTGGAACACGAAAAGAGAGTGAAAGAACACACCAGCGGTGTCAAGAATGTCATTGCGGTTGTTGGTGGAAAAGGCGGGGTCGGAAAATCTCTGGTTACCAGCCTGCTCGCCATTCAGACCCAGCGGCTGGGCTATCACGCAGCTATTTTGGATGCGGATATCACTGGCCCATCCATTCCGAAAATTTTCGGCATCAACAAGCCGGCAGAAGCAGTCGATAATTCTCTGCTGCCGCATGTCACCGAAAGCGGCGTTAAGATTATGTCTATGAATATGCTGCTGCCGAACGCAACTGACCCAGTACTCTGGAGAGGTCCAGTCATTTCTGGCGTTGTCAAGCAGTTCTGGGAAGATGTGCAGTGGGGCGATGTGGACTTTTTATTTGTCGATATGCCTCCGGGGACGGGTGACGTTCCGCTGACTGTCTTTCAGTCCCTGCCCATCAACGGCATTCTAATCGTATCCACACCGCAGTCTTTGGTTTCCATGATTGTGGACAAGGCAATGAACATGGCACAGATGATGCAAGTCCCGGTTTTGGGTATGGTGGAAAATATGCGGTTCCTGCGATGTCCAGACTGCGGAAAAGAAATTCCGCTGTTCGGCTCAGATGACCATGTAGATAGCCACGCTGTTCCGGTTCTGGAACGCATTCCGCTCGACCCGACTGTAGCAGCGGCTTGCGATGCCGGAAAGCTGGAGCAGGCGGAAATTGACTATTTGGCAAAAACCGCAGTGATGCTGACGGAAACCTTTGGCAAAAAGCAATAAATCTTGTGTTGACAATGTGAACGCCCCGTGAGGTTTGCATAAAATCGACAAAATTTCAAGAAAAAGCAGCCGGAAATTTGTATCAGATTTCCGGTTGACAAATGACCATTTCTGTGCTATCATAATAGCATAAACAGCAAAGGTGCTGAATCGGAATAAGAGCCGATTCAGCACCTTTTTTGTTTCTCACATCATCTTGTGTTCCGGTGGAAGAAGGAGCTCGCTTCTCCGAAACAAATTTACAACACGGAAGGATGTATCAGAATGGACGAAACAAAATTGTTAGATCTCGTTGGCGGTCAGGTATTTGGCGTATGGTTCTTGGTCGGTGCGGCATTGGTATTCTTTATGCAGTGCGGATTTGCAATGGTAGAAACCGGTTTTACCAGAGCAAAAAATGCCGGCAACATTATCATGAAAAACTTAATGGACTTCTGTATTGGTACAGTTGTTTTCATTTTAATCGGATTTAGTTTGCTGCTGGGCGAAGACTGGCTTGGTCTGATTGGCAAGCCGGGCTTCGATATTTTCTCCGATTATGCAAACTTCAATTGGTCTGGTTTTGTATTTAACTTGGTTTTCTGTGCAACGGCAGCAACAATTGTTTCCGGTGCGATGGCAGAACGAACCAAGTTCATTTCCTATTGTATTTATTCCGCAGTCATTTCTGCATTGATTTATCCGGTAGAAGCCCACTGGGTATGGGGCGGCGGCTGGCTGTCCACACTGGATACTCCATTCCATGATTTCGCTGGTTCTGGTGTGATTCACTTTGTCGGCGGTCTGTGTGCCCTGATTGGTGCATCCATCCTCGGCCCTCGTATTGGTAAATTCACCAAAGATGAAAACGGAAACGTCAAAGTCAATGCCATTCCGGGTCACTCCCTGACGATCGGTGCTTTGGGCTGCTTCATTCTTTGGTTTGGCTGGTATGGATTCAACGGTGCTGCTGCAACCTCTGTTGAACAGCTGGGTTCAATTTTCGTAACCACAACCATTGCTCCGGCAATTGCAACTTTCGTTTGCATGGTCTTTACTTGGCTGAAATATGGTAAGCCAGATGTTTCCATGTGCTTGAACGCTTCTCTGGCTGGTCTGGTTGGTATCACCGCTGGCTGTGATGTCATGGATGCTACTGGTGCAATCATCGTTGGTATTGTTTCTGGTCTGCTGGTTTGCTTCGGCGTATGGCTCTTAGACCATGTATTGCACGTTGATGACCCGGTTGGTGCTGTTGCAGTTCACTTCTTCAACGGTCTGTGGGGCATCATTGCGGTTGGTCTGTTCGCAACACCGGATGCACCGCTCTCCGGCTGCACAGGTTTGTTCTACGGCGGCGGTTTCAGCCTGCTCGGCTCTCAGCTGTTGGGTCTGCTCTGCATCGCTGCATGGACAGCTGTTCTGATTACCATTACATTCCTGATTATCAAGCACACCATTGGCTTGCGTGCTTCTGCAGAAGAAGAAGTCATTGGTTTGGACGCAACCGAACACAACCTGCCTTCCGCTTATGCAGACTTTATGCCGTCTGCTGCAACCGTTTCTATGGATACAGAAAATGCATCGGTTGCAGGGGTTGACCTGCCAGAACCGCAGCTGATTGTAAAGCCAGCTACGGGCACTGCGAAGATGTCCAAGATTGTTGTCATCTGCAAGCAGGAAAAGCTGGCAGTTCTGCAATCCGCTTTGAACAAGATTGGTGTCAACGGTATGACTGTTACACAGGTACAGGGCTACGGTACACAAAAGGGCAACTCGCAGTATTATCGTGGTGTTCGGGTCGATGGGCCGAAGCTCCTGCCGAAGGTTAAGATTGAAATTGTTGTCACCAGCATTCCGGTAGAAACGATTGTAGATGTCTGCAAGAAGGTTCTGTACACGGGTCAGATTGGTGATGGTAAGATTTTCGTTTACGACGTCGAAGAAGTTGTAAAGGTTCGTACGGGCGAAACAGGTTACGATGCTTTACAGGGCGACGACTAATATTTGATAAACAACCTCCTATTAAAACGGCAAGCCGGAAATTGCAAAACAAGCAGTTTCCAGCTTGTTGTTTTATGATTTCTGCAAAATTCTTTTTTATTTTTATTTTTTTCTGTTTTTTCTTTCGTTTCTTAAAAAAGTGAAAAAACAGTTGACAAATAGGTGTGTCTATGCTATAATAATAAAGCTGATTCTGATAGGAACGAGCAAGCCATCTGACATCAGGAGAGGTGTCCGAGTGGTTTAAGGAGCTGGTCTTGAAAACCAGTGATTCCGCAAGGAACCGTGGGTTCGAATCCCACCCTCTCCGCCAATATTTTTATCATTCACAACTTGCAGAAATACCCAAGTGGTGAAGGGGCTCCCCTGCTAAGGGAGTAGGTCGGGAAACCGGCGCGAGGGTTCAAATCCCTCTTTCTGCGCCAAATTTATTTTGGAAAAAGCAGTGTCATTTCGGAGGATTCTGAAGTGACGCTGCTTTTATTTTTACACTCTTTTTTCATCATACAAACAGCAACCCCATCCGGCACTGTTCGCACCAGATGGGGCTTTTTGTTGCTGTTTTGCAAAGCATTTCTTTTTTGCTGTCATGGAACAGAGTCTGCTTGTTCGCATGGTCGGTCAGACACTACAGAAAAGAAAGGACAATGCTGTGCAAATCGTGGGGGCAATGAAAAGAATCGTTCGGTTACTGCATCTTGTAAGCGTCGATCATCTTCTTGACCATCATACCGCCAATCGAACCAGCCTGTCTTGCAGTCAGGTCGCCGTTATAGCCCTGCTTCAGGTTTACGCCAACTTCGTTGGCAGATTCAACCTTAAACCGTTCCATTGCTTCTTTGCCCTTCTGTGTGAATTCGCCCTTCATATTAAAAACACCTTTCTCATTTTAGAATGTTGTTCCAGCAGGGTTTCTGCCGGTTTGTGTGCGGCGTTTTCGTCGCAATAGTAGTATCTCACCACAATGGCATTCTATCACAGGAAATTTTCAGCGGTATTTTTACATGAAATTGGGTCTTTTTCTGCTTATAAATGCTTCACTCTGTCTTGCACTTCTGCCCGCTTCGCATCGTTGAAGCGGTCGAGTGTTCCCACCAGATAACCTGTAATCCGGCGAATCCGTTCAAAATTCTCCGGTGCAAACTGACATCGCAGGTCTACAAAATCTCCGTCCACCTGAATGGAAAGCTGTTCAATCTTCCGGTTCGGATAGGTTTTCTTGCTGTGCTTCACATATGCGGCAATCTCTGCATCTGAGAGCGTTCCGCCCGTAACGGTTACAGGAATCGAATCATATACTGTCATTGTTCCATACCTCCAAAATCGACCAGATAAAAATGAATGGTTTCTGATTCTATTATAAACCATCTCCGGCAATTTTGCAAGCACTATCAAGAATTATTTTCATTTGATAATAATTCTTATTTATCATGACGGAATGATGTCCAGCACAAAAAATTCTTGACAGAAAAAAGAAAACATGATAAGATAAAATTAGTGAATTCGCAAAAAAACGAAAGGGGTTTTCTCATGAAAAAACGGACATTTCTACAAAAATTATGTGCCATCTTTACGGTTTCCGCCCTGCTGCTGGGAACAGGTTCTGCCATCGCTCCGGCGGTATCTGCTGCCGCAGAGCCAGATTCTTGGCACGATGACTGGCTGCACGTCAATGACAATGCGGAAATCGTTGACCGAAACGGGAATCCGGTCTGGCTGACGGGCTGCAACTGGTTCGGCTATAATGTTGGCAGTCAGGTATTTGATGGCGTGTGGTCGCAAAATATGCACGAAATGCTGACGCAAATCGCCGACCACGGCTTTAACCTGCTGCGGATTCCGGTTTCTACGGAACTGCTGCTGCAATGGAAAAACGGCGACCCTGACCCAGCAACGCCAAAAGTCAACGAATGGACAAACCCGGAACTGACCAAAGAGGGTGTTGTCGGCGGAACGGTAAAATACAGCTTCGATATCTGGAATCAGGCAATTGCTTGGTGTCGAGAGCTGGGCATTAAAATTATGATTGATATTCACAGTGCAGAAACTGCCTCCGCTGGGCATCAAGTCAACCTCTGGTATACCGATAAATTCAGTACCGAGGATTGGTTCGAGGCACTGTCTTGGTTCGCAGACTATTACAAAGATGATGATACAATTTTAGCCATCGACCTGAAAAATGAACCGCACGGAAAAGCGGATGTCCCTGATAAAATGGCAAAGTGGGACGACACCACCGACCCGAATAACTGGAAATATGCAGCGGAACAGGCTGCCGCACACGTTCTGAAAGAAAATCCGAACTTGCTGGTTATGGTAGAAGGGGTCGAAGTCTATCCGAAAGAAGGCTATGACTGGACAGCTCCGGCTATCGACTGGACAACCAACACTGAATATTATTATGGCACTTGGTGGGGCGGAAATTTCCGAGGAGCAAAGGAAAATCCGATTGACCTAGGCGAATATCAAAGTCAGCTGGTTTATTCTCCGCACGACTATGGCCCATTGGTTTACCAGCAGAAATGGTTCTATGAGGGCTTCACAAAAGAAACCTTGCTCAAAGATTGCTGGTATGACAACTGGTTCTATTTATTAGATGAAAAAGTTGCACCGCTGTTGATGGGCGAATGGGGCGGATTTATCGACTCCCAGCATGACCCAGACGGTTCTAATCAAAAATGGATGCTCGCACTGCGGGATTTGATGATTGAAAATCATATTCACCACACATTCTGGTGCTTCAATGAAAACTCTGGCGATACCGGTGGACTAGTCTATGACAACTTTGGAAAATGGGATGAAGATAAATATGCTCTTGTAGAGCCTGCTCTCTGGCAGACAGATAGCGGAAAATTCATCAGCTTAGACCATCAGACTGCTTTAGGAGCAAATGGCATTTCTTTAGGCGACTATTATGGTTCTACCAACCCAACAGACCCTACAACCCCGACAGAATCCCCCATCAAGGGCGATGCAAACGGAGATGAAATGACCAATATTTTAGACTCTATGCTGATTCGGCGGTATCTGTTAAACCCGAAAACCATTCTTGTCACAGAGAATGCAGACTGGAACGAAAACAACACGGTCGATTTAACCGACTTGATTTCCTTGAATCGGTTCTTGCTGAAACAGGATGTTTAACAATTTTAATTGGTTTATCTTTTAATGTTCTGTCTTTGCAAAAATTTCTTTAGAAATACCAATCTCTCCCTTGAGCGTATAAGAAACGGTGCTGCATAGTACCGTTTCTTTTTTTGTATCCGTCACCTGTTTCTCTAAAATTTCTACATCCGTCAAAAAATTTCGCTCGTATCGCTGAATCTGCTGTTCCAAGTCCTGTTTTGCTTCTTCTGGTGTAAATTGCAAGATCGTCTCTGTATATTCTCGATTGGTTTCCTGACAAATGGCAATTGGCAATGACTTTCCAAAAATCGTCAACGGCGTTCGTTCCGTCATCGTCTGCCCGTAAGCATAAGGCTTTTGCGATTTGGAAAGTGGCAACTCCAACGTGAAAAAATCCAAACTCGTCTTTGTCTGCTCTCGTCCGGAACTAGTACGAATCGTCTGTTCATACGCACAGGAAAAGGTTTCTTCTATCTGATAAATACCCTCAATATCCGCCATCGCATGGCGTAAGCGGATGTTTCCTTCTTCATCTATTTGCACGCCACTGACCAGCAATGTTCCCTTTTGCACAGGTTCTTTTACTGCACAAAGAAGTTGTCCGCTCCGCACTGTAACGCTCGTGATTTCTGCATCATACGCAGACACGATATTACAGGGTACTCGCTTTTCTAGCGGTGCAACTTCTTCCGGCGTTTCTGTCACTTCCACTACCAACCGATTTCCAGTATGCCGCATGGCAACCCGACACAATTCCGGAATTGCTGCCCGCAGCTGATGTTCACAGCGGCGAAATGGTACTGTCCCCATAAACGAACCCCTTTTTACGCCGCATTCCTCCAGCACCGCACAAATCTTTTCATCGGAAATGGTCGTATTTCCCTGCACTTCAATCAGCATCACGACATTGCAGCAATAAATCAGAAAACAGCTTGCCAGTATCATTCCAATGGGGATTCCAAATCGCAGCCGATGCCGCCAGAGGAAAAATTGCAACGTTTTGCAAGGTGTTTCTGTCACAACCATTCCATATTGTTCCGCCAGCTTTCGCATTTTCTTGCAGTCTTTGGCATATATCACGCCTTGCACGGTATCTTTTTCTATCTGCTGCCCAAAACAGCGAATATGCTTTGCACGCAGAGCATCGAAAAATGCTGTTCCCTTTTTCCCCTGTGCAGCAATTCGGACAACGCCGAACACCTGCCCCCACAGTCCCCGTTTTTCTGCGGCTTGGCGTTTCATTTGCAGCGTCCTCCCCTCTGTTCCAATTCAATGCTTTGCAGCGTTCCGTGAATCAAAACGCCATCGGTTGCGTAAGTATCCACTTGCAACGACTTGCCCCAGACGGAAATCTGCAAATCCTGCGTCTGAATGACAATCCGAATATCATTATATTCTAAAATGTGCCGGCAATTCTCAATCCGAAGTTCCTGATTGCCAGCAACATGCAACATGGGCTGTAAATGAAACCATTTCCGCCCCCATTCTGTCCAGCGTTCCAACAACCGCCATCACCTCACTGCACTATATGCGATGCAGAAAGAAAAAAGTACTTGAATCATTTGGCATATTTTTCACGAAAAATCGCTATGATAACATAGAACCTGCATCATCAAGCCCCACTCCATTTCACAGAAAAGAGGGATTTTTTTGACCGCTGGCACTTGCATCCTTCTATTATTATTGACCGTTGGCTGTCTGGTCTATGCTGCTCCGATTCATACAGCACTTGCAGAGGGTGTTTTTCTCTGTCTGCAAGTCATTCTGCCCTCGCTCTATGCGATGATGATTGCAGCACAGCTGCTCATCCATACAAATGCCCATATGCTATTACTGAAACCGCTGCACCGCTTCACACAAAATGTACTGCGGATTCCGGATGTATGCCTTGCAATTTTTCTGCTCAGTCAGATTGGCGGCTATCCCATCGGTGCAAAATTACTGGACAACGAACTGCAAAACGGAACACTTCGCCCCAAACAAGCAGCCATTCTCTCCGGTATTTGCTTTGGCAGCGGCCCTGCCTTTCTCTTCGGAACGCTCTCCGCTCAGGCTGGAACGTCTGGCTGTTGGCTGCTGTTCGGGTCAATTTTGCTTGCAAATTTCAGTCTATTTATAATTGCCTGCCGATTTTTAAAGCTGCCCAACTTGCCAACCGTTTCCCTCCAACGTCTACAGGCGAAAACACTCGTGGAAACTGTCACGCAATCTGGTGCAGCTTTGCTGCAAATGTGTGCGATGATTTTATTTTTCCGCTGTTTGATGACCGTTGCACAGGCTTCCGGACTGTATGCCCTACTTACCATTCCGCTGCAATGGAGATTCCCGAAAAATACCGCAGAAGGCTTGCTGTCTGCTGGTCTGGAGATTACTGCTCTAACGCAGCTTGTTCCAAACACGCCCGTATTACTGGCACTTTTTGCAGCTCTGCTCGCCTTCGGCGGTATTTGCGTACATTTACAGATTTTCACCATCACGGGCGGACGGCTTTCTCTGTACTGGATGCTGTCCTTGCGGGTGTTGGCTGGAGGATTGGCAGCCGGATTCTGCTGGATTGGCTGTCAGGTGTTCCCAAATGCCGTTGTTTCACCGGAAATCTGTTCCGTTTCTGCTCCGGCGGTGCAGTATAGCCGTACAACGCCCATTGCATCGCTGTTTCTGGTGGGGGCAACGCTGCTTTTGTTGCAGGCAGCAGCAAAACAACGGGAATTGTGCAAACACACATAAAAAAATCAGCCCTGCTCTCGCAGGACTGACTCTCTCATCTGGTGATTTCATCCCGTCTATGTAACGGACTGCCTCAATCCAGAAAATCTTTTACCTTTTTACTTCTGCTCGGATGCCGCAGCTTCCGCAGTGCCTTTGCTTCAATCTGCCGAATCCGTTCTCTGGTGACATCGAATTCCTTGCCCACTTCTTCCAGTGTTCGAGAACGTCCATCCTCCAGACCGAACCGCAACTTCAATACCTTTGCTTCCCGATCAGTCAAAGTCGACAACACATCATTCAACTGCTCTTTCAACAGCATCAAAGAAGCTGCATCTGCCGGAGCTGGTGCATCATCATCCGGAATAAAGTCGCCCAAATGGCTATCTTCTTCTTCGCCGATTGGGGTTTCCAGAGAAACTGGGTCTTGTGCAATCCGCATGATTTCCCGTACCCGTTCCGCTGGCATGTTCAACTTTTCTGCAATCTCTTCCGCAGATGGGTCGTGACCCGTTTCATGCAGCAGCTGGCTGGAAACTTTCTTGACCTTGGAAATCGTTTCTACCATATGCACCGGAATCCGGATGGTTCTTGCCTGGTCGGCAATGGCACGGGTAATTGCCTGCCGAATCCACCAGGTTGCATAGGTGGAGAACTTAAAGCCCTTGGTATAGTCAAACTTTTCAACTGCCTTCAGCAAGCCCAAATTGCCTTCCTGAATCAAATCCAGGAACTGCATCCCTCTGCCGACATACTTCTTTGCAATGCTGACAACCAGACGCAAGTTGGCTTCTGACAAGCGATTTTTTGCCTTGGTATCGCCTTCCGCCATCCGCTTGGCAAGTTCCGTTTCCTCATCGGAGGACAACAGCGGCACACGTCCAATTTCTTTCAGATAAACCTTTACTGGGTCATCAATCGCAATGCCTTCGGTGGAAAGTGCCATTTCTAAATCGTCCACCAAATCCGCATCTCCGCCTTTTCCGGAAATTTCTGGTGCAGTATCGTCAATAATCTTGATGTTCAAACGGTCACAGGTGTCATAAAAAGAGTTCAGCTGATCGACATCGAAATCCAGTTCTTCCAGTGCATCACTGATTTCCTTTGTGGTCAGTTCTCCGGTTGCCTTTCCCCGTTCCATCAGTTTTTCAATGGTCGTTTTTCCTTCCATGATTCCTCGTTCCTTTCCAAGGCGGACAATGCCGCATCATTGCCATGCTTGATTCTTCTTCTTTTTCTGTGCAACCAGTTCCAAAAGGGCTGCATCTGAATCCAACGCCTGCACCAAATGGGTTTGCAGCAGCTGGATACAATCCTGCACTTCCTGCGGACTGATTGGACAAGTCTGTTTTAAATTGAGCAGACGGCTCACCGTTCCCATTTCCTGCGGTGTCAGCTGCATTCCCAGAGCGGAAATCCAGCCATCTGATTCCTGTTGCTGGTGCTCCAGCAACAGTTGAAACAGCTTCTGATAAAATGGAACGGTAAACTGTTCTGGCTGCAAATGGTCTGCCAGTTTGGAAATCTGCTCCGGCTGTGACAGGAAATAACAGAGCAATCGTTCCTGTGCTCGCACCGTTCTGGAACTGCCTGCCATTCCGCTGACATCTGCTGCGGTTTGCTGTGCCGTTACCGTATGTGCAACCAGATTGCTGAATTCCTTTTTCTTCTGCATCTTCTGCCGATTTTTCTGCTTTCGATTGACGCTCACACGCAAAACATCTGCCGATATATGACATTTTTCTGCAGTTCGCATCAGGTAAACTTCTCTTGTCACAGGGTCTGGAATCTGAATCAGAACTTCTGTGGCACGCCGCAACAGCGTTGCCCTGCCGTTTTCCGTCTGTAAATCCAGCCCCATTTCACAGCGGTCTAGTTGGAAATTGATAGCATCTTCCGAACCCTCTAAGAGCATCCGAAATCGTTCTGCCCCAAATTTCCGAATATATTCATCGGGGTCTTTTGCACCCTGCATCCGTAAGATTTTGGTTTCAATCCCCACTTCACTAAAATGCCGCATTGCCTTTTGCGTTGCTGCCTGCCCAGCTGCATCGCTATCATAGGCAATAATCACGGTTTTTGCATACTGGGAAATTTTTCTTGCCTGGTCGGGTGTAATGGCAGTTCCCAGCGTCGCCACAACATTTTCAAACCCTGCCTGATGAACAGCGATGACATCCATATACCCTTCCGCCAAAATCAGCGTTGTGGTTACAGAATTTTTGGCAAATTGCAGGGAAAACAGGTTTTTCCCCTTGTCAAATACCGGCGTTTGTGCAGTATTCAAATATTTTGGTTGGCTGTCATCCAACACCCGTCCACCGAATCCAATGACATTTCCCCGCAAATCAACAATGGGAAATATCACACGATTTCGGAACGTATCAATGAGCGTTCCTCTTCGGGAGCGACGGGAAACATCTGCCAGCAACAGTTCCTCTTCCGTAAATCCCTGCTGTAGCAGATACCGACTCAAAGCATCCCAAGTTTCCGGAGCAAAGCCTAGCCCGTACTTTTTAATGGTGGTCGTGGTTAGATGTCGCTGGATGAAATATTGCAGCCCCCGTTTATCGCTGCCAGTCAGCATTCGGTAATAGAAATTGGCAGCGGCTCGATTTACAGCGAGAATCCGCTTTCGCATACGGGATTGTTTTTCATCTGCCCCCTGTTCGGGAACAGTCATACCACTGTTTTGTGCCAGCAGTTTCACCGCATCCATAAAATCCAGATTTTCAATCTGCTGAATAAAGGTGATGACATCACCGCCAGCCCCACAGCCGAAACAATAAAAGCTTTGCGTATCGGGAAATACCGTAAAAGACGGTGTTTTTTCCGAATGGAACGGACAATTGCAGACGTAGGTTCTGCCACGCCGTTTCAAATCCACATAAGTGCGTGCGATTTCTTCCAGCGGACACGCATTCCGCAGCTGTTCCAGAAACACATCAGAAACCATCTGCTGTCACCTGCCTTCCATCGTTCTCCGCATACAAGGCGTTCTTGTGGTTGTTTTCCTACGAATCACAGCAGTTCCGGCGGCAACCGGTCTGCAACCTCCGCAAAATCTGCATCCAATTGTTCCCCGACCTGAATGGAAATTTCTCCGTTTGTCAGTTCAATCATATCTGCTTGGAACGACGCTGTTAAGCCAGCTGGTACAAGCAACGACAAGGTTACCGTATCGCCGAAATCCGCATTCTGCTGCAAAATGGGCAGCTGTGGCAGTTGATAGGATACCTTTCCATAGAGAGAGTATGCCATTTTTAAGGTCACTGGATGACAGGAAATTTTTGTCTGAATCTGTGCTGCTTCCACTGCCAGTGCAGCACTGTGGGAATACGCCCGTACCAAACCGCCGCCGCCCAGCAGAATGCCGCCAAAATAACGGGTGACCACACAACAGACATCGGTGAGATTCTGTTTTTGCAGAACATTCAGGACGGGAACGCCAGCCGTTCCCTGCGGCTCGCCGTCATCGGAATAACGGGTCATATGGTTTTCCCGCAAGATATAAGCATAAACATTGTGTCGGGCTTTGCGGTTCGCCTTGCGAACTTCTTCAATACAGGCAATGGCAGCGTCTGCTGTCTGTACCGGCACCAATGTTGCAATAAATTCTGATTTTTTTTCGATAAAAGAGGCAGTCACTGCCTGTGCAATGGTTCGGTATCCCATGGAACGCCTCCAATCGTTTTATGTAGACAAACAGGACGGTAAGAATCATATGCCTTACCGTCCTGCTCCGTTGGTCTGTTTGCGTACAGATGAGATACCGTTTTCGTACCATCTGTTTCTTCGCAGGGAAGAAGATCTGTTCGCTTACTTGTCCAGATTAAACCGCTTCTTGAAACGGTCAACACGTCCGCCAGTATCTACCAGCTTCTGTTTACCGGTAAAGAACGGGTGGCACTTTGCACAGATTTCAACCTTGATGTCCTTCTTGGTGGACATGGTTTCCATTACGTTGCCGCAGTGACAAGTGATAGTGGTCTTTTCAAAAGTCGGGTGCAGTCCCTTTTTCATGTAGTTTCACCTCTTTCTGTTGTTTTTACCGATTCCGAAGAATCGCAATAAAATACAGCAGCCCATCCGCCTTGAGGCAGACAGTAGTCCTGTTATTTTCTGAAAGCATGACATCACATCATGGAATCTTATTATACTACTTTTGATGGCGGTTGTCAAGAGAATCGATATTTTTTTACGTTTTTTTCATGATTTTAATACATGTAGTGGGGAACTGTTCTAGGGAAAACGGTCTGAAGCGTCCGGCAAATACGCTTCGCTGTTTGCCTACGTACGCAGCTCGCCGGTGGTAGGTTTTCCGAATTGCAAACAAACTTTTCTTAGATTGCTGTTTATCGGATTTTTCTTTGTTTTTAAAACGGCGAACTGCGATTACTTCTTAGATTTTCGTTTCTCATAATTGCAAAGTCTATGCAGGGGGCAGCTTGCCCCCAATGTCATTAACTTA
>HF997917.1 GCA_000433635.1 Ruminococcus sp. CAG:254
CCTGCTGCAATTGCATTTTTTGAAACTTTCCAATTCAAACAAAGTTGAACAATGAGTATTAAGGTTATAAATTCGGACAAGGCAACGGGGCAATTGCAGCACGCTGGCAGGCAAAAGCAGGGGGGGAACCCCCTTTTGCCGGACGCTGAAAATCGTTTTTCCTAAGAGCAGTTTTTGTAATGTTTCATGTAATCGTTTTATCTAAGAGTTATTTTTGCATTGTTTTATGCAAAATATTGTTCTTAGAAATACCACCTGAATCCGGTTCGGCAAGGCTGGGGCACATCCCCAGCTTGCCGTGGGGATCGCAATTGCCCCTGAAACCTTATCTATCATTATAGCCTTTTGATTTTTGAAGGCAATTGCGATTCTTTCGATCCTCTCTTAGATTTTTGTTGCAATTTATCATGCAGTTTGATTTGCTCCGCAAATGTGGGCTGCTCGCCCACACCTCGCCAACATTTTTGAAAAATTGTTGGATCAAAAAACTTTTTATTTTTGCCTGCGGCATCTGATACATAACACATTTTGAAAAACAGAAACAGAAAAAGCCCTGATTTCAACAGTTGAAAGTCTGTTGGAATCAGGGCAAAAATGGAAAATAGTCGGTTAAGTTTCCTTCTGTTGAAACACATCCGAATAAAGCGAAATGGTTGTGGAAATGCCTGTCTGTGAGCCTTTCCAGACAATTGCAGAAATCCGAGCGTTTTCAATTTCATCTGTTACGCTCAGACAGTCATTCAAGTCGCAGGAAATCCAACCAGCAGCGTGAAAAACTGCTGCATCCAGCCATTTTGAGAAGCTGCTGAGCGAAATTCCAACGCTTTTTGTGGATTGTACAAATAGGAGCGGTCGAATGCAATTTGTTTGTGCCGCAGCTGATAAACTGCAACTGCTTGCGGATTGGTCAGAGAGAATTTATCATAATTCCCATCGACATCCTGCATGTGAAAATGGCTAATCAGGCGGCTGTATCGGCGTTTTGTT
>HF997918.1 GCA_000433635.1 Ruminococcus sp. CAG:254
GTGGTGGTTGTCGTGGTTGTAGTCGGTTTTGTTGTTGTGGTAGTAGTTTCTGTGGTGGTTGTTGTTGTTTCTGTGGTTGTTGTTGTAGTGGTTTCGGTTGTTGTCTTTGCAACGTCTACCATAACAATCTGATCAACTGCTGTATATACGGTTTCGGTGATGTTTCCAGCCTCATCCTTCTGGTAAGTTACCAGATTCAGAACGCCGTTTTCATCAAACAGGAAGTCAATGGATTCTGCCAGTTCATAGCCATCCGGAGCTTGTTTTTCCTGCAAGGTATAAATCGTACCAATCTGCAAGCCCGTGATGGTGTGCGACTTGCCTTCTTCGGATACCCAAGAATCCAGCGTGTAGGTTTTGCCATCCTTTGCGGTGTAAGTAACCGTCAGATGTGCACCGCCGATTTCCTTGCCGCTGATGTCCTGCTTGCTGATTTCTGCCTGGGTCTTTTCATCCTGCATCACAACTTCATCCACAGAACCATCTTCGCTGACAGTAAAGGTCACATCTTCCGCAGTCAGATAGCCATCCGGAGCGGTGATTTCTACCAGTCGGTAGGTTGCACCAGCGGTCAAAACGCCTTCCAGATAATGCGGCTGATCGGTGGATACCCAGCTTTCAACCAGCTGACCATCTGCATCATACAAGGAGAGCTGTGCACCTGGCAATTCTTCGCCAGTGGTCAGATCCTGCTTGCTGATGGATACCTTTGTGGTGTCATCCTGCATAGTTACCGTCTGCAACTTGCCGTCTGTACCAACGGTAAAGACAACATCTTCTGCATATGCATAACCATTCGGTGCACCAACTTCATGCAGCGTATAGGTTTCGCCTGCGGTCAGTTTTGCTTCGATGTAGTGTGCATCTGTACCAGATACCCATTCTTCTACCACGCTGCCATTCTGATCCAGAATCTGGAGCGTTGCACCTAGGATTTCCTGAGAACCAGTCAAATCCTGCTTGCTGATGGAAACCTTTGTGGTATCATCCTTCATCGTAATCACGCCGCCAGCATCGTTGCCATTTACAGTAACCTTGCCTGCTTCGTCTACGGTAAAGGTAATGGATTCTGCAACGGTATAACCGTTCGGAGCGGTTTCTTCTGTCAGAGTGTAAGTGCCAGCATCCAGATGAACCAGTTTCGGTGTCTTCTCTGATACCCATTCT
>HF997919.1 GCA_000433635.1 Ruminococcus sp. CAG:254
GCTGCACCGAAAAACTTTTTATTTGCCTGCGGCTCGCATTTTTAAAACCCACTTCAAAATCAATTTAGAGAACTTCTTTCAGAATGGTATAGGCATTCGTTGCCATTGCTTTCGCTTCAATCAAATCCGGTGTAACGGCATACGGTTCACTATACAGTTCTCTCCGAATTTCCTTGATCCGTTCAAATCCGTTCAGCAATTCTGCCTGATGCGGAATGACAAAATAGCTGTTCTGCATGATCTGCCGGATTTCTGTTCGAGTGCCCTTTGGCATCGGCAGGGTATTTGCAGTTTCCGGGAAAGTTGCCTCTGCAAACGCATCCGGAACGGTCGGCAGCTTGGTTGCAATATCCAATGCAGCCCGTCTGGAGAATACCAGTGCTTCCAGTAGGGAATTGCTTGCCAGTCGATTGTTGCCGTGAACGCCTGTATTCGAGCATTCGCCAGCTGCATACAAGTGCGGAACAGTCGTTTCCGAATTGGTGTCAACCTGAATGCCGCCCATTAAATAGTGCTGGCATGGATAAATTGGAATCGGTTCTTTTGTCATGTCATAGCCCTGTTCAAGGACTTTCTGGTAAATCATCGGGAAACGGTTGCGGATAAAATCGGAATCCTTATAGGAAATATCCAAGAAGAAGTTATCCGAACCTGTGCGATTTTTTTCTTCAATGATGGCGTGAGAAACAACATCTCTCGGAGCAAGTTCCAGCCGTTCATCATAGCGATCCATAAACCGTTCCTTGTTGCAGTTCAGCAGGTAAGCACCTTCTCCACGAACTGCCTCAGAAATCAGGAAGCATTCCCGTGTGTGGTGGTCATTGAAAGCAGTCGGGTGGAATTGAATGAGGTGGAGATTCAGAATCTTTGCACCGAGGTCATGAGCAAAGGCAATGCCGTCACCGGTTGCAATTTTGGAATTGGTGGTGTAGGCATACATTCTGCCAATACCGCCAGTTGCCAGCAGAACAAAGTGGCTGTTGTAGATTGTGAATGCATCGTCTTTCCGGACGTTGATGGAGAAGCCGGTGCTGGTTTTCTGTAAACCAACCATCATGGCAGATTCCAGAATGGTGACGTTCGGGAGAGTCTTCACTTTCCGCATTAGTGTCCGAACGATTTCTTCTCCGGTGGTGTCCTTGTGGTGGAAAATCCGGTGACGGCAGTGACCGCCCTCCAGCGTACGATGCAGAGAGCCGTCCGGTTTCCGGTCGAAGTCTGCTCCGAGCTTTAGCAGGGAATCAATTGCCATGGCAGCATCCTCTACGAGAATCTGAACGGATTCCGGATTGTTCTTGAAACCGCCGGCAATCATGGTATCCTGCTTGTGCAGTTCTGGGGTGTCGTCCTCCGGTGACTTGTAAACGCCAGCGATTCCGCCCTGAGCGAGGGAGGAATTACAGAGAGTCATTTCCTGCTTGCAGATGAGCAGAACCTTGCAGTAGGAGGGTAGTTGAATCGCTCCATACAGACCGGCAGCACCGCCGCCAACAATGATAACATCAAAATTGTGATTCATAAAAAACCAGCATCCTTTCCACGGCTGTCAAAGGTTGTGAGGGCAGCCGTGCTTTTCCAAATCCAGCGAAAAAACGCTTTCTCTTATGATACTACTTTCGGGGATATTTGTCAAATATTTGACAAAGAATGTGGGCATGATAGGGGGAGGGGATTTTTGGGGATAGGGGGTGCAGGATACGAGCCGCAGGCAATCCTGCACTTTGCCCCTTTTTGCAGAAAATACGGCACTCCCTTGCAATTTGTTGGAAATTATGGTACAATAAATGGGAAACATCACAGAACAACACCCCAAAGAGGAGGCACAGCATGACTCATCAGGAAACCTTTATTCAAATCTATCAGGAACACATTCACCGGCGTGGTGCAGACCAGCTTTTGGCTTGGCTGCAATCCGATGCAAGCGACTTTTTCACCGCTCCATCCAGTACCCGTTACCACGGCTCTTATGAAGGCGGTCTGGTTGAACATAGCTTGAATGTCTATCATTGTCTGGTCGATTATCTGGCACGGCCACGCACAAAAGAACTGTATGGCATGGATTATTCAGATGAAACCGTTGCACTGGTGGCATTGATGCATGACATCTGCAAGGTGAATTTTTATGTGGTCGACTATCGAAACGCAAAAAATGAACAGGGTGTCTGGGAGAAAGTTCCGTATTATACGATTCGGGATGAAATGCCGTATGGACACGGGGAAAAATCCGTCTATATGCTGTCGGGCTTTCTGCGTCTGAGTCGGGAAGAGGCATTTGCGATTCGGTATCATATGGGCTTTTCTGGCCCAGAAGACCGCAACCAAATCGGCAGAGCCTTGGAAATGTTTCCGCTGGCATTGGCTTTGAATGTGGCAGATATGGAAGCATCGTATTTTCTGGAGGGAACACCGGACAAATCTGGCAGCCGCCGCTGACGCTGTTTTTTGGATGGGCAGCGTTCTGATGATGACCAACAATGGAAAGAGAAAGGAAGGTTTTTTCTATGAACTGGTACGATAACGCCATTATGTATCACATTTATCCGCTCGGCTTCTGCGGAGCACCAAAACACAATGAAGGTGGAGAACCTGTAAACCGGCTGGAAAAAGTTCTGGACTGGATTCCGCACCTGAAAGAAATGCAGGTGGATGCGGTTTACTTTGGGCCAATCTTTGAATCAGTAGAACACGGTTATGACACGACCGATTACCGCCAGATTGACCGCCGACTCGGAACGAATGAAATGTTCAAGCACATCTGTGAAGTGCTGCACGAGAACGGCATCCGGGTCATTCTGGACGGCGTATTCAATCATGTCGGCAGAAATTTCTGGGCATTCCGGGATGTGCAGGAAAAGGGTCAGGCTTCTCCGTACTGTGATTGGTTTGCAGGTCTGAACTTTGGCGGTTCTAGTCCATATGGAGACCCATTCTGGTATGAAGGTTGGAACGGCTATTATAATCTGGTCAAGCTGAACCTGAAGAACTGGCATGTATGTGACCACCTGATTGAAGCGGTTGGTTACTGGATGGACGAATTCCAGATTGACGGGATTCGGTTTGATGCAGCAGATTGCGTGGACTTTGACTTCTTCAAGCGGATTCGCAGCTTCTGTAAGGGCAAGAAACCGGATTTCTGGCTGATGGGTGAAATCATCCACGGCGACTATAAGCGTTGGGCAAATCCGGAAATGCTGGATTCTGTCACGAACTATGAATGCTATAAGGGCATTTATTCTTCTCACAACGACAAGAACTATTTTGAAATCAACTATTCCATCAATCGGCAGTTTGGCAACGGCGGGATTTATCAGGGCATTAACCTGTATAACTTTGTTGACAACCACGATGTGAATCGTCTTGCCAGCACACTGGTGGATCAGCGGTATTTGCCGTTGTGCTATACGCTGATGTATGCAATGCCGGGTATTCCGTCCGTTTATTACGGCAGTGAATATGGCGTGCAGGGTCGGCATGAAAACAATTCTGATGATGGATTGCGTCCATGCCTGGATCTGGCAGACTTGCAGAGAAGCGGCAATCTGGATTTGTACCGCCATCTGGTGAAACTGGGCAGAATTTACAAGGCATATCCGGCACTGCGGACAGGCAGCTATGAAACCGTAATCGTTCGGAATCGGCAGTTGCTGTTCCGGAAGGATTGGGATGGCACAACCGTTTATGTTGCATTGAATTTGGAAGATTGCTGCTCGGATATGCAGTTTGGCACACACCTGCCAGCACTGGTAGATGTAATCAGTGGACAGCCGATTGATGTCAATAACGGCAATGTCAATGTACACATGCAGCCGTTTAGTTCGATGATTCTGGTTGCAGATGATATTGTCAACCATGCAGACGCACCGGAAACCGTTCCAGTGGCAGCAGAACCGGAAAAGCCAGTAGAAGCAGGCGATCGGTATCAGCAGGAAGACGGCAGTGTATGGAAGGTTGTTTCTCTGGCAAGCCATGTAGAAACACAAGAAGAACTGGTGATCTATCAGGATGAAGCAAGCGGTAAGGTATGGGCAATGCCGAAATCCATCTTTATTGACCGGAAGAAGACTTTGCTGTAAAAAGAGAGCCGCAGGCAACGAAAAAGTTTTTCGGTGCAGCAGTTTTTCAAAAATGCTGCCGAGGTGTGGGCGAGTAGCCCACATTTGCGAAGCAAATTCAATTTTGCAGTTTGTTTTTCCTGCTGCAATTGCAGTTTTTGAAACTTACAAATTCTCAATTCCACTATTTTTATGAAATAAGTCGCAAATTCGGACAAGGCAACGGGGCAATGGACGCTGAAAATTGTTTTTTCTAAGAATTATTCATTGCACCTGTTTCATTGAAGCAGGTGCAATTTTTATGCAGTGTTTTTATGAAAACGGACTGTTCAAAAATACGAGCCGCAGGCAACTGAAAAGTTTTTTGGTGCAGCAGTTTTTCAAAAATGTTGCCGAGGTGTGGGCGAGTAGCCCACATTTGCGGAGCAAATCGAGACTGTATCATAAGATAAAACAAAAATCTAAGAAGCAATCGAAAGAATCGCAATTGCCTTCAAAATCAGAAG
>HF997920.1:0-4771 GCA_000433635.1 Ruminococcus sp. CAG:254
TCGTAACCTTTCCGATTACGTGATTTTGTGTGTCTTAAACTACGCATATTGATACAATATTCGTCTAAAAAGCCCCTATTACGTTGTATTACATAATGGCAATTCAAAAGGTGTTTGTACTGCTCAACTTCCAATAGTACTGTCCTTGGCTGTGGAGAAGTGTTATCGTTTGTTTTTAGGGCAATCACGCATCTCACATAGAAAGTGAATACACCCCATTTCACCCTATATGGCAATTTCTTTTTATCATGAAAACAACATTGCATAAAAGTGTCTGCCCTGTAAAGCTGTAAGCATTTTCAGATTTTCTACGACAGCAAGTGGTGCGTGAATCGTAACGCAACATTTGATAGGAGAAAGACAAAAAATGATTAGTAGAGAGAAGTAACATATGATATAATCATATCAATGAAAAAGAAAGAAGGTATGGCAAATGCAAAAAAGACAAGTTTTCAATCCTTTTCTTCCTCTTAATGAATACATTCCGGACGGTGAGCCGCATGTTTTCGGTGACAGAGTATATATTTATGGTTCACACGACAAAGAAGGCGGATACACTTTTTGTATGCAGGATTATGTAACATATTCTGCTCCAGTAAATAATTTGTCAGATTGGAGATACGAAGGTGTAATTTACAAAGCCTCTCAGGATTCACGGTATCCGAACCCTCAATATCTTTTTGCCCCTGATGTTGTTCAAGGAAATGACGGAAAATATTATTTATATTATTGTATGGGTGGGGACTATGGTTGCAAAGGTTATACAGGACCTATAGGTGTTGCTGTGAGTGATAGTCCGGCAGGAAAATTCAAATTTTTAGGATATGTTAAAAATCCTGATGGGACTCCTATGATGAAATACGTATGTTTTGACCCTGCCGCAATAAATGATAACGGAACAATTCGCATATACTACGGAACACAGTATGGATATGAAGAACAGGACGATTTTAATGAAAATGAAAAATATATAAATGAAGAAATCGAAATGTTTGGAAGAACGAAAGAAGAAATTCTTTCATATCCCGACAGTATTATGGGACCTTCCATGGTTGTTCTTGAAGATGATATGCTTACCGTCAAAGAAGAAGCAAAGCATATTATCCCATATAGAGTAAAAGGTACCTCTTTTGAAAGACATCCGTTTTTTGAGGGATCTTCCATGAGGAAAGTCGGAGATAAATATTATTTTATCTATTCTTCGTGGCAGAATCACGAGCTATGCTATGCAACAAGTGATTATCCTGATAAGGATTTTATATTTGGCGGAACAATTGTTTCAAACGGTGACATAGGATACAACGGAAGAACTGAGTCGGAAAAACTCAATATGACCGGAACAACTCACGGCAGTATTATTGAGATAAATAATCAATGGTATGTTTTTTATCATCGTCTGACGCATAAATCAGATTACAGCAGGCAGGCTTGTGCTGAGAAAATATACATTGATTCTGACGGAAATATTGCACAGGTTGAAGTGACAAGCTGTGGGCTAAATGATGAACCTTTAAAAGCTGAGGGTGAATATCCGTCAATTATTGCTTGTAACATCACAAACGGACATATGCCGCATGGTTCAAACAGCATCTATGCGTTTCCGTTTCCTAATGTTACAAACATTGGTGATGAAAGATTTATTGCAGAAGTTGAAAATGAAACACTCATAGGCTATAAATATTTCAAATTCAGCGGCAATAAAAATATTTCTGTTACCATAAGAAAAGAAACGGAAAATAACAAAGTTAAGTTGGAAGCTCCTAAGCGTATAGATGAAAGATGCGACGCTGAAGTAAAGAGATGTGCAAGTTTTAAAGATAATGCAAAAATCGCAGAAGAGTCATATATTGATATTCTAAATGAAGAAAAAGGTAAATCTATAGGAAGAATATCAATACCTGATAATCTTGAAGATAAGTGGTGCAGAATTGGTGGAAATGTAAATTTTCCTGATGGAGTATATCCGCTTTATTTTGTTTACCACGGAAAAAATAGTATACAAATAAAAAGCTTTGATTTTATTGGAGGCTAAAAAATGAAAGAATATTTTGAAAACATAGGAAAAATTCAGTATGAGGGAAAGGAAAGCACCAATCCGCTTGCATTCAAGTACTACAATGCTGATGAGGTAATTTGTGGTAAGGCCATGAAAGAACAGCTGAAATTCGCTTTATCATGGTGGCATACAATGGGCGGCGACGGTACTGATATGTTCGGCTGCGGAACCACTGACAAAACCTGGGGCGAAACAGATAGCGTAAAACGTTCAATTTCAAAAGTTGATGCAGCTTTTGAAATCATGACAAAACTCGGAATAGAATATTTCTGTTTCCATGACAGAGATCTTTCACCTGAATATGGCTCACTTGCAGAAACTAACGCAAAGCTTGATGAAATTACAGATTATATTGCAGAGAAGATGAAATCTGATCCATCAAAGAAGCTTTTATGGGGAACTGCAAAGTGCTTCGACCATCCACGCTATATGCACGGTGCTGCAACATCTCCTTCAGCAGATGTATTTGCATATACTGCTGCACAGGTAAAAAAAGCCGTTGAAACAACTGTAAAACTTGGTGGAAAGGGATATGTTTTCTGGGGTGGCCGAGAAGGTTATGAAACACTTCTTAATACAAATATGGGACTCGAGCTTGACAATATGGCAAGACTTATGAAAATGACTGTTGATTATGCCCATTCAATCGGCTATATAGGCGATTTTTATATTGAGCCAAAGCCGAAAGAACCAACCAAACATCAATATGATTTTGATACAGCCACAGTACTCGGATTTTTAAGAAAATATGGTCTTGAAAATGATTTCAAAATGAATATAGAGGCAAATCATGCAACCCTTGCACAGCACACATTCCAGCATGAACTCAGAGTAGCAAGAGAAAACGGTGTATTCGGTTCAATTGACGCAAATCAAGGTGATCCGCTTCTTGGCTGGGATACTGATCAGTTTCCAACAAATGTATATGACGCAACATTTTGTATGTATGAAGTGTTGAAAGCAGGTGGATTTACAAATGGCGGTTTGAACTTTGATGCTAAGGCAAGAAGAGGTTCTTATACTCCTGAAGATATTTTCTACAGCTATATCGCCGGTATGGATTCATTTGCTCTTGGTCTTAGAATTGCCGCAAAGATAATTGAAGATGGCAGAATAGATGCATTTATTGCAAACAGATATGCTTCATGGACAAGCGGAATCGGAAAAGAAATCATTGATGGAAAAGTTTCTATGGCTGACCTTGAAAAATATGCACTTGAAAAGGGAGAAGTAACAGGCAGTCTTTCAAGTGGCAGACAGGAAATGCTTGAATCAATTGTAAACAACATAATGTTTAATTTATAATTTTTCGGCAGAGAGGTGTTTTTTATGGCTTATGTTATAGGCATTGACTGCGGAACAGGAAGTACAAAAACAGTTCTTTTTGATGAAAACGGCAATGTTATATCCTCGGCTTCTGCGGAATATCCGCTTTATCAGCCCAAAAACGGTTATGCAGAACAAAACCCTGCTGACTGGAAAAATGCTATGCTGGATACTTTGAAAAAAGTTATCTCTACAAGCGGGGTTGATAAAAAGAAAATTAAGGGCATAGGCATATCAGGGCAAATGCACGGACTTGTTATGCTTGATAAAGATAATAATGTCATCAGAAATTCTATTATCTGGTGTGACCAGAGAACTTCGGCAGAGGTTGCACAGATGAATCGTATAGTCGGACATGAAAAGTTTATGGAGATTACTGCTAACCCTGCTCTTACAGGTTGGACCGCCGCAAAAATTTTATGGGTGAGAAACAATGAACCTGAAAACTATAAAAAGTGCTGCCATATACTTCTTCCAAAAGACTATCTCAGATTTATTCTTACAGGTGAATATGCAACGGATGTTTCAGATGCTTCCGGAATGCAGCTGTTAAATGTTTCAAAAAGATGCTGGAGTAAAGAAATATGCGATTTGCTTGAAATAGATATGGAAATGCTTCCAAAAGTATATGAATCCTGTGAAGTAACAGGAACTCTCAGAAAAGAAATCGCTGAAATGTTAGGGCTTGAACAATCTGTTGTTGTTGCAGGCGGAGCAGGTGATAATGCAGCTGCAGCTCTGGGAACAGGAGTTTGTGAAGACGGAAAGGCATTCACAACAATCGGTACATCAGGCGTTGTATTTGCACATACTTCAAAACCTGTAATTGACCCAAAAGGAAGAGTGCATACCTGCTGTGCGGCTGTACCTGATTGCTGGCATGTTATGGGTGTTACACAGTCAGCAGGTCTTTCGCTGAAATGGTTCAGAGATAATTTCTGCACAGCTGAAAAAGAAACTGCAGCACTTCTTGATAAAGATGCTTATTATATTATGGATAAGGAAGCGGAATCAATTCCAATAGGTGCAGAAAAATTGATATATCTTCCTTATCTTATGGGTGAAAGAACACCGCATCTTGACTCTTATGCAAGAGGAGTATTTTTCGGGTTATCCCCTGTTCACACTAAAAAGCATATGATTAGAGCAATAATGGAGGGTGTTTCTTATTCACTTCGTGACTGTATTGAAGTATTCAGAGAAATGCGTATTGATATATCAGATATGGCAGCCTGCGGCGGAGGCGGAACATCTCAGCTGTGGCGTTCAATGCTTGCGGATATATATGGTTGTACTGTAAGTACTGTTGATTCAAAAGAAGGTGCGGCACTTGGTTCAGCAATTCTCGCTATGGTTGCTTGTGAAATGTACGCAAGTGTGACTGATGCG
>HF997920.1:4795-5954 GCA_000433635.1 Ruminococcus sp. CAG:254
GTGACTGATGCGTGTAAGGCTGTTGTCAGAACAGATAAGGTTCAATATCCGAATGAAAAAAATTCCAGAGAATATGAAAAATATTACTCGCTTTATAAAAAATTATATCCTTTACTTAAATCGGGATATAGATCCCTTTCTTTAATATAATTTTTAAAAGTGTTTTCATATATACAAATGTAAAACACCTTTCAAGAATCTTCACAACCTCTGCAAAGATCTTTTCCTGAATACCGTTTTTCTCAAGAAGATTTCTGAATCTACCGATGGTATCTCCATCCGGCGATGTTACTCCGCAAAACTCTGAGAACGCACGGCTGTCAATGACTTCCGTCATAACGCGCATATCTGCAAGATCATAAAGATTTTACAGCAGAAAGATTCTCAGCATCAGTTCCAGCGGATATGGTTTATTGCCGCGCTCTCCTTTGTAATAGCACGGCTCGATGATTCCTACGAATGTATCCCACGGTATGATGCTTTCAATTTTATCCAGAAATTCTTTTTTGCTGGTTCTGGCCTGTCCCAGCTCATCGTTCATCATGGCCGGTTTCAGTTGTGTTTCCATACTCCTATTATACCATGTTTTTCACTGCTTTGCAATTGTACGGTGTTGCCTTAATGTAATTGATTTGTGCTTTATGAAGCAGAAGCTGATAAATGGATGAATACATTGTATCTACATATTGAAAGTTTATATTCATCAAATAATTAGAAAAAGGCTGTTACAGCACATGCTGCAACAGCCTTTTTCCATTAAACATGTATAAAAACGACCAAACAGATCATTAAATCCTTAAGAATTTTGCAAAAGAGCACAAAAATAATGCACCTACCATTCATATTGAGAAACAGTTGACAGCTGCTCATTTTTGTGGTACAATCTTTTCGTGCTTTTTAGGGGTAATAGCTCATTTTTACTTGATATGAAATCAATGTTATGGTAAGATATATATAACAATTTGAGGAGAGTGATGTTTTATGCCTATGAATATCAATGGCGATTTTGAAACAGTTGATTTTGTTGAAAACAGACATATAATTGTTTATGATAATATTCAAAATGATGAGTACCCTGTTCATTGGCACAACAGTATTGAAATAATTATGCCTCTTGCTGAAAAATATATTGTAAGTTGTTCAGGAGAAAAATATATTT
>HF997921.1:0-34198 GCA_000433635.1 Ruminococcus sp. CAG:254
AAATACGGGGTGCAAGTAAAGGTATGGTGAAACTTTTCACCGATTTTCTGCAAAACAGCAACGGCACTATCGACGATTTCCGGGCCAATGCCATCGCCCTTGAGTAACGCAATGTTATAATTCATGGGAAGGACTCCTTTTGATTGAAATTTTCAGAGAGAACCGGTGATTTGCCGGCAAATTCTCCAGATACTTTTTTATTATACATCATATTGGTGGGAATTACAAGGTTTTTGCAAAAATTCTGTCGTTTCTACAAAAAAGCCGATGCAGATTTCTGTTTTCTGCATCGGTTTTTTGAAATCGCAATTCAACATGGAAAAAGATTCATTCCGCTTGGAGATTTGAGCCAAAAACAGACTCAAATGCAAATAGAATTTGTTTCAGCGGTTCGTCCAGATAGGTAACTGCCGTGTCATATAAATCCTTTGGAACGCCGTAATATGCTTCTGCAATGCTGCCCGTAATGGCAGCAAGGGTATCGCTGTCCCCACCAACAGAAATCGCTGTGCGAATGGCATCTTCAAAGGATTCAGATTCTAAAAAGGCTTCGATTGCCTGCGGAACAGTGTCCTGACAGGTTTCGTTAAAACCATAATCCGGACGAATGGCATCTATGGTGAAAGAAAGCGGATAATAGTTCTCTACAATATGGCTGCGGATGGCATCCTTGGAAGCACCGCTTTTTGCCAGAAAGATGGCAGCTGTTGTTGCATTTGCACCCTTTATGCCCTCTGGATGATTGTGCGTCACAGCGGTCACAGCCGTGCTCATCTGCAACGCTGCTTCCAGTGTCTTGGCAGATAGCCCACAGGCACTGACTCGCATGGCTGCCCCGTTGCCGAAACTGTTGTAGGGCTTGGGGTCGTCACTGTAAATCCAGTGATAAAAGTTTCCGCCGAATCCGCAATGGGGGTAAGGTCTGCCGACTTTCTGCATCCAGCATACCGCTGCTTTTGATAAATCAACCGCTTCGGTCTGATGTTGCAGCACTGCTCCAGCAATCGCAAGGGACATGATACTGTCATCCGTTGCAAAACAATCCTCTGTGAACAGGGTGAAATCTTTCTTTCGGTAGTTGTTCCATTCAAACCGAGAACCGACAATATCGCCAATGATTGCTCCAATCATAATTCGTCATCCTTTCCGAATGTTCCGATTGCAACTACTTACTTGACAGCACCCTTCTTGATGGATGCAATCAGTCCGCCGTTGGTGATGATGGTCTGAATGAATGGTGGGAATGGGGCAGTGTGGAACGATTTTCCGGTAGTCTGATCCAACAGAATGCCGTTGTCCAGATCTGCTTCTACTGTATGTCCTTCTTCAATGGCTTCTGCTGCTTCCGGACATTCCACAATCGCAAGACCAATATTGATGGAGTTGCGGTAGAAAATCCGGGCAAAGCTCTTTGCAATGACCAGAGAGATGCCGCTTTCCTTGATGGCAATCGGAGCGTGTTCTCTGGAAGAACCGCAGCCGAAGTTTTCGCCGGCAACCATAATATCACCCGGCTTTACCCGCTGGGTAAAGGTGGTGTCAAGGTCTTCCATGCAGTGGGAAGCGAGTTCCTTTTTGTCGATGGTGTTCAGGTATCTTGCCGGAATGATGACATCGGTGTCAACATTGTCGCCGTACTTGATGACAGTTCCTTTGAATTTCATTTTGCCAAAACCTCCTTCGGGTCTGTGATTCTGCCGGTGATGGCACTGGCAGCTGCAACAGCTGGGCTTGCCAGATAAACTTCAGAAGTTGGGTGTCCCATTCTGCCGACAAAGTTCCGGTTTGTGGTGGAAACTGCCCGTTCGCCTGCTGCAAGGATGCCCATATGACCGCCGAGGCAAGGGCCGCAGGTTGGTGTAGAAACAACGCAGCCAGCTTCAATAAAGGTTTTCAGCAAGCCGTTTTCCATTGCCTTGAGGTAGATGGACTGGGTTGCCGGAATGATGATGGCACGTACATTCTTGGCAACTTTTTTACCCTTGAGAATGGAAGCCGCTTCTTCCATATCCCGATAGAAGCCGTTGGTGCAAGAGCCAATGACAACCTGGTCAATCTTCACATCGCCCACTTCATCAATGGTTCTGGTGTTGCCTGGCAGATGCGGGAATGCAACAGTAGACTTGATTTCGGACAGGTCGATGACATACTTTTCTTCATAGACAGCGTCTTCATCAGCGGTATAGACAACCGGTTTCCGGTCGCTGTGTTCCGCAACATAAGCCAAGGTCTGGTCATCCACTGCAAAGATACCATTCTTTGCACCAGCTTCAATTGCCATGTTGGTCATGGTCAGTCGGTCGCTCATGGACAGGCTGGCAACGCCTTCGCCGACAAATTCCATAGACTTGTACAGAGCACCATCCACGCCAATCATACCGATGATGTGCAGGATGACATCCTTACCGGAGATATACGGGTTCAGCTTGCCCTTCAATTCAAACTGGATGGCAGACGGTACTTTAAACCAAGCCTTACCGATTGCCATACCACATGCCATGTCGGTCGAACCAACACCAGTGGAAAATGCACCCAATGCACCATAGGTACAGGTGTGAGAGTCTGCACCGATGACAACGTCACCGGAAACGACCAGTCCTTTTTCCGGCAGCAGAGCGTGTTCAATGCCCATCTGACCAACGTCATAGAAGTGGGTAACTTCCTTTTCGTTGCAGAAATCCCGGCACATTTTGCACTGAGTTGCAGCCTTAATATCTTTATTTGGGGCAAAGTGATCCATTACCATGGTAACTTTGTCCTTGTCGAAAACGTGATCCGTACCGAGTTTGTTAAATTCCCGGATGGCAACCGGAGAGGTAATGTCGTTACCGAGTACCCGATCCAAGTTGACCAGAATCAGTTGACCAGCTTCTACATGATCCAAGCCAGCGTGAGCAGCAAGGATTTTTTGTGTCATGGTCATACCCATAGGGAAAACTCCTCCTTTATTTTTTAAAATAGAGAACCTTGTGTTCTCAGGTGATTAGTTGTTGTTGGTTGAATCCCATTCGCAGAGAAAACCAAATGAATCTAGCGGAACATCATCGTCCGCATCGCCAGCTCTGTTTGCAATATCATTCCAGCATCCAGCATGTTCGACCCAAGTTTCATAGGTTTGATCGGACTTTCCAAAACGAATATACCATTCATTTCCGGTGTGGTTGTCCGGCTGGCTGAATTCTGTTTCGCCATTGTCCCAAGAATCCCAGTTTGTATAGGTGAATGGCGTTCCATCGACCCATTTCCAGATGTCCCGATTTCGGTCGTAGTAACCGCCAAGCCAGAAATTTGTGCGTTCAGAGCAAGTTTGTGAAAGCTGTTCGACAAATGTCTGTTCTTGTGCATCGGAAATAGTTGCCAGATGTCCGCCAAGAGATTCGCAAGCTGTTTTTGCATCGATCCAGCTTACAGAATCGGTATAGGCAAAATAGGAATGTCCATTTTGCGGATTGACGAGAGCCGAATCCGGAATGTCGGAACGAACCGTCGTCTGACTGGGTTCACGGACTGCATCGTCGGTTGTATTTGTATGATGCAGCCAGAAAAGAGCCGTCAGACTTCCGGCGACCAGCAACAGACAAATGACAATGATGACGACGGCAATGAGCAAGGGCTTTTTGGATGATGGCTTCTGTGAGGACTGTATGGAATCGATTTGTTCTAAATTTTTAGAGAAAACAGGCTCATCGGATTTTTTGAAAAGGTTCATCGGTTGATGATTGCACCCTTATCAGCAGAAGAAACCAGCTTTGCATACCGTTTCAGATAGCCAGTCAGATGGTCTTTCTTCAGAATCGGCATGGTCTGCTTCCGCTTTTCGAGTTCTTCGTCCGAAACTTCCAGCGTGATGGTATAGTTCGGGATGTCGATGGAAATCATATCGCCGTCCTGTACATAAGCGATGTTACCGCCGCTGACGGCTTCCGGAGAAACGTGACCGATAGCAGCCCCACGGGTTGCACCGGAGAATCTGCCGTCTGTGATGAGGGCAACGTCCTTATCCAGTCCCATACCGGCAATGGCAGAAGTCGGAGAGAGCATTTCCCGCATGCCAGGGCCGCCAGCAGGGCCTTCATACCGGATAACCACAACATCGCCCTTCTGGATACCGCCGCTGCGGATGACAGCAATAGCTTCTTCTTCGCTGTTGAATACCTTTGCAGGGCCTCTGTGCTGCATCATTTCTGCTGCAACTGCACTCCGCTTTACAACGCAACGGTCTGGAGCAAGGTTGCCCTTGAGGACAGCAATACCGCCAGTCGGGCTATACGGGTTGTCAATCGGACGGATGATGTCCGGATTCTTGTTGATGCAGCCCTGAATATTTTCGCCCAGTGTCTTACCAGTAACGGTCATGGTGTCGGTGTGGATGAGGTTCTTCTTTGCCAGTTCGTTCAGAACGGCATAAACGCCGCCAGCTGCATTGAGGTCTTCCATGTAAGCATGACCAGCCGGAGCAAGATGACATAAGTTCGGTGTCTTTGCACTGATGGCATTTGCCATATCCAGATTGATGGAGATGCCGCATTCATTTGCGATTGCCGGAATGTGCAGCATACTGTTGGTGGAGCAGCCCAGAGCCATATCTGCCGTCAGAGCGTTTTCAAATGCTTCTGCGGTCATGATGTCTCGTGGACGAATGTTTTTCCGGTACAAGTCCATAACTGCCATACCAGCCTTCTTTGCCAGAATGAGCCGTTCGGAATAAACTGCCGGAATCGTGCCATTGCCCTTTAAGCCCATGCCCAGAACTTCTGTCAGACAGTTCATGGAGTTTGCGGTATACATACCGGAGCAAGAACCGCAAGTTGGACAAGCGTTGTTTTCAAATTCTTCCACATCTTCGAGTGTGAACTTACCAGCGTCATAAGAGCCAACTGCTTCAAACATACTGGAAAGACTGGTTTTCTTGCCCTTGACGTGACCAGCCAGCATCGGACCACCGCTGACAAATACGGTTGGAACATTGATACGAGCAGCTGCCATCAGCAAGCCCGGTACGTTCTTGTCGCAGTTTGGAATCATAACCAGTGCATCGAAATGATGTGCCAGAGCCATACATTCGGTAGAATCGGCAATCAAATCTCTGGTGACCAGAGAATATTTCATGCCAACGTGACCCATGGCAATACCGTCACAAACTGCGATTGCCGGGAATACGACTGGCGTACCGCCAGCCATGGCAACGCCCATTTTGACAGCTTCTACGATTTTATCAATGTTCATGTGACCCGGAACGATTTCGTTATAAGAGGAAACGATTCCGACCAGCGGCCGTTCCATTTCTTCTTTGGTCATGCCGAGTGCATGGAAAAGGGAACGCTGCGGGGCTTTTCCCACACCGTCACAATAAAAATTACCTGCCATTTTGATTACCTCTTATCCAAATTCAAATGAAAAAACTGCTTTCCCGATTGAATCATCAGGAAAGCAGCTTAAAAAGATTCTATGCTACGCTGTCCCGTTTCCAATAAGGGGATAGGTTGCTTGTTTCTCTTAGTTGTTGATCAGCTTGTCTTCGCCGTTCCAGCTGTACAGCTTCCGGATTTCTTCGCCGACCTTTTCAGACGGATGTTCAGAAGCCAGCTTCCGCATAGCCTTGAAGTGAACCTGTGCACCAGCATCAGACATATCCAGCAAGAATTCCTTTGCGAAAGAACCATCCTGGATGTCCTTCAGGATCTGCTTCATAGCCTTCTTGGTATCTTCTGTGATGATCTTCGGGCCAGTGATATAGTCGCCGTATTCAGCAGTGTTGGAGATGGAGTAACGCATACCAGCAAAACCGCTCTGATAAATCAGGTCAACGATCAGCTTCATTTCGTGAATGCATTCAAAGTAAGCGTTTCTCGGGTCATAACCAGCTTCGCACAGGGTTTCAAAACCAGCCTGCATCAAAGCACAAACACCGCCGCAGAGAACAGCCTGTTCACCGAACAAGTCGGTTTCAGTTTCTGTCCGGAATGTAGTTTCCAGAATACCAGCTCTTGCACCGCCGATTGCCAGACCATAAGCCAGAGCCAGATCCATAGCCTTGCCAGTTGCATCCTGTTCAACAGCAACCAGGCACGGAGTACCCTTGCCAGCCTGATATTCTGAACGAACGGTGTGACCCGGTGCCTTCGGAGCGATCATGGTAACATCAATGTCAGCCGGCGGCTTGATGCAGCCGAAGTGAATATTGAAGCCGTGAGCGAACATCAGCATATCGCCGGACTTGAGGTTCGGTTCGATATCCTTCTTATACATAGCAGCCTGCTTTTCATCGTTGATCAGGATCATGATGATGTCTGCCTGCTTTGCAGCTTCTGCGGTTGTAAATACTTCAAAGCCCTGCTTTTCAGCCTTTGCCCAGGACTTGCTGCCTTCGTACAGACCAATGATGACTCTTGCCTTGTCACCGAGCGATTCCTTTGCATTCAGGGCATGTGCATGACCCTGGCTGCCGTAGCCGATGACTGCAATGGTCTTGCCATACAGTAAAGACAGATCACAATCTTCCTGATAAAAAACTCTTGCTGTTTGTTTCATCGTAAAGACTCCTTTATAAAAAATATCGGATAATATAGGCGGTTATGCGTTTTTCAGGCAATTGCCGCCTCTTTCAAGAGCAACCAGACCCGTCCGGCACATTTCCAAGATGCCGTATGGTTCAAGCAGCTCAATAAAAGCATTGATTTTTGTGGAAACACCACGGATTTCAATGACCAGAGCTTCTGGAGAATAGTCCGTGATTTTTGCACGGAAGACATCGACAACTGACATGATGTCCTGCCGTTCCGCAGCGTTATTTTTAATTTTGATAAGCAGCAGTTCTCTTGCAACGGTTTCATCCCGCTGCATAACCTGTACTTTCTTGACATCATACATTTTTTCCAACTGCTTGACAATCTGATTACAGATTGCTTCATCGTCGTGCATCGAAATGGTAATCCGGGAGAATTCCGGAGATTCCGTTTCGCCAACAGTCAGCGTATCAATATTGAATCCACGCCGGGTGAACATGCCCGAAACACGGGACAGCACACCGGAATGGTTTGCAACCAAAATTGAAATAATAAACCGTTCCATTGTTTTTTCCTCCTTACAGGGCTGATACATCGGTGATGATGTCTTCTACCGCACCGCCCGGCGGTAGCATCGGGAGAACGAATGCATCACAGTCGATGGCACAATCCACCAGAACCGGACCCTGTACAGCGAACGCCTGTTTCAGAACTTCCTTGAGTTCCGGCAGGGAAGCGGCACGGAATCCCGGCAAACCGAATGCTTCTGCGAGCTTCACGAAGTCGGTCTTGCGTTCCAGTGTTGTATTGGAGTAATGTTTATCGAAGAAGAGGGTCTGCCATTGCCGAACCATGCCCAAAACGCCGTTATTCATAATGAATACGACAACTGGGGTCTGATTGGAAACAGCGGTTGCCAGTTCGTTCAGGTTCATGCCGAAGCTGCCGTCACCGGTAACCAGAACGGTCTTCTTGCCTGTTCCTGTTGCAGCACCAATGGCAGCACCTAAGCCAAAGCCCATTGTACCCAGACCGCCGCTGGAAATAAAGGTTCTCGGCTTCGAGAACGGATAACGCTGTGCTGTCCACATCTGATGCTGACCAACGTCTGTGGCAACGATGACATCATCGTTTGCATTTTTTGCAGCTTCTGCAACGGCATCCAATGCAGTGAACGGTGTCAGTTCATCGTCTTTCTGTGCTTCGAGTTCCTTTGTGATGGCAACCAAATCCTGAATGCGGGCATCCCATTCCGGATGCTGCTGCTGCGGAACCATTGCAGTCAATTCGGCGAGAATCTGTTTCATCGAACCAGCAATGCCCAGTTCGACTGTAATATTTTTATTCAATTCAGATGCATCAATATCAATGTGAATGATTTTTGCATGCTTTGCATACTTGGCAGTGTTGCCTGTGCCTCTGTCACTGAACCGGCAGCCAGCTGTTACGATCAGGTCTGCTTCATTCTGTGCAATGGAAGATGCATAGTGACCGTGCATCCCTTCCATGCCCAGATACCGAGGATGGTCGGTCGGAACAGCGGAAATGCCCATCATGGTGCAGCCAATCGGTGCATCCATCTTATCTGCCAGTGCAAGAATTTCTTCGCCAGCGTTGTCGGTAATTGCACCGCCGCCGATGTAGAGATACGGTCTTTTTGCAGTGGCAATCAGTTCTGCTGCCTGCTTCAAGAGTTTTGGGTCTACTTCCGGAACAGGTGCTTTTTCCACAACCGGTTCTACATTGTATTCATACAAAGCTGTCTGAACATCCTTCGGAATGTCTACGAGGACAGGTCCCGGACGACCGGATTTTGCAATGCGGAACGCTTCCCGAATGGTTGGAGCGAGGTCTTCAATCTTCTTAACAAAGAAGTTGTGCTTGGTAATCGGCATGGTAACGCCGGTAATATCCACTTCCTGGAAGCTATCCCGTCCAATCAGAGAGTTTGGAACATTGCCCGTGATGGCAACCAGCGGAACGGAGTCCAGATAAGCCGTTGCGATACCAGTGACCAGATTGGTTGCACCCGGGCCAGAGGTTGCGATGACAACGCCAACTTTTCCGGTTGCTCTGGCGTAGCCGTCTGCTGCGTGGGAAGCACCTTGTTCATGTGCGGTAATAATATGATGAATGCGATCGCTTGCAAGGTACAGAGCATCATAGATGTTGATGACCTGACCGCCCGGATAACCGAAAACGGTTGTCGTACCTTGTTCAATCAGTGTTTCAATGACAATTTGTGCACCGTTTAATTTCATAGTTTCCACCTTTTTGATTTCTTCTTGTGAGATTCGTTTGCTGCCCTTTTCCGAAACCGCCGTTTGCCGGCAGCGGTTTGTAAAAAAAGCCTTCGGCAGCAAACGCACCGGAGGCATTTTGAAAAAGCAATTCCAGATAAAAAAGAATGTCTCTTGTTTGCTTTGTCAATCCGCTGATACCGATTGGTTTGCAGCCATGCCACATGCCCCGAAGCCAATGACTCGGGGAAACAGTCCGATGAGCAGAAACGGAAGTTCTGCGATTTGAAAAATACGACTGATATACATGGCAAACTCCTTCGGGACACGGATACAAAAAAATATATCTGTGTTTTAGTATAGCACCTTGTTTCGATAAAATCAAGCATTCTGTTCTGATTTTTACAGTTTGTACAAAAAAAGTGTATGGTTTTCCCCTATTTCCGCTAAAAATTCGACCGGACAGAAAAAAATGAGGGAAAATCAAAAAAACACTTGACAAATCCGGAAAAATTCGATAGAATAAAGAAAAGACAGCGGAATTTGATTTGCTGTCCGTATCAAGAAAAAGGCGTTGACGGGAAAAAAGATGCGGTTCGTTCGTTGCAGAGAGCTGTCGGTTGGTGTGAGACAGTCGAAGAAAAGCAGGATACCTCCTCCCTGAGCCGCAGTGCAGAACTGCTCATGGGCAAAGTAAGCATTGACGGGATTCTCCCGTTATAGAGAAGCACATTATTGCAGAGATGTGACAGAGCGGGTGCAGACTTTGCACCAAGAAAGAGTGGTACCACGGAGAAATTATCTTCTTCGTCTCTTTTTCCAGCCGAATTGCGGCAGGAGAAAGGGACTTTTTTTGTATCCCGATTCGCCCATCACATGAGAAGCAGAACAAAAACCAATTATGATTTTTTGGGAGAAAGGAACGAGTATCATGATGAAAAATGCAAACAAATATACCCGACAGTTTTTTCCGGTAAACCATCCGCCGATGCGGTGGGCAACCAAGAATTATCTGGATAAGCCGCCGATTTGGTGCAGCGTGGATTTGCGGGACGGCAATCAGGCATTGATTACCCCGATGAGTCTGGAAGAAAAGTTGGAATTTTTCAAGGTTTTAGTCGATATTGGCTTTAAGGAAATCGAAGTTGGTTTCCCGGCAGCCTCCGAAACTGAATATGAATTCTGCCGTACTTTGATTGAACAGAATCTCATTCCGGATGATGTCACCATTCAGGTTTTGACGCAGGCAAGAGAACACATCATTGCAAAGACCTTTGAAGCATTGCAGGGTGTTAAGCATGCGATTGTCCATCTGTATAATTCCACTTCTGTGGCACAGCGGGAACAGGTGTTCAAGAAGAGCAAGGAAGAAGTTTTGAACCTCGCTGTAACGGGTGCAGAACTCTGCAAGAAATACCGTGCCATGACACCGGGACATTTTACTTTTGAATATTCTCCGGAAAGCTTTACCGGAACAGAACCGGAATATGCACTGGAAGTGTGCAATGCCGTTCTGGACGTTTGGCAGCCAACACCGGACGACAAGGTGATTATTAACTTGCCGGTAACCGTTTCTCATTCCATGCCGCACGTTTATGCCAATCAGGTAGAGTTCATGAGCGACAACTTGAAGTATCGGGAAAATGTTTATGTGTCACTCCATCCGCACAATGACCGTGGCTGTGCCGTTGCAGATACCGAAATGGGCTTGCTGGCAGGCGGCGACCGTGTAGAAGGAACGCTGTTCGGAAACGGCGAGCGGACAGGCAACGTAGACATCATTACCGTTGCATTGAATATGTATTCACAGGGCATTGACCCGCAGCTGGACTTCAGCAACTTGCCAGCCATCACGGAAGTATACGAACGGGTAACCAGAATGCATGTCTATGAACGCTCTCCGTACAGCGGTCAGCTGGTCTTTGCAGCGTTTAGCGGCTCGCATCAGGATGCCATTGCAAAGGGCATGAAGTGGAGAGAGCAGCATGACTGCGAACACTGGAATGTTCCGTATCTGCCGTTAGACCCGCACGATGTCGGCAGAGTTTACGAAGCAGATGTCATCCGAATCAACAGCCAGTCTGGCAAGGGCGGTATTGGCTACTTGATGGAAACGCGTTATGGATTCAATATTCCGGCAGGTATGCGGGAATCGTTTGGCTATCTGGTCAAGGGTGTTTCCGACCATGCACACAAGGAATTGCAGCCGGATGAAGTATTGAAAATCTTTACCGATTCCTATGTGAACATCGAAACGCCGGTTTCTCTGCCGGAAATTCACTATGTTCAGAAGGCAAACGATGAAATCACTGCTTCTGTTACCATTGATTATGATGGCAGACAGGAAGTGGTTACCGCAGACGGCAACGGCCGTTTGGATGCAGTTAGCAACGCATTGAAGGCATATTTAGGCTCTGATTATGCATTGGTAACGTATACCGAACACGCATTGGAAGTGCGTTCCAGCTCGAAGGCAGTTTCCTATGTTGCATTGCAGAAGGGCAAGGATCTGTATTGGGGCGTTGGCATTCATTCTGATATTATCCGGTCTTCGATTAGTGCATTGGTAAGTGCATTGAACCGGATGATGAATGAACAGCAGAAGTAAAACCCATATACTATTAAAATAAGAGATTACAAAAACCGCTGCGGAAGCCATTCGTTTCCGCAGCGGTTTTTCGTATGATTTTCGCAGAGTGATGCTTACAAAACAGTTTTGTTTTCTGCTTCTGGCGTGGTGACAATGACCTGTTCCGGTGTTACAATCAAAGCTCCTTTTGCAGTTGCAGCACCGTGAAACATGGTTTCTACTGCTTTCTTAAAAGTTTCGACCAGTTCCCCGGAAGTGACATATTCTGCTGTGCCCTTGATTTGATAGCCCTCTAATGAAGTTGCATTGTAAGCGGAAATGGCAATTTTTCCACCGTTTGCCTGCAAATTTTCGGCGAGTACTTTTTTGACAGCTTCTGTTAACATTCTTTCAGACCTTCTAATTTGATGTATCCAACTTGGATGTTGATTCTATGATAACAGAAGGACTGTGGAAAAACAAGTAATCCATAAATTTATGAGTAACTCATTTTTTTCATAGTGGTATGGTTAAGAACCAAGAATTGAACCATTTTGCAGAAAGGGAACTTCAAGGCTGAGTTGCCGGAGAGCAGCGTTATAAACTTGATAGGGCTGCACCTGTTTTTGAATCAGGTCATTGACAAAGCAGACGGTTTTTTCCAAGCTGTTGGAAAAGGCATGAATTTCGGCGGTTTCTCCAGAGCGGAGGTCTTGCAGGAAAATACCATAAACGACAGAAAGTTTTTGATTGCGGTGGGCGTTGCTGGCAGTCACCCGATAGAGCACCCGGTTTGCTCCGTACACTTCCATATAGGTGACGGCTTGTTTGGAGCGGCTGCGGCTGGACGATTTCATAGGGACATCCTCCTTTGATGAAAGTACAAAACGAATCTTTTAAAACCATAGCACAAACGAAAGAAAAAGGAAAGAGCGGAAAAGCAGGGAAATGTCTGTTTTGCAAAGTTTCTTTTTGAAACTGCTGCGTTCGTCATGGTTGAAACAACATTCACAAAATTCGACACGCTATACAATTTGCAAAAAAAGAAAGCTTGAAGTTCGTCCAAAATAGCAATAGAAAATTGAGTTGCATGCTGCTATAATAGATGAAGTCGTTTGAAGGCGAAATTTTCCGAAAAGCCGTAGATAAAAACAAAAAATAAAGACAAAACAAAAACGAAAGGATGTTTGCTTATGACAAAAGAACTCACTCATGGAAAACCATTGCCGTTGATTTTGCAGTTTGCATTCCCATTGATTCTGGGCTATATGCTACAGCAACTTTACAGTCTCTGTGATACGGTCATCGTTGGACGCTGTCTTGGTGTCAACGAGCTGGCTGCTGTCGGGTCTACCGGAGCAGTCAGCTTTTTAGTGGTCGGATTTGCAACAGGGATGTGCACAGGTATGTCGATTCCGGTTGCACAGGCATTCGGGGCAGGGGATTACCAAAAGCTCCGAAAGTATCTTGCGAATTCATTCTACCTGTCTGCATTGATTTCCATTGTGATGACAGTCGGAACGATAATTTTTACGGGCGACCTGCTCCGCCTGATGAAAACACCAGAAGAGCTGTATGACTTTGCGTATGATTATATCTTTACCGTGTTCGCTGGTATCAGTGCCACAATTCTGTACAACCTGCTTTCCTCCATGCTGCGTTCCATTGGAGATAGCCGGACACCGCTGATTTTCCTTGCAATTGCAGCAGCGTTGAATATTGGTTTGGACTTCCTCTTTATTTTGGGATTCCATACGGGCGTTGCCGGAGCAGGTTATGCAAGTGTTCTCTCGCAGGGCATTTCCGGTATCCTGTGCCTGATTTATATGTTCAAGAAGTATGAAATTTTCCGGATTCGGAAAGAGGAATGGAAGGTATCGCTTTCTTGCTGCGGACGGTTGGTTTCCATTGGTCTGCCGATGGCGTTGCAGTTTTCCATTACTGCAATTGGTTCGATTATCCTGCAAACAGCTGTAAACACTTTGGGAACGGTTTCCGTTACCGCTGTAACAGCTGCTTCTAAGTTGCAGATGATTTTGACAGGCCCGATGGAATGCTTGGGCATCACTATGGCGACCTACTGCGGACAGAATCGGGGTGCACGGGAATTTGAACGGATTCGGAGCGGTATTCGGACAAGTGTGGTTGTTTCCATGATTTATTGTGTCGTATCTGCGGTATTGATTATCGTGCTGGGCGGATGGATGGCACTGTTGTTCTTGGATGCCTCTGAAACAGAAGTCATGGCACAGGTAAAAGAATACCTGCGGTTGAATGCGTATTTCTATCCGACATTGGGTTTGCTGTTTATCCTGCGGAACGGTTTGCAGGGTATGAGTTACAGCTTCTTGCCGATGATGGCAGGGGTTACGGAACTGATTGCACGGGTTCTGGTCTGTGTGGCATTTGTTCCGGATTTCGGATATACTGCCGCTTGTATGGCAAGTCCGGTTGCATGGATTTTTGCAGATACCTTGCTGGTAACGGTTTACTTTGTCAAGATGAAGAGCCTGAAGGTGCAGCTTGCACAACCAGCCCCGGCAGCCTGCTGATTTTGTTTTCCGATATCAAAAAAACCGATGCAGTTAGAAAAAGCTGCATCGGTTTTTGTTTGCATTTGACTATACTGCTTGCGTAAATTTTTGCAGATACTTTGCTAGTAACGGTTTACTTCGTCAAGATGAAGAGCCTGAAGGTGCAGCTTGCACAGCCAGCCCCGGCAGCCTGCTGATTTTATTTTTCGATATCAAAAAAACCGATGCAGTTATGAGATGCTGCATCGGCTTTTTGATTTTATAATGGTAGTATTTACATTTTACCACCGGTTATTCCAGATTGGTGTATTTCCGGAGGCAGATTTTGCATAGTGTGTGAGAATCTGCACGGCATCTTCGACACCTAAAACACCGCCATCTGCACCTTGATTCTGTGAGCAGGTATCGATATCGGATAAGAAGTAGGCTAAAGTTTCTTGGTCGTCTGTAAAGGAATTGTTGAGTTTTGCGGTATTGCCAGCTGCTTTTTTTGCATAGTAGGTCAAAATACAAACAGAATCATTGACATCTACGATACCATCTAAATTGCTGTCGCCCTTTTTTCCAACCAATACTTTTTTGGTGTAGGGGGCTGCATTGAACTGATAAACCGGAGCAGTTGCATCACCACAATAAAACGGCACATCTGCAATGGCATATCCCGTTGTTGTTGCAGCGGCATATAATGCAGCCGGTGTGGTCTGTGCCGTCAAGGCATCCAGCAGAGATTCATTTTTTGTAACATTGTCGGTATAGGTAACCCGTCCTGTAATGGCAGCGTTGGAATACTGAGAGAGGGTCAACGGACGGTCATTTTCTGCAAATGCACAGATGGTAGACAATTTGGAAGTGTCATTGGTGATGGTTGCGGAGGATGCTCCAACTGTAATCGAAGTGCTGACAAAAGACAACGGCAAACGAGTATGAGCAGCCGTGCTCAAGCTGCAATCGGTTTCCGAGAAGGAAACAGTATAGACATCGTTAGGCGTTCCTTGCCGGATGACAATATCAAAAGAGAAGAACGGGAATTCATCTGCATATCCCAAGAAGGAAACGCCTTCCTGTGCATTCGTTCCGGTTAAAATCCAGCTATAGGCATCGTGGTAGCCGCTGAGTACCGTTCCAGCCGGAAGCGTTGCATCATAATGGGGAATCGTGCAGGTGTTTGTTTCCAGCGGATATTGCTCCTCTGCACTCTGTTTATAATAGGAATAGGTAAAGGAAACTGTTCCGTCTGCATTTTGTTGCAGGTCAGAAGCCGGAATTTCAATTTTCTCATTGGAAATCCAAGTTTTCACGCCGTCCACTAATTTGTTATAGGAGCGAGTGAAATAGATGCCGCCAGCTCCATCGCTTCGGATGGAAGAACCGCTGAAGGGTTCTGTCAGCAGGGCACTGGTCAGCGGTGCACAGCTGTAAGGGGTGTAAGTGCCGGAAGAGGTAATTTCCCCGAAGCAGGTCGGCATCGCATATTCTGAGAAGAAAGAACCGCCACTGTAGGATTGCTTGTACATATCCGTTGTGCTGAGAATGTTGCTGCTGTTGGAGAAATAAAGGCTGCTGGAATCGCTCTGATAGCGAATGCGTGCACCGGTAATTTGCTTGATTGGTTGGGTGTTTCCCTTGATGTAAACTTTGGTTGGAATGTGGACATCGCCAGCTTGTACTTCTTCCGCAGAAACATAGGTTCGTTCTGGGACAAAATAGAATGTATACGGGTCAGTCTGTTCGACAACCGAGTTTTGCAGCAAGGCAGAATCCTCTGTAACAGCATCTGCTGCGGATACTGGCAAGCAGACAGCGAATAGCGTGCAGGCTGCCAGCAGGGAAATGATTTTTTTCATGAGAAAAACTCCTTTATTCTGTAATTTCTATCTGTCGAACAGGAACGCTGTCCGGCTGAACAAGGGAATATTTACAAGGGAAAACCGGCATACAGATGTCAGCAGATGGGTGACAAGAGAAAAACTGTATCCCGGTTTTCATATGATTGTTTTGTGTTAGCGGTTGCTCCAAACCGGATTGTTTCCGGCAGCAGCCTGTGCATAATAGGTTAAGATTTGTACGGCATCTTCTACGTTCAGTTCTCCGCCGTCTGTTCCCTGATTCTGAGAGCAGGTGTCAATGTCAGAGAGGAAGTAGGAGAGAATTTCTTCTTCATTGGTTGCCTGTTCCAGCAAGGTTGACTCTAAACCAGCAGCTTTCTTTGCATAGTATTGCAAAACCAAAACAGCATCTTCTACATCTACCTTGCCATCCAGATTGGTATCGCCCTTTTTCCCGATGAGCAGGGTCTTGGTGTAGTCTGTGCCGTCTGTGTTTTTCAGCGGCTGGGTGTTGAGGGTAAAGGGAACCGGATTTACATAAGCACTGCCGGACTGCTGAGCATAGAGTTCTGCCGGAGATTGTCCGCAAGTAACGGCATCTGTCACATCCTGTGTGGCAGTTGTTCCGTCTGCACTGGTGACAGTCGAAATCAGTTCCCCGCTGCCCTGATTCAGGCGGATTTCCTTATCATTTTCTGCGAAGAAGCAGTAATACGGGCTGGTGCTGTCTTGGGTAATTGTGCCGGAAGCCGTTCCAACAGTAATGGTGGTGTTCATCAGCTGCAACGGAACGAGGAAAGAACTGGTTGCCAGCCGGCAGTTATCATTCAGCTGTACATCATAAGAGCCGGCAGGTGTTCCCTGACGAAGCACAATATCGAAGGAAAAGCAAGGGAATTCATCGGTATAGCCGAAGAATGCAGGGGTTTCCGTTGCGGCAGGTGTCCAATAACAAGTATTATGAAATCCCTTGTAAGTTTCGTCTGCGGATAATGTCGCATCATAGTGCGGAAGTTCAATGGTTGCTGTCTTTTGTGTAAAGTTTGGGTCGTTCTGGTCATAATATAAATAGTCAAATGAAGCACTGCCGTCTGCATGTATCTGCATCTGAGAAGCTGGAATTTCTACTTTTTCCTGAACGAATGTCTTAACACCGTCTACCAGTTTGTTGCAGCTGAGTGTGAAATAAGCACCGCCGTTTCCATCACTGTAGATCTTATTTCCACCATTCATGCGTTCATAGATGGTATCCCCCAAAACGCAAGAACCAAACGGTGCAAAAACGTTTTGTTTTTTGCTGTTGATGACGGTACTGCCCAGACAAAATTCCGGATAACGGGAGGTATAAGAACCGCCGCTATAAGTGCAGTCTTTCGCATCACCAAACGTTCTGATATCGAGGCTGTTATCAAAATAAACGTGCTCGGTGTCAGAGGCATGGTAGGACAGCAGGAATGCACGGGGACTGATGGAGTTGTCCCCGTGGAAATAAACCTTGGTGTTGATGTGAACATCGCCCTGAGCCAGTTCTTCCGCAGAAACAAAGGTTCGTTCTGGCTGGAGGGTTACTTGAAACGGGGAGAGATTTGCGGATGCACCGGCAACGGGCAGGTTGTCAAAAACACCGTCTGCTTCTGCAACCTGTTCTGCATAAGTGGTAACATCTTCTTCTGCGGAAGCAGAAATGCCAGCAGAAAACGGGGTAGCGAGAGCGGCTGCAAACATACCGCAGAGGGCAACGGCAGCCATTTTATTTTTTTTGAAAAACATAAAGACTCCTTTCTGTTTACTGGAAAATGATTTCGAAAACGAGACATCTTGAAAAAGCATGCAGCTTATCTTGATTATACCATTTTCAAATAGGCTTGTCAAGAAACGAAATCGGGTTCTTTTTACGGGCAGGAGCAGGGATTTTTGTCGAATCGAAGCGACTGTAAAAATGAACAAACTGTAAAAATACAGGAAAGGAACTTGACAGAATCGGGCAGTTATGCTATACTAACCGTGGTTAGGCGGAACTAACCAATCACCTGCAACCGGAATCATGCAAACAGCAGGTATAAAAATCCGTAGGAAGGTCAGAATAAAAAGGCATTCGTATGGAAATCACAATCCGGTTTTCCCAATCACACAGATTACCATCAGGAAAGGAACGAATAAAATGGCTTATTTGGAAATTAAAAAGGTCATCGGCAGAGAAATTATGGACTCCAGAGGCAATCCAACCGTAGAAGCAGAAGTTTTGCTGGCAGATGGAACGATCGGCAGAGGTACTGCACCGAGCGGTGCATCCACTGGTGAATTTGAAGCACTGGAACTGCGGGACGGCGACAAGGCTCGTTACGGCGGTAAGGGTGTTACCAAGGCAGTAGAAAACATCAACACCACCATCAATGATGTACTGGTTGGATTGGATGCTTCTGATATCTATGCAGTTGACCGTGCAATGCTCGCAGCAGATGGCACAAAGGACAAGTCCAATCTGGGTGCAAATGCCATTCTGGCAGTTTCCATTGCAGCTGCAAGAGCTGCTGCAATCTCTCTGGATATTCCGCTGTATCGGTTCTTGGGCGGCGTATCTGGCAACAGACTGCCGGTTCCAATGATGAATATTTTGAACGGTGGTGCACATGCAACCAATACCGTTGATACACAGGAATTCATGATCATGCCAGTTGGTGCTCCAACCTTTAAGGAAGCACTGCGTTGGTGTGCAGAAGTATTCCACAGCCTGGCAAAGATTCTGAAGGCAAAGGGTCTGGCAACCTCCGTTGGTGACGAAGGCGGCTTTGCACCGAACCTGTCCAGCGATGATGAAACCATTGAAACCATTCTGGAAGCAGTCAAGGCTGCTGGCTATGAACCGGGCAAGGACTTCATGATTGCAATGGACGCTGCTTCTTCGGAATGGAAGGGCGAAAAGGGCAAGGGCTATTATCACCAGCCGAAGTCTGGTAGAGATTTCACATCGGATGAACTGATTCAGCACTGGGCTGATCTGGTAGAAAAGTATCCGATCATCTCCATCGAAGATGCACTGGACGAAGAAGACTGGGAAGGCTGGCAGAAGCTGACCAAGGAACTGGGCGACAAGGTACAGCTCGTTGGCGATGACCTGTTTGTAACCAATACCGAACGGCTGTCCAAGGGCATTTCTCTGGGCTGCGGTAACTCCATTCTGATTAAGCTGAACCAGATCGGTAGCGTTTCCGAAACACTGGAAGCCATCAAGATGGCACACAAGGCAGGTTATACTGCAATTTCTTCTCACCGTTCTGGTGAAACAGCAGATACCACTATTGCAGACCTTGCAGTTGCTCTGAACACTTGCCAGATTAAGACGGGTGCACCGAGCAGAAGCGAACGGGTTGCAAAGTACAACCAGCTGCTGCGGATTGAAGAAGAACTGGGTGATGCAGCCGTATATCCGGGCATGCAGGCATTCAATGTAAAAAGATAAATCCTTTCTATTTGATAAAAGATGATGGGGAAGCCGGCTGGCGGAAGTAATTCTGCCAGCCGGTTTTCTTTTTGTATGATGTTCTGGAGATGCGATTCCTGCAAAAAATCTGCATTGACAAATCCCGAAAAATGGGATAAACTGAAAAGGATGCAACGAAGGAGGAAAATTTTTTATGCAGACGTTTACCAACAACTTAATCTTCAGTTTAAACGCAACGATTCCCATTTTTTTAATGATGGCGTTGGGGTTCTTTTTGCAGCGAATCCACCTGTTGGACGACCATACCACCCAGAAACTGAATCAGTTTGCCTTTAAGGTGCTGTTGCCAGCATTGTTATTTATGGACTTGTCGACCGCAGACTTTCAGTCGGTTTGGGATACCAAATTTGTACTGTTTTGTTTTTGTATTACCAGTGTGAGCATTGGCATTGCCTTTTTGCTGTCGCTGCTGCATCGGGAACGGGCAGACCGTGGGGAATTTATTCAGGCAGCCTACCGCAGCAGTGCTGCAATTCTAGGAATCGCCTTTGTCAAGAACATTTATGGCGAAGCAACCATGGCAGCATTGATGATTGTTGGAACAGTACCGCTTTATAATATCATTGCCGTGGTGGTACTCTCTCTAACTGCTCCGCAGGCAGAGGGGCAGCCGAAACCAAATCGGAAAGCATTGCTCTTAAAGACGTTGAAAAATGTTGCAACCAATCCGATTATTTTAGGGATTGTCGTTGGAATGTTGTGGTCAATTTTGCGAATTCCGCAACCGGTGATTCTCTCGAAGTCGGTTTCTTATTTGGGCAACATGGCAACACCGCTTTCTCTGATTGCCTTAGGGGCATCGTTTCAGTGGCAGGATGCAAAGGGCAAACTTCCGGCAACACTGGGCATTACCGCAACGAAATTGCTGTTGTTCTGTGCATTGTTTTTGCCGTTGGCGGTTGCGTTTGGATTCCGGACGGAAAAGCTGATTGCCGTTTTGGTGATGCTGGGCAGTGCAACAACCGGAAGCTGTTTTGTCATGGCAAGGAATATGGGACACCGTGGAACATTGACAGCTTGTTCCGTCATGATGACAACCTTGTGCAGTGCATTTACATTGACGATGTGGCTATTTATTTTGCGGACACTGCAATACATTTAAATAAAGTAAAAGTAGAATTAGAATCAAACAAAATCGGCAGCCGTACGAAATGAGTACGACTGCCGATTCTGTTATAAAAAATTGAAAGAGGAGAAGCGAATTGCGAATGATGCTTAAACTGGCAGATCCGGAACTTCGTCGCTGTTCAATACGAATTTCATCAGATAGCTAACATCCTTATCGCCAACATTGTTATCACGGTCAACGTCTGCATTCTTCTGTGCAATATCAGAAAGCACAATTACATCTGCAAGATACTTGTTGACTGTGATGCAGTCTGCAAGGTCTACAACACCATCCAGGTTGACATCGCCATAGTTAAGACCTTCTTCATTGATGGTTGTTGTGGTTGTCGTTGTGGTAGCAGTAGCGGTAGTTGTTGTTGTAACAACTGTTCCGCCTTGGTCAGCGTATACCATATAGTACAGGTTTGCAGTATCCGCCTTGGTAATGGTATGTGTGCCAGCAGATACAGAAACTTGAATGATACCGTCGCCATTTGCCGTATACTTTGTACCGTCTACCTTAACAGTTGCATTCGGTTCAACAAATACGAGGGTCAGGTCACCCTTTGCCGTGTTGGTAAAGCCGATAGAAGTTGCAGATTCCATTTTCAGGCTCTGGGTCAGGGTCAAACCGTTGTAAGAAACCGTTCCCTTGTTGGTTGCCAGATTACCAGTGATAGTGTAGAAGCTGCTGTTCTTGCCGTTTGCAGTAAAGTCATGAATCTGTGCACCGGATGGAGTCGGTGTTTCGCTCTGCTTGCCGCTGGTTGTAGTAGTCGGCTTTACAGTTGTTGTCGTGGTGGTTGTGGTTGGATTCTGTCCGGAGGTGGTTGTCGTTGTAACAATTGGGGTATCGCTGTTGCTGAGGTGATAGCCCATTGTTCCATACTTGCCATCGGTCTTTGTTTCATACAAACCGCCCAGATTCAAAGAGCCATCTGCATTTCTCCAAACCTTGTGGAAATCTGTTCCCTGTTCCGGAGCTTTTGTCAATGCGATGAAGTCGGAAGCGGTTGGACCTGCAAACTTCGTGCCAATCTTTGCCCCGTTGGTGATTGCGGTATCGGATTCAACCAGATAATAACCGCTGTTGTAGTAAACACCGTTGTTGTAAGTACCAACGTATTTATCATTGGATGCACCGCCTTTCAGCTTTGCATCTGACAGGAAGATAGAAGCATCATAATAAGACATCAGGTTGTCAAAATCACAGCCCGGGTCGGTACAACGATAGCAAGAGAAGTTCGGCTTGCCTGTGCCTTCGCCGTTGTTGTTGATGGCGGTGCAGTTGATCAATGTGCCGAGCTTCGGGTTGTTGTTATCCGTAAAGCCGCAGTGCAAGTTTTCAAAGGACAGACAATTCTTTACAACATGAGCAGAGCCAATGCCGCTGCCGCCCAGCTTGAAGCCGTTACCGTCGCAGTTGCCATAGCCTTCGCCAAATTCTGTAAAGCCGTTCCGGAATGCAACGCAGTTTTGAATGGTAACCACGCCGATTGGGCCAGTTGCAGCCTTTGCGAACAAATCCCAGCCGTCATCGCTGTTGTTGTATGCCATACAGCCGTCAAATACGTTGCCTTCGCCGCAGGTCAGCTTTGCAGCAAAACCGTCTGCATTTTCCATGGAGGCATTGTCGCAGTTGTTCTTAGAAGTACAATTCAGAATCAGGTTATAGCTCGGCCAATCTGCAATGGTTGCAGCATTGGTGTTATACCGAGAAATCTGTAAGCCGGTGTCCTGATTGTCATTGAAGACCATGTTTTCAATGCGGTTATGACTGCCGGCAAGCAGCATACCATTATCCGCAGCCTTGGTGATTTCAAAACCGTAGAATTTCCAGTAGTCGCCATCCAGTACGACACCACGTTTCGAGCCGTCTGCTGCACCCTGTCCGCTGAAGTCCAGCTTTACAGTTGCACCCGGATAAGCAGAAATAGTCTTGTATGCATTTTCTGCACCATTGTTGCTGCTGTCGATGAGAATCATTTCACTCAGTTCATAAGTACCATCGAGCAGGTAGATGGTCTGACCAGCGGAAACCTTCTGAATGGCTTCATAGATGTCCATCGGGTCATCCATCGTACCAACACCCTTTGCATTCGGGGCACAGTACAGAGCACCTGTAACCGGAGTTGGTTTTGTTGTTGTGCCAGCTGGAACAGTAGTTACAACGCCACCCTTTGTAGTGGTAATGGTGGTTGTAGTGGTGGAAGTTGTGGTGGTAGCAGGTTTGGTTTCTGTAACCTGTGGATTATTTCCGCTGTCACTGAATCCGCTGCCGATGTGGACAATGGAAGATTTGTAAGCAACCAGAGCATTTTTCAATTCCTGATTGACTGCATAGCTGGTATCATCGACAGCATTGTCAAACTTCCACTGTAAGTCGCCGCCGTCCACACGGCCAGCGTGTGCCGTTACAATGCTCGGAACATCTTCCGGAGCATCAGCTGTGTAGCTGTACATAATGCTGCTGTCGGTGTCGAAGTTGTTATAAGTCGAACCGCCGGAAAGAGCTGTAACACTGCTCGGAACGGTTTCCGAAGGAGAAGAAACTTCGTAAGCATCAAAGCTGGTGTTGTTTTCAGCATATGGAATATAGCTGGATGCACCAACAATGACATTATTATAAGCCTTAATGATACCGCCGGGTTCGCCGGAGAATGTGCCTTCGCCGAGTGCATCTGTACCCTGTCCAGAACTCATCATCGGGTCTTTGCAGTTCCGGAAGTAGTTATTTTCTACGAATGCAGAAGCTCCCATGGTAACGCCAACACCATACTTTGCATTTCCGTCAAAGTAGTTGTTATAGCTGTGTACGGAGCAGGTGCGAATCCGAGGGTGACGGGAGTCAGAATGGTCATACCAGTTGTGGTGATAGGTGATATAGTTGGTTTCGGTTTCGGACTTCATGCCTTGCAGGTTGCACTTGCCGTTATCCCAGAAGTGATTGTAAGAGTGGGTAACATAAGTGGATTTTTTGGTATCCAGTGCACCATCGCCCTTTACCTGATCGGCATCAGAACCGGCATCGCCATAGAAGAAATCGCAGTTATGTACCCAGATGTGGTCGTTGCCCTGCTGCAAACCGCAATCATCGCCTTCGGAGCTGTTGCAGTTCATGAAGCCCAGATTCCGAACTTCAATGTTCGAGCAGTTCTTCATAACCAGACCAAAGCCATTTAAAACGGCATCGTTGCCGACGCCTTCAATGGTCATGCCAGCCTTTGCGGTGTCCACATACAAATCACCCTTCGTCAAAGCAGTCGGGTCAGTGATGTTGCCGATGATTCGCAGGCAGAGCGGACGGGTTTCCTTGCCTTTTTTATAGGCATTGATGATTGCTTGTACACCTGTTACAGTGACATCACCCTTGCCTTCCGCATTCAGGCTTGCAGTAACGGTATCTTTATTTTCATTCGTAACATAAACAACTACAGCATCTTCTCTTAATGTGCCGTCTTCGTTGTATGCACCGGAAGAAGTGCCTTTTACAAAGCCGAAACCGCTTCTGTCATTGGCTTCTACGGAAACAGTCGCTTCTGCTGCACCGGACAATTCACTTGTTCCCTTGACCGGAACAACTTTCAAGGTGTGGCTGCCAGCTTTCAGACCCAAGGCATCCGCACGGAGATGACCGTCTTTGTACTGCCGAATCAGCATGCTGTCAATCTGTACGCCGTCGCAATAAACATTGTAACCATCTGCACCGCTGACGGGCTGCCATTCTGCATAAGCTCCTTCAAAATATCCCGCAGATTTTGTGATGGAAACACTGCTGGAAGCCAGCAGCGAAAGGTTTTCCTCCCATGTGGCATCGGCTGCCGGAACAGCATCTGCTGCAAATCCCAGCATCTGGGATGGAAGTGAGGCAACCGCTGTTACAGCGGCAACCAGAGCAGCAGCCATGCCCTTTTTGAATGAAAATGTGTGTTTCAAGATAGATCCTCCTCATATACAGCCCCCAGTAATCTGAGTTTGGCTGTGAACCATTTGATTTAAATATACAACTTTTCAGGAGGATTTGTCAATCTACAAAAACACTGAAAATTTGTGTGTGGTTTTGGCTATTTTTCATAAAAGCTTTCCTGAAAATTTGGATATATCTTTTCACATACAGTATTGTTTTGTCAGAAAATAAACAAAAATTTTATTTTTGTCGTGCTATTTCCACAGAATATTTTTTGTAAGAAGATATTTTGCTTGCTGCCTTGTCGAAATGGCAGAAAGCGGATTCGAAAAACGTAGATTTTTATGGATTCTCTACAAATTCTGCATTCCAATCAAGATTAAATCGAAAACAGTTGACAAACGATAGGGAAGTGGATATAATAAAAATGATGATTTCCTGTCAGAACAAACGAATATAGACAACCTGTCTGTGTTTCAACAGACAGACGGATAGAAGAAAGGATCGATTGGATTGAACGAAACACAAAAAGACGGTCGCTCTACATACGGCAGTCCGGCTCCGCTTTCCAGAGAACAGATGCAACAACAAATGCAGGCTGCTTTTCAGGATGGATCGAATCGCCCGAGAAAGAAGAAACAACCCGAACAAAGACGGATTTCTGATATGCCAAACGGCAAGCCAGCTCAAAGGGGAAAACGTGGCAATCAGCCAGAACCAATGCCCCGTTCCGTTGGTCAGGCAAAGGCAGAAAAACTCCGGCAGATTAAAGCGTCCGTTGCCTCTGCTTCGCAGGGGATTTATAATGAAGAAACGCCATCTGCAACCGCTGCCGAGGCACATCGTTATGTGCACCGTCGCAGCAGTGCACCGCCGCCGCCCGTTCCGCCACGGAACAGAAACAGCCGTCCGCAAGAACCGGAATATTATGGCGGTTCGGATGTGGCATCTTCCGGAAAAGGCGGAAAGATTGCTGGTATTATAGTACTGGTCTTGGTTGTACTATTATTAATCGGTTATTTGATTGGCTATTTCTCTTACCGGAGCAAGCTGCTGCCAAAAACCTATGTCAATGGTGTCAATGTCAGCGGAATGACATTAGCGGATGCAGAACAGAAGATTTTGAATAGTGCCAGCACAGAAGGCATTACCTTTATTAAAAAGAGTGGCGAAAAGGTACACTTTGACGGGGCAGAATTTGGCTCGACCGTTTCTTTCCAAGATGGTGCAATGGATGAAGTCACCAGCCAGAGCCATGTACTTTGGTTTACACACCTGCTGCACAAGTCGGAATATACGGTTTCTGTGGTCAATTCCTATTCGGAATCGAACCTCTCGAACCTGATACTCTCTTACAGCTGGGGTACAACACCGCCGACAGATGCTCATATTCAAAAGGCAAGCGACGGCACGTATTCCATCGTTCCGGAAGATAATGGCGATATGATTGACGCTACAATTTTAATGAATTATACGCTGGAACAGATGCGGGAAGGCAATAACACGATTAAGCTGGAAGATGCAGACTGTTATTTGCAGGCAGAAGTCAAGTCCGAAGACTTGCAAGCTGCTTTGGATGCTGCCAATTCACTGGCTGGTCTGACGATTACCTATGACTTTGATGACCGACAGGAAGTTCTGGATACCAGCACGATTGCGGACTGGATTACAACAGATACAGACGGAAAAATTTCTGTCGATGAAAATAAGGTCAAGGCATGGGTCAATGAAAACTTGGTCAAGTATGATACCTTTGTACCGGGCTATACCCGTACGTTCCACTCCACCATGCAGGGAACAATTGAAGTACCGCTTGGCGATTATGGAATTTACGGCTGGAAAACGGATGTAGATGCAACCGTTGAAAAGCTGAAGGAATACATCCTTGCAGGCGAATCTGTCACCGTAGAACCGGAATACAGCCAGAGAGGTTATTGCCGAGCAACAGATGACATCGGCGATTCTTACGCAGAAGTAGACATTACGAACCAGAAAGTGTTTGTCTATAAAGATGGCGAATTGGTGATTGAATCCGACTGTGTAACGGGTCTGGCATCCGATCCGGAACGTGCAACACCACCGGGCGTTTATCGTGTCTGGACGATGGAAAAGGATGTCGTTCTGGGTACTTATGCCGTACAGGGTTACGAAGCACCGGTCAATTACTGGATGAACTTCACAGAAATCGGGATCGGTTTCCACGACCTGGCGAGAGTTGCCTATGGTGGCGACATCTATAAGACCAATGGTTCTCATGGCTGTATCAACCTGCCATTGGATGTAGCCGCAGAAATGTTTGATACCATAGAGGTTGGTTATCCGGTCATTGTAATTCCGTAAGCATCCATAAAAATCAAAATCAAACAGACAACAAGAGCCGCTTTCCAAAAAGGAGAGCGGCTCTTTTCTATTTTTGTCCCTTATTCCAACTGGTGAAAAAATTATTGTACGGCTGCCTTGATTTTGAGCAGAGCACCTTTTTCCAGACGGGAAACCTGTGCCTGTGAGATGCCGATTTCTCCAGCAACTTCCATTTGTGTTTTGCCTCGGAAGAATCGCAGATATAGAATATTTTTCTCTCGCTGTCCCAATCCCTGCATGGCTTCCCGAATGGAGAGTTCCCCCAGCCAGTTTTCCATACTGTCCCGATCGCTGATTTGATCCATCACATAGAGGGTATCGCCGGAATCGGAATAGACGGGTTCATACAGGGAAACGGGGTCAGTGATGCTTTCCAGTGCAATCACAACATCTTCCCGTTTTGCCCCGATTTCCGTTGCAATCTGTTCAATGGTGGGTTCTCGCTGTAGCGTTCCGGTCAGGCGTTCTTTTGCCTGCATGGCTTTATATGCCAAATCTCGCAGGGAACGGCTGACTTTGACCTGATTGAAATCCCGCAGATACCGGCGAAGTTCGCCGCTGATCATGGGAACGCAGTATGTGGAAAATCGTACCTCTTTGCTCAAATCGAAGTGGTTGATGGCTTTGATGAGTCCCACCACGCCGACTTGAAAGAGGTCTTCCATATCCTCGCCCCGTCCTGTAAAACGCTGAATGACGCTCAGAACCAAACGCAAGTTGCCCTGAATGAGTTTATCCCGTGCAGCCTTGCTGCCAGTTTCCTGAATTTCCCGCAGCAGTGCCATTTTTTCTTCTTCTTTTAACACCGTTAATTCCGATGTGTGAATGCCTGAAATCATCACCTTTTGAAATGCCATGCGTTTCACCTCCGCCTTTAGTATGCCCGAGGGAAAACACCTTTAGCCATTTTTTCATCGACAAATCCCTACAAAAAAGCGGTGTGCAATTAAGACAACAATTCCTGTCGCAAACGGGATAAAATCTTTTTTTCTTTTCTGGAAACCTGCACTTGAGAGATACCAAGCCGCTTTGCGGTTTCGGTCTGCGTGAGGTTTTGAAAATAGCGATATTGCAGCAATTTCCGGTCAGCTTGCGGCAGGATTTGCAGCACTTGCCGCAGAGCAAACAAATTTTCCAGTTCAGTATCCGGTGCAGGAACAGGAATTTCCAAGGGGGCTTCTTCCGCAGCAGTGGTCAGCGAGAGCGGTGGCTGTGCAGCACAGAGGGATTCTGCAATGACTTCTTCCGAAAGCCCGGAACGCTCTGCCAGTTCTGTCAGCGTGGCAGCCCTGCCGTGTTTCTGTTGAAACTGTTCTTGTAACTGTTGGATTTGCATAGCGTGTTCTTTGAGGGAACGGCTGACTTTCACCGTACCGCCATCTCGAAAAAGTCGTTTGATTTCGCCGAGAATGACCGGAACAGCATAGGTGGAGAACTGCACACCACGGGTACAGTCAAATGCTTTGACTGCTTTTAACAAGCCGATGCAGCCGGCAGAATAGAGGTCTTCATATTCCATGCCTCGCCCCCGAAAGCGGTTGGCACAGAGATGCACCAGTCCGAGATGTTCTTCGGCAGTGGGAGCATTCATAGAGAAGCCCTCAGTTTTTTCCGCATGATGACAGTTGTTCCTTCATTGGGTTTGCTGCGAACTTGTAGGCGATCCATAAAACTTTGCATCACAGCAAATCCCAGTCCTGCACGTTCTTCCTCCTTTGCAGTGGTATAGAGGGGCTGCATGGCTTGTTCGATGTCCGGAATGCCACAGCCACGGTCTTTGACACGAATATAAACTTCACGGTCTGCTAAAATCTTAATATGTAATTCCACATCGCCTTTCTGGCTGCGGTAGCCATGTACAATGCTGTTGGTGACCGCCTCGGAAACGGCGGTTCGGATGTCTGCCAGTTCTTCCACGGTGGGATCGAGCTGCACCAAAAAGGCAGCAACCAGCGAACGGGCAGTGCGTTCGTTGACAGAGATGCCGGGAAAGACCATTTTCATTTGGTTGGTGGTATGCATGACGTTCCTCCTGCTTAGACGTTGGTGATTTCGATGCTGGCGATGCGTTCCATACCGGAAAGCCGCATCACTCTGCGGATATGCGGGGGCGGATTCTGGATGATGACATGACCGGAACGAGCCTGCATCTGCTGGCAGCGACCCAAAATCAACCCGATTCCGGAACTGTCCATGAATGTGACCTTTTCAAAGTCCAGCCGCAGTTGATGCGGTTCGTAGTCTAAAATCGCTTGGTCGATTTCCTCTCGCAAGCTGCGGGCACAGTGGTGGTCGATTTCTCCGTCTAGTACTGCCGTCAGGCAGGGGTTTTCCAGTTGGATGGTAACAGGCATGGTGATGCTCCTTTCTTCGTCCTGTAGAGAATAGTTTTATTGTAGCAGGAACGGCGAAAAAAATCTGTCGAAGGAGCGGTGTTGTTCTGTCGGGAAAAGCGAAATCTATAGAAGAACGAGCGGAGAATGTTGGCGGTCGTTCTTTCAAAAAGAAAGAATCCAACCTTAAAATTTTGTAAAAATAAGAAAGAATGGGGCAAATCAGCGAGAATTTACAAAATAGATTGGTTTTCTTATTTACAAATTGCAGAAATTGGAGTATAATAAAAAAATATGTAGACCCCGTTGCCGGCTGCGGAGCGGTGTTCCTGCATCCAACACGATGGCAGTACCATGTTGCTTTGTGCAGAATCGTGGAAAATTTGCCGTTGTTCCAAACAAATGAAAAAGCAAGGAGGAGGCTTTTTATGTTTTTTTCAGAATCCGATGTGACGGAATTTATTGAAGACAACGATGTAAAATTTATTCGACTGACATTTTGTGACACCCTTGGGGCAATGAAAAACATTGCCATTTTGCCGAGAGAACTGCCGAGAGCGATTGCTTACGGCATCCCGTTCAATGCAACGGGACTGCTGGAGGAACAGCACCAGAACTTATTGCTGAAACCGGAATGCACGACCCTTTCTGTTTTGCCGTGGCGGCCGCAGTCCGGCAGAGTTGTCCGGTTCTTCTGTAACCTGATGACCATGGATGGCAAGCCGTATGCAGGGGACTTGCGGCAAAATCTCCGCAATACCATGCGAGAGATTGAAGAAAACGACTATCAGTGTCAGATTGCAACCCGCTGTGAATTTTATCTGTTTAAGACTGATGTAGAGGGCAATCCGACCAGAGAACCCTATGACCAAGGCGGCTATCTGGACATTGCACCGCTGGACAAGTGCGAAAATACCAGACGGGAAATCTGCCTGTCGCTGGAAGAAATGGGATTGAATCCGACTTCCTCCTGTCACAAGCATGGACCAGGACAAAATGAAATTGATTTCGCATGTAGCAATCCGCTGACCGCAGCGGACAACATGATGCATTATAAAACCGTTGTGAAAACGATTGCAGCCCAGAACGGCTTGTATGCATCGTTCATGCCGAAGCCGCTGCCGAATCAGAACGGCAGTGCTTTGAAAATCAATATCATTGTCCGCAAGCATGGACAGAATATTTTCGGCTCTTGCCCAGAGGATATGACACCAGAAGGAAAGTCCTTTATTGCCGGAATCCTGAACCGGATTTGCGGCTTTACGCTGTTTGCAAATCCAATTGTAAATTCTTATGAACGCTTGCAGCTGCACACCGCACCGGGACGGGTCAACTGGTCATCCGAAAATCGAGTGCCGTTGATTCGCCTGATGTATGTACCAGGCGGCGATGCCATTATTGAAGTACGGTCTGCGGATGCCTATTGCAACCCGTATATTACGTTCCAGATGCTGTTGCGTGCTGGTATGGAGGGCATTCATCATCAGGAACAGCTCAAGGAAGAATGGGATGCAGCCAACGTGACAACGGTATTCCAGAAGCTGCCGACTTCGTTGGAAGAAGCGTTGCAGATGGCACGGGAAAGCGAATTTGTAAAGGCATATCTGCCGAATGCAATTCTGCATGATTTCTTCCAGAAAACCGAACAGCAGATTCAAGCAGTTTCTGAGGCAGAAGATGCACAGGCATACTCTTATCATCACTTTTTTTAAAATCACGATGAGAAAAAGATGAAAAGGGGGTATGGATGTGTATACAGAACGAACGCTGTTGATTTCCGGTTCAGAAAAGGGATTGGATGCGATTATCAATTTTCTGAAAGGCTGCGGATATGCTGCGGTTTCTGTGGTATCCAGCGGCGATGAAGCCCGCCGGATGTTGCAGCAGGATACATTCAGTTTGATTGTATTGAATACACCGCTGAAAGATGAATTCGGCTATCAGCTTTCGCTGCAATTGACACAAAATACCTGTTCCGGTGTTGTGATGCTCTGCAAGGCGGACATGGCGGAGGAAATGGCGAACAAGACGATTTCCTATGGTGTTTTGGTCGTTGCAAAGCCTTTGAATCGAGCGGCACTGCTGCAAGCGATTCGGATGGGGAAAGCGATGCACGGTCGAATGATGCATATGAAAGCGGAAAACGACAAGCTGCAAAAGAAACTGGAGGAATTGCGGTGTGTATCCCGTGCAAAATGTATCTTGATCGAACGGGAACAATACACGGAAGAGCAGGCACACCGTTACATTGAAAAATTGGCAATGGATACCCGCCGGAATCGGAGAGAAGTTGCAATGGAAATTTTGTCCCGGTATGTTGGGGCATAAATAGAGTTGATAAAAATAATTCGGGGCATTTTGCAAACGCAGCAATGCCCCGAATTTTATAAAATGAACAAAAAAGAATTGTTGTTATTGAGCAGAATAAACAGAGTAGCAGTCTGTTTGTTTGTTCCAGTCAGCGTCATAGTACTGAACGTAGATTTCCACTTTTTCAATGGAAGCTGGGTCGATTGGCTGATTGTAACAATAAATGGTTTTCTTATCTTCTCCTGTTCCAGTTCCCTGCACAAAGGCGAACTGCCGATAAGGCGTATCGGTTAGCAGAACGCTGCCATCCTGATTTTTTGGCAAATCGGGGAACATGAAGAAATCATCAGATAAGATTGTTCCATCCTTCAGATAGACAACGGGGGAAACGGCACCCAGTTGCTGTATGGTTTCCGGAATCTGCGATACAGAAAGGGACAGTTCATCCATAGAAATTGCAATTCCTTCTGATTCTGCGTTAATTACAGTGGTATCTATGGAATCAATTGGAATTTCCGATGACCATGCTCCATCCAGAACAGCTGGCAGTTTTTCAAATGCAGCTTTACGTGCATCACGGGTCTTTTCATCAAGATGATGTGTTTGCCAGTAATCTTTCCATTCTTCAACGGGTGTTGTTTCGGAAGAATATGCAGTTCGCCAATGATCTTGTAAATCCACAATTTCATTTTGCACCTGCTGTTCCTGATTCTGATCATAAACGCCGGAAAAAGATACCTGCAACGTGCTGTCAGAGAAATCAGAATCTACCAGATAATAAGTGGCATAATACACATGGTCAGCAGTTTTGCTTTTCTGGAGATAACTGCTGAGTGAGCCGCTGTTTGTGAGTGCTTTTTCTGTTCCGTCTGCGGTTTTCAGTGTAAAATATGGGAGCAGTCCCATGGATTCCGTCAGAGCAGTGTCATCCTTTACGGTCAGTTGTACGCTAAGCATCAGCGTATTGTGATCGTGATAAAATCCAAGCAAGGAAACAGTTGCCTGATCTGTTGCTGTAAAAGTGACATCCGGGCAGCGATAATAGGCTTGCATCTGTGCAATGCTGTCTGGTATGCTGGAAGAAACACCAGGCAGATGAATTCCGGAGTCAGAAAGATTAGAACTGGAAACTGTAGAGAAAAACAAGTCCATATTTCCAGTTACAGCGGCGGTTGTGATTGTTCCGCAAGCTAAAATTGCAACAGCAGCAGCAATGCCGAACAAGCGATAAGATTTTTTCTTTTTTGTTTTTACAATTGGATGATAACCAATTTTTGAAAACACTTGGTCGGAAATTGCCTTTTCATTCATCGGTTGTTCTTTTAGATGCGGCAGGGTGTTGTCCTCGGGTGTGAAATGGTCGAAAATGTCATAAAGACTCTGTTTCATATACATAACCCCTTTCTATCAGCAGTTGTTTTAATTTTTTTCTGGCACGATGTAATCGTACTTTGACTGCTGAAACGGATAATTGAAGTTCCTCTGCAATTTCTGGAATGCGTTGATAATAATAGTAATAACGAATTAAAACATCTCGGTCTGTTGCCGAAAGTGTCGTTATTGTATCTTGTAATGCCTCAGATAAGAGCGTATGTTCAACTTCTTGTTCCAAATCTGCTGTTTCTAATAAAATTGCTTCTTCTTCTAAAGGAATTGTTTCGGATAGAGAACGCAGACGGCTTTTTGCCTTGTTTCGTGCGATTGCTGCTAAGTAAGCACGTACTTTTCCGGCTTGCAGCTTGTCCGTTGTTTGCCAGACAGCAAAAAATGTGTCTGCGGTTAATTCCTCTACATCCTGTTCAGAAAGAGAACTGCGTGTAATATTGCGGATAATTGTGCCAACATAAGCTTGATAAGTAGAAATCAGAACTTGCAGACCTTCTGGTTTTTGTAATTGCAGCAGGGTAATCAGCCGGCTTTCCCGCATAATGCATTCCTCCTGTTTTTGTTTTTTGAAGATTTCCTGTCAGTGTTGCAGCTGCCTGACATCTATCATAACGCAACGAGAGGGAAAATGGTTACTACTTTTCAAACAAAATGAAAAATCTGTTGAGAAATAAGGTTTTTATTTGAGGTCTTCATAAACCCCCAATCTATCGATGTGAAAAATGTAGGAAAGTAGAAATCAGCGATAATTTTTTAGAATTTTTTTCAAAAACCGCTTGACAAGATACCCCATTTGGGTATATAATCAAGATACCCCGATGGGGTATTTATCACACGGCAACACCGGAGAGGAAGGATACAATTGGGAACGTTTTTGGTCGGAGCAATGGTTGTGATTGTCCTAGCGGTTGTAGTGGTTTACACCATACGCCACTGGGGAAAATAAAGAAAAAAGAAAGCTGGGTTTTAAAATGGTAAAAACAGTATTAAAGATTGATGGCATGATGTGCGGGATGTGCGAATCTCATATGAACAACTTGATTCGCAATCTGTTCCCTGTGAAGAAAGTGACTTCTTCCGCAAAAGATGGCGAAACCGTCATCATCAGCGAACAGGAACTGGATATGTCGAAGCTGGAAACAGAAGTTGCAGGCATTGGCTACAAGCTACTTTCGTATACCAGTGAACCATATGTCAAGAAGGGGCTGTTCTCGTTCCACAAATAAGGAAGTATTTGGAATATTGCTGTATAAATACTCAGAAATTTGGTAAGAATGCCAAAAAATGAGGAATTCTCTTGCCCTTCATCTTCAAATCGGTTATAATAAAATCAATGGAAAATCAATCCAAATGCGATTGATGATGATTTGAATGGGGGTATTTTGGATGCGAAAAACAAGATTGATTTTAGGTGCATTCGTGGCAGCAACAGCCCTTGCTTGTACAGGCTGCGGACAAGATGAAGATTCTACTGCAAATGTCAACTTAAAGGTAATGACTTCGGAAGCGGAGACAACACCGGCGGAAGAGCCGGAAGTGATTGTAAAAACTTCCATTGTAACGGAAATTGTAGTGAAGCCTGCAACTGAAACGGAAACAGTAGCCAATGCAACGCCT
>HF997921.1:34217-39740 GCA_000433635.1 Ruminococcus sp. CAG:254
AGTAGCCAATGCAACGCCTGCCGCAACCGCAGCACCTGCTACACCTGCCGCTCCTGCTGCAAATCCAACAACAGGGGATATTTATACAGATGTGATTGCACAATATCGGATCGCAAGTGACAAAGAAGTTTGTCCCTATGTTTATGTGATGGCGGATTTGGACTTAGATGGTTATCCAGAACTGATGGTTAAGACAGGAAACTGTGAGGCAAATTATGCTTATGAGATTTGGACAAAGGGAGCAGACGGAAAGGCTGTGAAAGCAGGAACGGCAAATGGTTTCCACGCCCATCTGTATTATAATGATCAGAATGGAACATTATACAGTAATTACTACCATCAAGGTGTACAGGAAATTATGAGCTATGTTTTGAAGTCGGATACCTTGCAACAAACAGCGGATTATAGTTGGAAGCAGAATTATGATTCGGGACATGGCAGTCCAACAGAAATGAAAAATGTATATCTGTTAGAAGAAACCGATATCAACCATTATGTTTTTCAGAACAGTTCTCGTGAAAGTGGAACAGGTGAGTTTACAAGTTTAGAAGAATTTATTGCAGCTGCACAGGGAATAAATTCCAACCAGAATCAATCCGAAGAGGACAAGCACTTAGTTACCGACACACCGCAGCAGCAGGAAACCACACCGCCAGCCGCTGTCGCCTCGGAAGATACGTTAAAAGAGCAGGTTCTCTCGAAGTGTGGGAATAGTCCGTTGGATTGGTACTATGATGATTTCGATGGTGATGGAAACAAAGAAGCCTTTGCAATGGCATATCGAGATAATGGAATGGGCGGTCATGAGATACTGGGCTTATTCTATGTCAATGCACAGGGAACGGTCACTGATTTAGGTACAGATTTCTGGGGTGCTTGTGGTGCTGGCAGAGTCGTTGCCTATAACAGCAGCAAGAAATTTTTCGTATTTGATACCAATAATGGTGGTTCTGGTTCTACTGATTACCTGTATGGTGTAACAAATGGGGCTTGCTATTCTTCCAACCTGTCTGGTTCTCTGCACGGCTTCCAAGTCGATGAGAACGGGGCATATACATTTGAAGGTGGTTCCGCTGCCCACGAACGTCCACAGATTCGGCTTTACTATGATGAAAGCACCGGCGATTTTCATCAGTAAGCAATTTGAATTTTCTGAATTTTCTATGAAACAGAAAACGCTCCGGCAAGGTTTTTCCTGCCGGAGCGTTACTTGTATTGTATTATAAAAGATGAAAAGTTATTGATTTCGATGATAAAGAATCATCAGCCCTTTTAATAAGAGATCATCATCTAAAATCATCGGATGTTTACAAAGCGGAACAATGACTGTCGCAAGTCCGCCCGTTGCAACCACCGTACAGGGTTCGCCAAGCTCTGCTTGAATGCGGTCGATTAAACCATCTAAGGAACAAGCAGTTCCAAACAGCAGACCGCTTTTCATACAATCAATGGTGTTTTTTCCAATGACATGCTTTGGCGGTTCGAGTGCGATTTTTGGAAGCTGTGCCGTGCGGGCAATGAGAGAATCATGTGAAACGCCAACACCAGGCATAATGATTCCGCCAAGATATTGTTTGTTTCGATTGATAACAGAAAGCGTGGTTGCTGTTCCCATATCAATGATGATCAGCGGCAGGGAATATTCCTGAATGCCGGCAACTGCTCCGACTACCAAATCACTGCCCAACTGTGCCGGATTGTTGATAACAATACTCAGACCGGTTTTCATGCCCGGTTCCACAACGGTTACAGAAACATTTAAGTATTTTTGCACCGCTCTTTGAAATGTGTTGGTCACAGAAGGAACGACAGAAGAGAGAATTGCCCCCTGTACTTCCTTTGGGTCAATGTTGTGAACATCCAATGCCGTTTTGACATCTGAAGCATATTCCAAGTCTGTGGCTGCCTGATTGGTGGAGATGCGTTCAATAAAGAGAATCGTTTCTCCCTCGAAACCGCCCAGTACAATATTTGTATTTCCAATATCAATCGCAAGAATCATTTCGCATGTTCCTCATTTCGCATTATTCTGCTGCTGCCAATTTTGCTTTTGGAGCAGGAACTAATTTTGCCTTTGTCAAAGCTGCCCCGACTGCACCCGTAACTAAAGTGGAAGAAACCCATTCTGCAATGGCATTTATGCCGACAAAGGCACAAACAAACAGAAAGACATTTTTTCCTGGTGCAAGTGTTTCCCGATAGGACAGGATGATATCCGTTTTCCCGAATAACAGAATCAGACTGCTCATGTAGAAGAGCGTGTTCAGGAAAGCAGCAAAAAATCCGGTTACCGCACAGTTTGCGATAGCACTTGTGCAGTGCTTCCGCATGGCATTGGAGAGAAGTCCAATGAGCAGACCGTCCAGCATTCTTGGCACAAAACATTGAAAAACGGCCAGGATCGGACTGATTCCAAACAGTGTCGTTCCCAGTACGCTGCCGCCAAAGCATTGTAAGAAGCTGGTCAATCCAAAAACACCGCCGGCAACGATGCCGCCTACTGGGCCAAGAGCAATTGCTGCAATTGCAACTGGAATGGTATTGAATGTAATGGCCAAAGGTCCAATATTCAAATATCCCAGCGGTGTGTAGGCGAGGATGACGAGGACTGCTGCCATTAAGCCCAGCAGTACCATAGATTTGATGTTTTTCTGTGATTTCATACAGAAACCTCCTTGTTATTATTCCCGAAACCGGGATACAATACAATACAGGTGCAGTATATCATATTTTTTTCAAATTTTATATATCTTTTTCTGAATTTTTTGTGTTATACTATGCACAACCCACCGGATAGAAACTGCATCCAATCTGGTGAAATGGAAACCGACAGGAGGAACGCCCATGTTAACAGGAAAAACCGTTGTGCTTGCCGTAACCGGCAGCATTGCTGCTTATAAAATCGCCAACCTTGCCCGCATGCTGAAAAAACTGCATGCAGATGTACAGGTTTTAATGACGCAAAACGCCACAAATTTCATCAATCCGATCACATTGGAAACGCTGACAAATCAGAAGTGTTTGATTGATACGTTTGACCGGAACTTTCAATACAGTGTAGAACACGTTGCTCTTGCGAAACGGGCAGATGTGGTTCTGGTTGCTCCAGCATCGGCAAACGTCATCGGAAAGCTGGCAAACGGCATTGCAGACGATATGCTGACGACAACCATTCTGGCGTGTCCGTGTAAAAAGTGGATTTCTCCGGCGATGAATCACAACATGTATCATAATCCAATTGTGCAGGACAATATCCAAAAACTGGAGCGGTTCGGCTATGGCATCATTTCGCCAGCAACGGGAATGCTGGCAAATGGCGACACTGGGGACGGCAGAATGCCGGAAGAAACGGTATTGTTAGAATATCTCTTGCGGGAAATTGCCTATCCAAAAGACCTTGCTGGAAAGAAGTTCCTGATTTCTGCCGGAGCAACGCAGGAAGCGTTAGACCCTGTGCGGTTCTTGACGAATCATTCTTCTGGAAAGATGGGCTGTGCATTGGCACGGGCAGCGATGCAGCGAGGGGCAGAAGTGACACTGGTTGCAGCTCACATGGAAGTTGCACCGCCGCCGTTTGTAAAAGTTGTTCGGGTGACATCTGCAGCAGACATGGCAGAAGCGATTTTACCGGTTGCAGCGGAATATGATTGCATCATCAAGGCAGCAGCTGTTTCCGATTATACACCTGTTGCCACCTCCACGGAGAAAATCAAGAAAGCAGATGGAACATTGACGGTTTCGTTCCAGCGGACAACGGACATCTTGAAAACGCTGGGCGAACACAAGCCGGAACATCTGTTTTTATGTGGATTTTCAATGGAAACTGAAAATGTTATAGAAAATTCTCGGAAGAAGCTGCAATCGAAACATTGTGATATGATTTGTGCGAACAGTCTGCGGAAAGCAGGGGCTGGATTTGGCGGTGATACCAATATTATCACGATTCTGACAGCAGAACGGGAAATTGAACTGGAGCAGATGACAAAAGACGAAGCTGCCCACCGCATTTTAGATACCATACTGGAAAGCGGACTTTGATTGTGTAATTTTTGCAGTTCGTCCATCTCGGTTTAGGATGTGAAACTTTTAGAAAACCACTTGCCAATCAGAAAAAAATGTTGTATAATAAAATTAGTCACGTTTCGTGCAATCAATTTAAAAAAATGGAGGATTCCCACTATGTATCAGGATATGATGGATACCATCGGATTCGTTGGAAAGTACGATCCGGAAGTAAGTGCAGCAATGGAAAAAGAACTGGCAAGACAGAGAAGAAATCTCGAACTGATTGCCAGTGAAAATATTGTTTCTCCGGCTGTTATGGCAGCAATGGGTTCGGTTCTCACCAATAAGTATGCAGAAGGTCTGCCGCACAAGCGGTACTACGGCGGATGCGAATATGTTGACGTTGTAGAAGAAATTGCCATTGACCGTGCAAAGAAGCTGTTTGGTGCAAAGTTTGCAAATGTACAGCCGCACTCTGGTGCACAGGCAAACACCGCTGTATATTTTGCTTTATTACAGCCAGGTGATACCGTACTGGGCATGAGTCTGGCACACGGCGGACATTTGACACACGGTTCTCCGGTCAATATTTCCGGTAAGTATTTCAACTTCGTTTCCTATGGTCTGGGCGATGATGAAACCATTGATTATGACAAGGTAGCTGCTCTGGCAAAGGAACACAAGCCGAAGATGATTGTTGCAGGTGCAAGTGCATATCCAAGAATCATTGATTTCCCGAAGCTGGCAGAAATTGCAAAGTCTGTTGGAGCATATCTGATGGTTGACATGGCACACATTGCCGGTCTGGTTGCAGCAGGCGTGCATCCATCTCCAGTTCCGTATGCAGATATTACCACCACCACAACCCACAAGACCCTGCGTGGTCCTCGTGGCGGTCTGATTCTCTGCAACGATGAAGAACTGGCAAAGAAAATCAACAAGGCTGTTTTCCCGGGCACACAGGGTGGGCCATTGATGCACGTGATTGCTGGTAAGGCTGTTTGCTTCGGCGAAGCAATGAAGCCGGAATTCAAGGAATACGGCAAGCACATTGTAGAAAATGCACAGGCACTGGCAAAGGGTCTGGTACAGCGTGGATTCAATCTGGTTTCTGGCGGTACAGACAATCATCTGATGCTGGTAGACCTGCGTCCGTTCTCCATTACTGGTAAGGAATTGGAACGCCGTCTGGATGAAGTTTATATCACAGTCAACAAGAATGCCATTCCGAACGACCCAGAAAAGCCGTTTGTAACTTCTGGTATTCGAGTTGGAACACCGGCTGTTACGACACGTGGTCTGGGCGTTGCTGAAATGGATCAGATTGCAGAATGTATGTATCTGACTGCAACACAGTTCGACAAGGCAGACGAAATTCGTGAAATGGTAACAGCCATCTGCAAGCAGTATCCACTCTACGAATAACCTACTTTTCTTTTTGCTGAAAAAAGAAAAGTAGGCAAAAGAAAAAAGAGATTGCCATTCGGCAGGGAAAGCATGGAATCATCTTTTTCATCT
>HF997922.1 GCA_000433635.1 Ruminococcus sp. CAG:254
GGTGTGGGCGAGCAGCCCACATTTGCGGAGCAAATCGTTTTTGAGATTGGTTACAATTATGAGCCGCAGGCAAAGAAAAGTTTTTTGCTCCAGCAATTTTTCAAAAATGCTGGCGAGGTGTGGGCGAGCAGCCCACATTTGCGGAGCAAATTGTCCTTGTAACAAGGTTTTCCTGCTGCAATCGCATTCTTTAAAACTTTCCAATTCATAATTGAAATCTCTTTATGAAACAAGTTGCAAATTTGGACAAGGCAACGGGGCGATTGTGGCACGCTGGCAGGCAAAAGCAGGGGTGGAACCCCCTTTTGCCGGACGCTGAAAATCGTTTTCCCTAGGAGCAGGATTTTCTATAAAGTAATATTTCGTTGTAACTGTTCCCCCGGAACAGTTACAAGATACATGTTTTTGATTCAGGTTTCACAAGGCGGAGCGGTCTTGTTCGCCCCACCTCGAAAAGCTGTCGCTTTTCTCACCACTCGCTCCGTGTGTCAAAAGCATGGCACAGGAATTTCGCTGCCTGCGGCTTGTTTTAGGAATACCACCCGAATCCGGTTCGGCAAGGCTGGGGCACATCCCCAGCTTGCCGTGGGGATCGCAATTGCCCCTGAAACCTTACTTTCATTACAACCTTTCGATTTTGAAGGCAATTGCGATTCTTCCGATTCTCTCTTAGATTTTTGTTGCGTTTCATTGTGCAGTTCTGCTATTTGCTTCGCAAATGTGGGCTACTCGCCCACACCTCGGCAGCATTTTTGAAAAACTGCTGCATCGAAAAACTTTCAATTGCCTACGGCTTATGATTGAAAACAATGTTCTCGGGAAACCAACTACGTACAATTCGGCAGATACGCTTTGCTGTCTGCCTATGTGCTGTTCGCCGGTGGTTGCGTTGTCCGAATTACTTTTCAATCTTTCTTAGACTTTCGTTTTCTTGAATTTTTTCTGTTTGCAAAATGGCGAACAGCATTTGCCCATTTCTCTTAGATTTCAATACCATCTAATCAATACCTTTGTTAAGGAGGGCAGCTT
>HF997923.1:0-20937 GCA_000433635.1 Ruminococcus sp. CAG:254
CCATAACAACTTGACGAACTCGAAAACTCTAATGGCACACAAAGTTCATGCGCCCTGCGAATAGACAGATAGCTCCGAAATTTGCTATAATATTATCGTGGGATAAAATCATATCCTGCGATACTCAAAACCGAAAAGAGGTGATGTAAATGAGCAAGGAAGCTAAGAGTGAGGTCGCTGACAACTCTGCTGATACCGTCATGGACGGAGTGCTGTCTGAGAATCAAGCAAAGCTCAACAAACTGAACAGTTCTATTCAAGCAGCCTATGAGCGCCGCCGTAAGATTATCACGGACAGCAAACTCTACATCTACGATAAGCTATCCGAGCTTTATGGTGGTGCTGAGGGGCAGGCACTTCTCGATGCAGTCACTGCGGAGCATACGCTGATCGGTAAGCTGACCGCAAGCGGAATGTCCTACGCTGACATTGAGGGGCTGGTCGATAGCTCTGACGGTGCAGACAGCAAGTCGGGCAACAGCTCGGACAATGATGTTGCTGACGGACAGACTTCCTTCTTTGAAAACGAAAATCCGTATGCGGTTTAATATAACCGACAACAAAACGATAGCTGTGAGAGGGACGGCTCTGCCGTTCCTCACGGCTATAATCACAACCAACAACCATGAGGGTAAGAGAAAAAAAGCGATGCCCTCAGACCTATAAGCGTAGATATAGAGAAGCTAAGGAGATAAATTCGCTATGAATGAAACAACAACTGCCGCTGTTGCGGTATCGGAAAGTGTGTCCGAGTATCATATCGGGCATACAACATACAGGGTGACAACAACTTTTAACCCAGCTTTTCGGCAAAGCCTGAGCGACATTCTCGCAAGGCTCATCACGGCTGACTGTGAAAAAATGCTCGGTGAAACCAGCCAAGAACCCGTACAGCAGGCTGTTTGATTTTGGAATATCGGCGCATTGAAAAAAGAAACAGGGTGCGCTATAATGATAATAGCTTGCTGTATCCTGTCGGAAAGAGAGGTTAATATGACAGACAAGATAACAGCTTTATACTGCCGTCTTTCGCAGGACGATATGTTGGACGGCGAGAGCAACAGTATTACCAACCAGAAAGCAATTTTGCAGAAATTCGCTGAGGACAACGGCTTTCCAAATCCGACTTTTTATGTCGATGATGGAGTGAGCGGAACGACTTGGGATCGTGATGGCTTCAAAGCGATGATGTCGGACATTGAGGACGGCAAGGTCGCAACGGTTATTACCAAAGACCTTTCAAGGCTCGGTCGTGACTATCTGAAAACAGGTGAGCTGATCGAAATGGTGTTCCCCGACTATGATGTGCGATATATCGCCGTCAACGATAATGTTGACACGGCGAAGTCCGAGAATGAACTGCTTGCTTTCAAAAATATCTTCAATGACTGGTACGCCCGTGACTGCTCAAAGAAAATTCGTGCTGTGTTCAGGGCAAAGGGACAGTCGGGCAAGCACCTGTGTCCGCCCGTGTACGGCTACAAGAAGTCCGAAACGGATAAAAACCTGTGGGTAATTGACGAGCCTGCTGCTGAGGTGGTACGCAAGATATTCAAGCTCTGCATTGACGGCTATGATCCGGTGCAGATAGCCCGTATCTTGACCGAACAGGGTATCCCTACGCCGACTGCCTACGCATTGTTGCAAGGTCGTGACAACGGCAGACACAATGCTAAAACATACCGTTTGGGTGCGCAGACAATTGCCCATATTCTTGAACGCTATGAATACTGCGGTCATACTGTCAACTTCCGCACAAAGATGAAGTCCTACAAAGTGCATAAGATCGTCTACAATCCGCAGGAAGAATGGCAGATTTTCGAGAATACGCAAGAGCCTATTATCACGCAGCAGACCTTTGACTTAGTGCAGGAACTCCGCAAGCACAAGCGCAGACCGCAACGCTCTGAGGTAGTAAATCCGTTCGCAGGAATGGTGTACTGTGCCGACTGCGGAGAGAAGATGTACCTGAGCCGCCGTAAGAATGAGCGTCCCGAACAGGAGCATATGCGTTGTTCTACATACGCTAAAGAACAGGACAAATGCACTGTCCACTATATCCGCACCTGTGTTCTCAACGAAATTGTCCTCGGTGAGCTGAACAAGCTCCTGACAATGGTCAGAGGCAATGAGGAGGAGTTTGTCAAGCGTGTCATGAGCAGTTCCGTACAGCGTAAATTCTCAGAGCTTACAAAAGCAAAGAAAACGCTGAAACAAGCTGAAAAGCGTATCGCTGAACTGGACAAGCTCTTTACAAGGCTCTATGAGGATAATGTCCTCGGCAGGCTGTCGGATGAGCGTTTCACGATGATGTCCGCAGGATATGAGGAAGAACAGGCAAAGCTGAAAGCTACCGTTGCGGAACTTACTGCCTTTGTCGAAACGGCTGAACAGAAGTCCTCCGATGTGACGGCTTTTCTGAAAGTCGTACACAAGTATGAGCATATCGAAACGCTCACGCCTGAGATCATGCACGAATTGATTGATAAGATCATCGTCCACGAACCCGACAAGTCCAGTGGAAAGCGTGTGCAGGATATTGAGATACACTTCCGCTTTGATGTGGCGGTGACTACCATATCCGTAGAAACAGGTAAATATGGAAAAAAGGTCGCATAACCGATGGTGTTATGCGACTACACTAAGGGAGAAAAAACTTCTATATCACTACTGCACTTTTGCACCCGGATTATCATTACCATGTCCTTCCATAAGGTTCACAACGCCCCAAACGCCAAGATCCGCACCGATGGCAACAACGAGAGTCTGGAGAACGGTAATAGCCTGATTGAAGAATTCCATATATGTACTTTCGCCAGATTGCAGCATTGACAAAACACGTGATTTCAAAAGAAAAACAGGCTGGCTCATCTTCGGTGCTGCCTGTTTCCTGCAATTCTGGCTTCTCCTCGTATAATATATTTATGGGTAATTTAAAGAGAACCCATATGAAACCTCTTGTTTATCGCACAAAAAAGTGAGATAATAAATCTGTACAGTTAGAGGGTGCGAGTTTCTCCTTGAAGTGTGGCTTCCAAAGAAAGAGTAGCACCTCTGCTTTACGGATAGATACGAATGAGCTGGATCGCATTCAAATTCTGAATATCTAACGAGGTTGTGTTTCCGTAAAATACAGAGGACACCCTTTGCTGTAACAAAACTTTATGAGGTGCATCACAATGTTTTACTGTGGAATTGACATCGCAAAATACAAGCACGAAGCTTCTGTCATCGATATGTCCGGCAAAGCTTTGAGTAACAGTATTACTTTTGCCAATGACAGACAAGGCTGTGAAAAGGTTCTTGCCATCTTTGAAAAATCAGAAATAACCCCTGACAATATTGTCATTGGAATGGAAGCAACGGGTCATTACTGGCTTTCCGTATATACCTTTTTTCTTGAACTTGGATATACTGTTAAAGTTATCAATCCAATTCAGTCCGAAGCCTTCAGAAAAATGTACATCCGTCAAACTAAAAATGACTCAAAAGATTCCTATATTATCGCTCAGATCATGCGTTTTGGAGAATACTCTGCAACTTCACTTTCTGAGGAAAATATCATTGCATTAAGACAGCTTTCACGCTATCGGCTTGCTCTTGTGGACGCCTGCGGCGACTGCAAAAGACGAGTGATTGCTCTGCTTGACCAGGTGTTTCCTGAGTATGACAAGCTGTTTTCAGATACATTCGGCAAGACCTCCTCAGAGCTTTTACTCAACTGTCCCACGCCTGAGGATATGCTTGCGGTCTCCACAAGAAAGCTCACAAATATTTTGAATAAAGCAAGCCGTGGACGGTTTGGCAAAGAAAAAGCAGAAGAGCTTAAAGATGCCGCAAAAAATACCTTTGGCATCGCTTTTGCAAAAGACGCTTTTTCCTTTCAGATAAAGCAGCTGATGCAACAGATCATCTTTACTGAAAATCAACTTTCTGAACTGGAAGAACAAATTGCGAATCTGCTTCACGAAACCAATCAGTATATTACTACGATCACAGGTATCGGTGATGTTCTCGGTGCAATTATCGTCAGTGAAATCGGCGATATCAATCGCTTTGAACGTCCAAATCAGCTTGTTGCATTTGCAGGGCTCGATGTCACTGTCAAGCAATCAGGTGAATTTTCAGGCACGAAAAACAAGATTTCAAAACGTGGTTCCCCTTACTTAAGAAGAGCAATCTGGCTTGCCGCACAGCGTGCCGCTTTTTGTGACCCTGTTTTATCTGATTACTATCAGTCTCTCAAAGCAAGGGGCAAGCATCATCTGACAGCTGTCGGTGCTGTTGCACGCAAGCTTTGCAATATCATTTTTGTAATTCTCAAAGAGAACAGACCTTATTTTCCTACCCCTCCAAAAAAATCTCAAAATTTATCTTGAATTTTTGCTTTTTGGGTATTGACTTTTTATAGCTGGTCTTTCTTTAAGATCTATCTAATATTATAAATCAATTAGTGAAATTTATTAATCGAATTAGAAAAAAGAATTGATTGATTCGTAGAAACCTGTTATAATAAAGTCACAAACAGAAAAGGAGTTGATACGCATGAGCAGAAACTTAATTATTTATGCTTTTCGTAAGTGCGAAAATTATGTCAACGGTAGAATTGAACATCTCTCCAAAGGCAACTCGGAACAGATTGTTGCGAAATGGGCAAAGGAAGGGATTCAGAAGTAAAATGGCAATTACAGAATATGCAAAAAAGTATCACGAAAAACTGTTTCCCGGCTATGTTTCTTCTTTCCTGTAAACAGATCCGGAGTTTATGGAACGATTTGACAACTTTACTTTTGATGAAGTGGTGAATCATAGCCAGTTGGATGAAAAAAATCGGTGGCTTTCAATTCTTTCCACACTGATTGGTTGTCAGGAAATTGATGAGTATAAAGCATTGCTACCGGCATCGTTTCATTTCGGATTAACTCCGGTAGAAGTGAAAGAGATGGTATATCAGGCAACTGCATATCTCGGCATCGGCAGAGTGTTCCCATTTCTGAAAGCAACAAACGAAATCTTTACGGAACTTGGAATTGCTCTGCCGGTGCAAGGACAAGCAACTACTACAACAGAAAACCGACTGGAAAAGGGCATTGAAGCACAGGTTGCTATTTTCGGCGAGCACATGAAAGATTTCTATCAATCTGGCGACCCAGAGAGCAAGCAGATTCATTATTGGCTGACAGACAATTGCTTTGGCAATTATTATATGTAAGTATTTCAGTTTAAAAAATCAAACCTCCTATGATTCATATATGTTCATAGGAGGTTTTTCATTATCTATTTTTAATTAAATAGCTTTTTATTTTCGAAGTACAAAACTTATTCCGAACGCAACGCCACAACCGGATCTTTCTTTGCTGCACTCTTAGACGGGATAAATCCAGCAATCAATGTCAGCAGAACACTAATGGCAATCAGAATAATTGCTGCTGGAATCGGAAGAATCGCACGCAAATTGTTGATGTTGGTGAGATGATGCACCAATAGATTGATTGGAATACAAAGCAAACAGGTAACAAGAACCCCTAACAAACCAGAAGTAAACCCAATAATAATGGTTTCCGCATTAAACATACTGGAAACATCTCGTTTTGATGCACCAATTGCACGGAGAATCCCAATTTCTTTGGTGCGTTCCTGTACAGAAATCAGCGTAATCACACCAATCATAATCGAAGAAACAATCAACGAAATGGCTACAAATGCAATCAGTACATAAGTAATGGTATTGATAATCTTCGTAACCGAAGACATCATCAATCCAACATAGTCCGTATACTGAATCTGTGACATCTCATCTTTGCCCTCGTTATAATCTGCAATTGCATCTTCAATGACATCCTTATCTTCAAAAGTTGCCGCATAGAGATTGATTGATGCAGGATCATCTAAATCAATATCCCCCAGTGCTTTCAAGTTGTCCTCATAAGTGGAATCCGAAAACTGCATCAGTTCGTCATAATAGTTCGCACATTGTTCTGCGGTCAACGTGGGAAGCAGCTGATTCAAGGCTTTCAGCAATTCTTCTGGCTGCATCGCTGCCATTTTCTGTTGGACTTGCTGGGCATATTGTGCCTTCACTTGCTGCTGCATCATTTGCGTAAATGTGTCTGTAATTTCGTCATCACTCATGGATTCCAGATAAGATTGCACATCACTTTCACTCATGCTCATTTGCTGCGTCATTCCCTGCAACATTGCCGCTTCCATATCGCTGCGACTCATGCCTTGCATAGACTGCTGCACGGATTCATTCAGCTGTTCTTCTGTAGGAATGCTCATCATCTGAATATACATCTGTGCTTTTCCGCTGTCATCTAATCCATTTACATATTCTAAAAACGCCGTCTGTTTCTCTGCATCGGTTGTGCTTCCAGAGCTATCCTTGAATGGCAACCCAGTGAAAATATCCGTATCTTTGCTTTCCTTCTGAGCAGCAATTGCATCAGAATCTTTACTGTGGTCAATCAAATACTTGGTCAAATCGCTGGTATAAACAATTGAACCGGACAGCATCGGAGCGGTGGTATCTTCATTTGGTCGAATAATACCCGTAACTTTTAATTTTAATCCATTGTCATAGAGGTACTGTAATCCAGCATCCGTATCTCGCAAATCGGTATACAGCCCTGTACTTTCGTCATAGCGGTAACAATCGGCATTCAAGATTGTGCGGAAATCCATGTCGCAGATGTCAGCATATGACCAGTTCTTATTGTCCTTTTGCAGCTCCTTGCCATTGACTGCCGCTTCCATGATGTTATCTACATCTTCTTTCGGTTCTAAGCCGAGTGCATACAATGTCATGTCATCCAATTCATTGTTTTCATCTAATACCAACATAATTTCATCGTAGCTGTTCGGCCACGAACCATAAACCACATCGTATTGCTTTTTCAACAAGTCGTTGATGGGGTTTCCATTCTCTCCGGGAAGCAGTTCCTGCCACAAATTCATAGAAGAACCGCCCATGCCCATCATGGCAGTTGCTTGTTCCCCAAACATGGAGTTGCTGGCATTGGTCATTGCCTGCATATCAATTCCCATATGCTCCAATACCATTTCTTGCATCAATTCTTCAGTGTCTGAATGGATAATTGTTCCATCTACATTCTTAGTATAGATGAGCAAATCCAAATCATATGTATATTGAACCCCGTTGACTGCCTTGTGTAAATCGCTGTCACTGTCTTCCCGTTCGGATTCAATATAGGACTTGAAACTCTTCAAATCATTTTCCGAAGTTTCCATATTGTTCAAAGCGTCCATCATGTCATAAATTGCCGACTTCTTATATACTGCATCTTTGTCATGTGTACTGTCCGAAGTTGCAGAGCCCATAAAAGTTTGCATCAAGGCACTGAGGTCTGTGTTCGTTTTCTGAATTGTCAGCGGATAAGAGGACAATGTTTCTTCTTGAATCACATTAATATAAGTATTGAAGCCCTGTGAGATGGAGAGTACCAATGCAATGCCGATAATCCCAATGCTTCCAGCAAAAGAAGTCAGCATGGTTCTCCCCTTTTTGGTAAACAGATTTTTCAGGGACAACGAAAATGAAGTACCAAAAGACATTGAAGGCTTTTTCAGCTTCTTTCCGTTTTCGTTGTCAGCTCTATCTGCTTGCAATTCCTGTTGGTATTCCTCTTCTGTCATTGGCTTGGAATCATCTGTCAGTTTGCCGTCCAATACACGAATGATACGGGAGGAATACTGTTCCGCCAATTCCGGATTGTGTGTAACCATGATAATTAAGCGGTCTTTTGAAATTTCCTTGAGAATTTCCATGACTTGAATGCTGGTTTCTGTATCCAATGCACCAGTCGGCTCATCTGCTAAAATAATATCTGGATTATTGACCAATGCCCGTGCGATTGCCACACGCTGCATTTGTCCGCCAGACATTTCACTTGGTTTCTTGGAAAGCTGATTGCCCAATCCCACATCTTCGAGTGCTTTTTTCGCACGTTTTCGACGTTCTGCTTTGGATACGCCCGATAATGTCAATGCCAGTTCTACATTTTGCAGAACCGTTTGATGAGGAATTAAGTTATAGCTTTGAAATACAAACCCAATGGAATGATTGCGGTAGGTGTCCCAATCTCGGTCTTTGAAGTCCTTGGTAGAACGCCCATTGATGATTAAATCTCCCTCTGTGTACTGATCCAATCCGCCAATGATGTTCAGCATGGTGGTCTTTCCACAACCGGATGGCCCTAGAATGGAAACGAATTCGTTTCGCCGGAATCGCAAGTCAATGCCTTTTAGTGCATGAACCGTGTTTTCTCCAGTCAGATAGTCTTTTTTGATACCTTTTAACTCCAACATAAAGGTGCTCTTTCCTCCTTTTTGGTATCGGGAAAATTGCAGTTGCCTGCCGGAAAAAAGCCGACAGTTTCACGTGTTATTGTATCACATCGCTAAAAAAATGTCAAGGAAACACCACTGCAACCAGCACCAATCAAAAGAGCCATTTCAAGCGTTTAAATATAATATTCCGGCTCATTTTCGGTAGAAATATATTGCCGGACACTCTGACGAATGATTAATGTACTCTGTAATTCCGTCTTTACAATCGCCTTATGTCCCCCATCCATGCGATCTGTCAAAATTTGAATTGCCAGATGTGCCATTTCTGCCTTTGGCAAGGAAACCGTTGTCAGCATTGGCGTTGTATATTGTGATTCTACAATGTTGTCACTAGAGATAATGGACGGATGATAATACCACTTCTTGCTTTGTGCCAGATATTTTAGCATACCGATTGCCAGAATATCATTTTCACAATAAAAGGCAGTTGGTGGCGTTTCTAGCTTGGAAAAATACGCCATCGCATGATACCCATTTTTTTCATTGGGCATGATATCATAAACATCATCAATATCTGGTGCAATTCCGTGGTGAATCAGTGCTTCCTGATAACCAATGTGGCAGTCCTCTACATAGCCGATTTTTTGATGTCCGCAGGAAATCAGATAATTGACTGCTGTCAGTGCAATCTTTCTGCTTTTCAGTGCTCGTGCTGCTTCATTTGGCACATAACCGATTTCCCGTGCAGTCTGTAAAATCTTTTCTTTTAGCTCCATCGAATGGCATTTATGCTCTGAATCTCGCAAAACCCGTGCGACCGTTGAAACCGATGCCCCTGTTATAGCAGCAATTTTTGTAATTGACATATTTTTCACCCAATATCCGATAAAATCTATCTGTATGATATGCTTTATTATAACGACCGCAATCCGAATTGTCAAGAGAAATGACATCGTTGTCAAATAAAAATCACAATAAATCCCATTGAAATAGTCGGACAAATCAAAAAACACTGAAACTCCTGCTCCTACACAATATAGAAATAAAGCATCCCGAATCATTGCAGCAAATTCAAGATGTGATTTGTTTTAAAAAATGTATCAAAATCCCCTTGATATGCGGGAAAACTTTGTATATAATGAGCATACAGACGATATTTTTGCTTCATCATCAAAAGAAAGGGATTATATTATGAGAATGGCTTCAAAATGGATGGCTTCCACACTTGCAGGCTTGCTCACAGTGGTATCTATACCAATGAACGCATTACAGCAAACACAAGCTGCTGATTTTTCTGTATGGATCAACGAAATCTGTACGCAAAATAAATCCTGCCTAACAGACAGTTATGGCGTATATTCCGACTGGATCGAGCTTTATAATTCCAGCGATTCTGCTATCGACTTATCGGGTTATGGCTTATCGGATGACCCAACCAAACCGCTACAGTTTACATTTCCGGAAGGAACGGTGATTGCTGCCGGAGAACACCGCATTCTTTTTGCCTCAAAACAAGCGTCTACCGCTTCTGAATTGCACACTGGCTTCGCCCTGAGTAAGAACGGGGAAACAGTAACACTCGCAAGCCCAAGTGGTGCGATTTTGCAGAAAATCGCCGTGCCGGCACTCGGTAAAAATGTCACCTATGGACGTTCTCCAGATGGCAGCGATACCTTTGAAATCATGACAGCAACCCCGGGCACTGCAAATGAAATTGTCATTGATACCCCTGTATTTTCTGCTTCCTCTGGCTTTTATGGGACAGATTTCTCTTTAACACTCACCTCTTCCAAAAAAGATACCATTTATTATACTTTAGATGGCAGTGATCCGACCACTTCTGAAACGGCTCAGATTTATACTGATGCAATTCTAGTACAAGACCGCACCGATCAAGCAAATCTTTGGAGTGCGTTGGCAGAGGATAACAATTCTGCGACCTCTATCTCCAGAGGAACTGGATACAAAGCACCGAATTTCAATGTTGACAAGGCAACGGTCGTTCGTGCTGCCGTTCAAAATGCAGATGGCGTGTTCAGTGATGTGGTGAGCCAGACTTATTTTGTTACCACAAGCAATCTTGCACAGTATCAGGATTTGACAGTGGTTTCCCTTGTCACTAATCCAGAAAATTTATTTGATCCGGATACTGGTATTTATGTAACGGGTAACCAGTATTTAGACTGGAAAAATAGTGATGCCTATAACCCAGATAAGAGCGTTTGGGATACAGACAATCTGACAAATTATTTTTCTAAGGGAAAAGAATGGGAACGGGAAGCAGCTCTCACGGTTTTCCAAGATGGAAAGGCAGTGGTTGATCAGAATATCGGCATTCGAATCAAGGGGGCTTCCAGCCGAAACAGTGCACAGAAAAACTTTAACCTCTATGCAAGAAGTACATACGGGGCTTCTAAAATCTCCTATCCGCTAATTCCTGATAATTACGCAGCAGATGGAACATTGATTGATCAGTATGATTCCGTATCCCTGCGAGCAGTCAGCGAAGAAGGTCGTTTACGAGATGGCTTCTCTCAAAAGCTGCTCACCGACCGCACCAACCTTACCAAACAGGATATGCAATCTTGTGTGGTGTTTCTCAATGGCGAATATTGGGGCTTATACGAGATGACGGAAAAGTTATCCGATGACTTCATCAAATCCAATTATGATATTCCAAAAGAAAACGTTGCCATGATTAAAAATGGTGCACTGGAAGAAGGCAGCCAAACAGAACTGAATAACTTCTATCAGTTTTTCAAAAAATACGCAGCAGCAGACCTGACCAATGAAGACAATTATCAGGCGGTCTGTGATTTCGTGGATATTGATAGCATGATTGAACACTATGCAGCTGGTATCTATCTGGGAACGTATGACTGGCCAAACTATAACTATGGCGTATGGCGAAATACTGGAGATACAATTGCAGGAAATCCTTATAGTGACGGAAAATGGCGGTTTATCTCTTTTGACTACGATTATACTATGGGCAAAACCTATAAAGATTTTGGTGGTGTAGAGGGTTATGCTTATGACAACTTCCAGCACGTTGCAAATGCAAATGGATTCCCAACGAACTTATTTCTCAACCTATTGCACAACGAAGATTTCCGAAACAAATTTGTCAATGTATACTGTGACTATGCCAACGAAGTCCTCACACCAGAAAAAGCGGATGCAATGATTGCAACTTACAAGCAAGATTATACCGAACAGCTTGCAAATACGACGGTTCGTTGGTGGGGATTCTTTGGCGGTACAAAGGAAAACAACTTACGCTATCAAAAAAATACCTACTTGAATACGACCCTTCCGCAAATACAAACGTTCTTCCAGAAACGTGCAGACTATACAATAGAAGATATGTGCAGTTACTTGAACCTCTCCCCTTCGATGCAAACGATTACACTCAAAACCAATGGAAACGGCAGCATTCAAATCAATAGCATTGTGCCAGATGCTGCAACCGGTTGGAGCGGACAATATTCTCCGGATTGTCCCATTACCTTGACAGCAATTCCTGCGAAGGGTGCAGAATTTTTGGGCTGGGGCGGTGATCTGTCCAGCACAGAAACAACTGTAACACTGACGCTGAAAGAAGCCATGTCCATTACAGCAAATTTCAGCGGTGCACAAGCTGTTCTGGGAGATGTCAACGCAGATGGTGTGTGCTCTGTTGCAGATGCGGTTCTGCTGCAAAAATGGCTGCTGCGTGCTGGAGAAATTACAGATTGGCAAGCTGGTGATTTTGATGAAAATCAAGTTTTGGATATTGTTGACCTTGCACTGCTGAAACGGAAATTATTGAACAAATAAGAAAATGCCACAAAATCAACAGCAACATTGTTATTGAAAAAGCGATAGAGCGGTGATCCACTCTATCGCTTTTTCTAATTCAGCAGTATCATCCATCCATTATTATAATTCTAAATTTCCCTACTAAATAACATTTCTCTTCCTGTCTTTCCAATTACATGAAAAAATATGGTGCAATCTGAATGATAATCTCAGCTTATTTTCACTACATTTCCAGTCGGCGTAAACAAATGTAAGCTCTGGTAAATCTGTAAAAAATATATTGACAATTTGGTTCTAATATGGTATACTAACAAAGGGAGGTGAGAAAATATGGAATTTGAAAAGCCGCAAATGGTAATCTTAACTGCTGAAACAAAAGAAGAAGTTAGCTACTCTCCAGAGAGAGCAGATGACCGTGGTTATGAAGGCTTCGGTAATTGTTGCTACAGATAAACTTTTTATTTGTAAAGAAGCAAAACTTAAAAAACTGGAGGTGCGTTCTCACCAAGAATGACTTCCAGTTTTTTACTATCAAAAGGAGGATTCTATGCTTTCAAAAGTGTGGGAAATCATTCAAACATATTCCGATCTGATGGGCTTTGAATTGCCTTTATTAGATGGACTTCATTCATCCGTTCCAATGAAAAAAAACACACATCTTGGTTTTGATATCGTAAACAACAAAATCGAAAATGTAAAATATTATTTCACCAGTGATATTGATATTCCTGAAAAATATTTACAACTCTCTGTTCCAAGACAAGAATATTCAATTGCATTGGCAGATCATACTGCATCCTTACGATGGAATTGCAGACCAGATTTTGAGCCTGCTCCCTATACAAACCATCGAAATATCTTGCATCTGTTACTGAATCAAATACAACTGCAGGAGCAAGAAGCACATTGTTTGAAAATCGCTGATGATATTCAAATGAGCACACAGACAAAACGGTATCCGCTGGTTGGATATGGAGCATCGCATGATGTTCAGGATCACAAAAAAATAACGGATATTAAATTGTACTATACATTTTGGACAATAGAAAATTGGGATGATTCTTATGGAAGAAACTACTCGGATTTTTCCAAACGTGCTTTACAATTGATCTCATCCCAAATGAAAAATGATTTATTCACCCAAAATTATCTTCCGATTTCTGATATCATGTTAAAGCATGATAACTTGATTTCCGGATTTGCATGTAATATCGGAAAACAAGAAACAGCTTATAAAATCTATTATATCACAGAAGATCAAACCTGGTTAGAAAGCGTAAATGCGATGCATATATTTCTATTTGGGAAATCATTGGATTTGCGTTTTGAAAAATTGTTTGAAGCAATCCGTTCTCTTGGTTATCGATACGAGGAAATTGTCTATGCAGTTTCTGGAGATTGCCAAGGCGTAAAAGTATATTTCATGGTGTAAAAATGTTGAGAGTAAACGATGACTTTATAATTCGAAGAATATATGGAAAGGTTGTACTGATGCCAGTTCGGAAAAATGATTTTACGAATCACCCAGTTTTACTGAACGACACCGCAGAACATATCATCCAAATCGCAAAAACATGTGCTTCTATAAAAGAACTGTTTGCAAAAAGCTGCATGGATTATCAAATAGAAGAACAGTCGGAAAATGGTGCAGCTGTGATGGATTTTATTCAACAGCTCGTATCTACTAAAATATTAATTGAAACAAATGAATCATGTATAGGATGTGCTTAAAATGTCAGAACCATTTTGTTTTCAAATGTCTATTTCCGAATTTATTGAAAATAATTTCAAAGAAATTCGAGCACCATTTTTTGCCGGAATTGAGTTGACTGCAAAATGTAATTTGCACTGTCTACACTGCTATGCAAAAAATGGAATTGCGGATTCGGATATGACAACCGAAGAAGTGTATCAAATTATCGATAAATTGTGTGAAAGTGGAACACTGGGAATTTATCTTACTGGGGGCGAAGCACTTTTAAGACCTGACTTTTTTGATATTTATCGGTATGCCAAGAAAAAAGGAATAAGTGTTTCTGTTCTATCGAATATCACCCTATTAAATGAAACCCACATCGCATTGTTCACAGAATATCCCGTAAGCGAAGTGAGCACAACATTATATGGTGCAACAGAACAAACATATGAGGCTGTAACGGGTGTCAAAGGCAGTTATCAAAAATTCGTCAAGGCACTTCAGCTCCTACAGGAAAACCAGATTCCAGTTAGTCTAAAATATGTTACTTTACGAGAAAATTATCACGAAGTATATCTTGCACAGGAATTTGCAGAACAACACCATTGCCGAATGATGACCGCATTTTCAATTTATTCGGCAGCCAATGGAGACCCTTTTCCGTTACAACATCGTGTATCACCACAGGAAGCGTTTCATTTTGATTTACATGATAAAAAACGAAATGCGTTTTGGAAACAAAAGGCACAGGAACTTTATTTGGAACGCACCGGAAAAAAAGAAAAACATATTTATGCCCGAAAAGAAGAAGGATATTTTTATCCATGTGATATTTCCTGGCATTCTACTTTTATTTCCCACTTGGGCAGAATGCAGGCATGTACAAAAACTTCTTATCAAAGTTATGATTTATTACATGGTGACTTTCAAACAGGGTGGGATTTCTTAAAAAAAGAGTTTCGAGATAAGAAAAAATCATTTGCCTGTTTGCAATGTGAAAAATTTCATTATTGCGAGCAGTGCACCGCTAATTTTTTATGCGACAATCATTCTGAGCCGCAAATAGACCCTTTTTATTGTGGCGTTGCACAACTCAGATATGATTATATTGCACATGAAGTTAAAAAAATAGAAGAGGAAGAATAAAATGCAATTATTGTTACCAATTCGTTCCATAGAACAAGCTACATTCTACCTGGAAGATGGCATTCGTGAATTCTATTGTGGCTATATTTCAAAAGAATGGATTGCTACATTTAATAAGCAGCACGAACAACGATGGACAACTTTGCAGGTTTCTATGAATCGACGTGATTATTTAACTTCCAATCTTACCGATTTACAGGAATTAAAAGAGATTGCAAATCTTTGCAATGCTTATCAGGCAACGCTATTTGTAACACTGAATGCTGCGTTTTATGCACCGATTGCATACCCATATTTAGAAAAATGGTTACAGGAACTCAGTCAAATTGGAATCCAGCATTTAATTGTGAGCGATATCGGCATGATGCAATTGATTGCAAAACACTATCCCAATTTTAAAATTACAGTAAGTTGTGAAAATCAGGTTTTAAATGCAGATGCAGTGACCTTTTATCGACAATTTCAACCAGAACGAATTGTTTTCCCACGTCATATTACTATTTCAGAAATTACACCCATTCTTGCAGAAAATCCGGATATTGAATTTGAATGCTTTTTATTAAGCAGCCGATGTGTATTTGACGATGGAAACTGTCGCTGCATTCATGATATTGAACCAATCTGCAATGAAGCATGGATCACTAAATTTTTCAGAACAGATGGGAAAAATGTATCATTTTCAGAAAATCGAGCCCTAAAAAATGCAAATCAAGATATGACAGACTGGATTTATGGAATTGAACAGTCTACCAATCAAGGGTTTGGATGCGGAAAGGTTCTTTGTTCGATTTGTTCCGTATACAATCTGAGTCAATATCCCAATTTCACATCTTTAAAAGTAGTAGGAAGAGGTATGCGTTTTCCAAAGCAAGCACTAGATGGTATGAAATATGTGATTGAACTCTCAAAATCTCATGCGACATTGTCAGACTACCAGGAATTTGCTCAAAAATTTTTTTGTTGTGATACACTCTGTTCTTCTATGGCTTCCTGCAACATGAGAGGAGCACAAAAATGACAAAAGAAAAAACAGTAGAAATTGCTTGCAAAATCGAAACGCCTGCAGACTTGGAAGATTTAGACCATCTGCAATGTGCTTATCAGGCAAAAAATGATTTTACAGATTTTTTTCGTTCCTTATATGAAGAAAGCTTACAATTCCTTCCCCATAGAAACATTCATCGCATTTACTACGGAAGCGAATTTTGCGAATTCCGAATTCCTGCCATCTCAGAATGCAAAGCAGTACTACAAAAAGTCAACCAAAAAAAGCTACCAGTTACATTCTTGACACCTCCTGTTACACAAACAGGAATAGAACACATAAAAGCACTACTTCCGATACTAGAAGCACATTCTTGTGAAATCTCTGTCAATGATTATGGTGTTCTTCAATTGCTTCATGACCACCATTACCATGGAAACATCATTTGTGGAAGAATCCTGGATAAACTTTATCATGATGGTAGAATGAATCGATTCGCATTTTCACAGTATACCAATGAAATGGGTTATCAGTATCTTCGTTCTCCGGCTGTATCTGCTCCTAGTTTCCAAGAAGCATTAAAAAAATACCATGTAACTAGGTATGATATTGATCTTCCACAATATGGCTTAAATTTACCGGAAAATCAAAATAATATCTCCTATTCCACATTTCTTCCATATGGATATATTACAACAGGGCGTATTTGTATGATGCGGAATTATCAAAAAGATCAATTTGATGGATTTGACCTTACTAAAAACACCTGTCACAAAGTTTGTCGTCAATACGATCAATTGTTATATCAGCCAGTTGGCACTATTCAAATGAATTCCAATCATATGCGAAACAGAAGTGTTTCTATTATGAGAAAAGGAAACACATTATTTTATGGCTGCACAGATATAATCCCCGAAGAATTGCAGCAATTTGATCGAATTATCTTGCAGCCGAAACTCATGTTGTAATTTTTGAATAGAGGAAATTAAAATGATTTATGATGCAATTATTATTGGTGCAGGTGTAGCTGGCTTAACATGTGCGATGAAATTAAAACAATTGGGAAAATCGTGTATTATTTTAGAAAAGAGATCCCTTACTACAGCAAAAGCTTGCGGAGGTGGCATTACAAATAACGCCTTATCCCTATTATCCACATTGGGTATTCACACAAATGAATTTCTTAATGCTGATGCTAAAATTATAACAAAAGTAAATCAATCATTTCCAGATGGGAAAACTGAGATTTATTATTATAAAAATTCAAGTACCAAAATTAAGCATTCTGTTGGCATCAGGAGAAAGAAATTTGATGAGATTTTACTCAGCCATGCAGCAAAAAATAAAATTAGAATCATTACAGGCTTTGATACTAATCAAATAATCAATAATAATTATATCCATATTAATGACTATATCGGAAAAAATCTTATATACGCCACCGGCAGTATACAACAATGTTATCCATCAACCCATCTAAAAACATTTGGGATTTCTACGGAACTAAAAGCAGAAATGAATGTTTCAGATAATACATTTTATTTTTTCATTGACAAAAGCTATTATGGTGGTTATGCTTGGATTTTTCCAAACGGTACGAACTGTTGGAATATTGGTGTATGGCAAAGAAATCATTTCAAATTATTAAAAGAAAACTTCAAAAAGTTCTATACCACCATATTAACCAAGAAAATCACGCACTTTACTTCAATGGAACTTCCCAAATCTGGCAGTATTCATTGTGGCAATAAAGAGATATATATTAAGCACAATAATGTATATTATATTGGTGAGTGTATCGGATTTGCAAGTGAACAGAATGGAGAAGGTATTTACCAGGCTATTTTATCTGGGATTTCAGCGGCAATGGATCTTTATAACACTCAATAACTCATGTTAAAAACTCCTTTTGATTACAAACTGCTGCCAACAGCAAAAACAATCAAAAGGAGCTTCCCACTATTCCTATTTTTCTACAAGTGTATTATCACATTGCGATTTTTCGAATCTGGGCATTGTCCATATAAGCGTAAATATAGCCCCCTGCCAGAACTAAAAAATTAGCTCCGCTTTCATATGATTTCTCTACATTTCCCATTAAATCGCAACGATAAATCATATGGTCGTTGTCGCCAAAATAATACAATTTTCCATCATAATAATTCGTGCATCTTGTGTACGTCTGATTCAGCTGTACCAAATTTGTTCCATCCAGATTCATCTTATACAAATATCTGGTGTCTCTGTTTGAAAAGAAGATGGTATCTTTTACTACACAGATATCAGAAGCACCATATGTTAAAGTGACCAGCTGATTTCCATTCAAATCCATGCATTGCAATGCATAATTGTTATCGAAGTTTACAAAATAAATCTTATCTTGATAAACATTCATGTACCACTCATTACACTGTGTCAGAACCGTAACATCACTACCATCCGTACGCATTTTACAAATAGAAACATTATCGCCAAGCGTTCTTCTAAAATAGAACCACCCATCATAATAAGTCAGTTCGTCTACATATGCTGCATTGTAAATCAATGTTTTATCGCTTAAATCTTTTCGATTGCAACAATAAACATAGTGTGTGCTGGCTTCTTCATAGTATAATTTTTCTCCAATAGTGATATTAGAATAAAAATTATCTGCAACACGATATTCATCGCCATCATACCAAACATATCCACCATTGATTAAGTTTGTAGAACCAAAATCAGCAACTTCTGTGGTTGTAGTCGTAGCAACTGTTGTCGTTTCTGGCGGTGCAGTTGTTTCTTCAACAGTCGTTGCTGTTGTTGTAAAAACAGAAGTAGTTGTAGTTGCTCTCGTGTTTTTTTGAATGATTCCAATATTTGCATTTGCGGTTGAACTCGTCAAATCAGTTTGATGATGATTTGCATTCCAATATAAAATCGTCCCTCCAATAATAGAAGAAGCAGCCACTAAAGATGCAAGCGAGATAATAACTTGCTTTCTTTTTTTCAGATTTCTCACCTGTTTTGATTTTTGACGCTCTTCAACCACAACATTCTTTGCAACATCTGTCTTCGCAGCAGCCATGGCACTTATATAGGATGGGCATGCTTTATTTTTACACGCTCCATTGATTAAAACACGACCGCAAGCCGGACAATACAGTGCTATCCCATTTTTTCTTTTTTGTGTATTAGATGGGCAATTCTTAGTATGACATTTCCCGTCTTCTCCCAATATTCTTGCACAATACCTGCAAAATTTTCTATCCATTTTTCCTCCCTATCATCAAACAACATAAAAAGTATCAAGACATCAAAATGATGGCGTACTTTTCTGAAACCGTTGCCACATTTTGATGGCACTTAATAATCATATTCAATTGCATAGCCAATTCGATAATCCTTATAAGTGCTCAATACTGCGGAAGCATTTGCATCATTCAAAGACCAACCACTATCCTTCAACCACCACAACAACAAATAAGGTTCTGTTATAGAAGGATTCGTTGCATCTACATATGACGGTTCATTTCCATACCAGTGTGACCAATTGGAGTCGACTTCATCTCCAGAATTCCAATACATTGGCGAATAGTCACTTGTACGTTTCGCACCCAGCCAAATAAAATACACATCAGTATTGCCGACTGCTGCAATCAACTTGTTCCAATCATCTTCAGAATGCACCTCTGCTAGACGACCTCCAGCAGCGATTGCTCTGCTATTTGCCTCTTCCCAGCTGACTGCACCCTGTACCAATTCATAGTGATGATTTTTCGGAATCGTTGTTGTGGTTACAATTGTAGTTGTCGCTTCTGTGGTGGTAGTTACTACAACTTCTGTAGTAACTACTTCCTCTGTCTCAGTTTCTTGAATGCCGCTTTCTTCATCGTTTCCGCTGTCAGGTTCTGATACCTGCATTCCTTCGTGATTGCTTGAATCTTGATTTGACTGATTAAGCAGAACAAAACTGCCAGCTCCCACCAAAACAATTGCTGCAATAAAAAGTGCAGGAATGACTGCTTTATTTGACCTACTTTTCTGAACCTGGAGCGGAACTTGTTTGTCCACGCTCAAATCATCAGATGTTTTCACTGGGGCACTCTCTGTGGGAGCTGTTTCTTTCACATCAACAGCTTCCTCTTCCTGTACCACCTTTTTCAAAATCACATCAAAGCCACAATATTTACATTTTTCTTTTCCTAAAGTGCTTTTCCCGCAATTGGGACAATAGTGAATTTTCGTGCCCTTTTTTATTTTTCTGGATGCTCCGCAAGAAGGACACTTTTTTTCACCATCATTCACAACATGCGCACAATTCCAACAATACATTTTCTACTCCTAATTTATGAACTCATTTTGATTTCTATGCAATGCAGCTTGCATATTACTTCTTTCTGTACTTTTTCAATAATAGCGGTACTAAAATCCATAAAGCCACTATAATATATAGTATCAATAATCCAGTCATTATCATTGTTGCTTTTTCGGATGAATTGATACGTAAAGCAACGCCTAATAATGATATTATAATTATTATCATAGATATACTAACAAGAAAAATAATCTTATGGCGTACTTTAGATTGTTCTTTCCTTGTAGAAGCCACATTACTTGTGCTCTTTCTCACTCTAAAGATTTCCATCAAGTTTACATCACCAGTATTTTTTGCTGCTTGATAAATTTCTTTCTTTTCATCATCCTTATTCCAGAAATAAGTATTCTTGATATCCTGATAAAGCTTTTTAAATTCAGCATTTTTCAGATGTTGTCTTACATCACCATCTTCCATGCAGCGGCATATTTCATTTGTAAAGAATCGAACGCAGGTATTCTGCAAGTTAATATCATTTATGTATCGACAGAACAATATACTGTAGCACAAATAAATGGGCTTATCTCCAGCGGAAACCATAGCATTTTGATTGACTGCAAGCAAGTTCCAAAATATAGAGAACATATAATTTGAACTTTTGATCTGATATAAAACAAGAAAAACCAGTGTTTGTTTTTCTTGTTC
>HF997923.1:20974-24247 GCA_000433635.1 Ruminococcus sp. CAG:254
GATGGATTTCGTTTACTGCAAAGGATCCATCTTCTTCTTTCCAATCTTTCACGGTAATCCAAATTGGCATTCAGTTTATTCCAAACATCCAAAACTTTTTGGAAATCATTGCAAGATACAAGAAGCTGATCCATTTCGTAATAAACAGATACTTTGGAATACAAGAATCCTGCATTTTTACAATGTGTATACAAATATGCTATGCTCTCTTCGTTGGCATTTTGCAGCTGCTCCACTGGAAGCTGTTCAAACACAACTCTATGAAATTCAGCCAGTACTTCTTCTTTTCTCGGATAATCTGTTAAGAAGGATTCTGCTATTTTTATCTGATGCACAATCTCGTCCACAGAACAACGATTCAAAGGCGTTGCGAACAATGCCTTCCATAATTTACAGTATGCCACAGGGAATACCTGTGAAAGTCCAGGTTCTTTCTCTATTTCATCTGCTGCAACTTTTTGAAGATTAGAAAGAACTGGCACACCACGACTATTTTGGAAAACCAATGACTTTACATCACTTTCCCATCTCGAATTAGTCGGATTTTTAGTATATAATTCAGATTGAAACAAATAATCATCATACAGCATTTTTGTTGATGCAATGCCATTGATAAAAGAAGGACACTTTTTAGAAATGATATTCAGCAAATCATATATTTTCTGCATTCTTTCAAAAAGTGATTCTTCCGACATTCCATCAAAAATTTGCTCCATCATATCCCAATCTGCATTATGAAGCATATTTTCTAAAACATAGTCATAATATTTTTGCCACTGCTCTTTGGAGTATTTTTGAAAGTCTAATTGCAGAAAATTGAGCACCTGAAGAAATATTCCAAACACTTTCGGGTGATTTTGGATAAGCAACAGACTTGATGAACTTTTCACATCAAAAAAGCATTGACAGAAAAGTTGAATCTGTTCTTCATTGCTGCTTACACGCTTCATTTCTTGAGACATTATCTCAAACATACGTTTTTCTAAAACGTGATCCTGCAATACGCCGTACAAATCTCGAAATTTACAATATGTATCCCAAGTTTGAACATCTGTAAAATTTGAAATGCATGGGAAATAAACAAACTGCATGATATCCACGCAAATCTTCTAACATTCATTTTTTACAAAATCCGGATATCTGGTACTAAGAACAAATCTTGCTTCCTGTTGAATTTTTGGATTCATTTTTTCTAACGCTGGCAAGCTCAAGAAGAAATCAGCCGTTTTCTCGGAAATTTCCTGTGTTTTTGCATCTTCCAATCGCTTCAACACTTGATTTTGAACAGCGGAATCCTGCTGTTGCAACTTCTTCAAAATTGCTTCTTTTTTAGACTCGTCGGATGTTTTATTTTTCACATTCTGAGGAGGGCCTTGTTTGTCCACGTTCAAATCATCAGATGCTTTCACGGATGCACATGCACGCACTGTGGAAGCTGTTTTTTTCCCATCAACAGCTTCCACTTCCTGTATCACTTTTTTCAAAATCACATCAAAGCTACAATACTTACATTTTTCTTTTCCCCAGATGCCTTTCCCGCAATTTGGACAATAATGAATTTTCGTGCCCTTTTCTATTTTTCTGGATGCTCCGCAAGAAGGGCACTTTTTTTCATCACCATTTACAATATGCCCACAGTTCCAACAATGCATTTTCTACTCCCAATTTATGAACCCATTTTGATTTCTATGCCATACAGCCTGCATATTACTTTTTTTTGTTCTTTTTCAACATCGGCGGTACTAAAATCCATCCGGCACCAATCAAGACAAATGCACAAAGTAAGCCGATGGAAATCCACTTATACTTTTTAGATTCATTAGAGACAGTTTCCTGCTCCTCTTCTGAAGCTGTCTGACTAGTGATCGCACTAGATGCTTCTTCTTGATTTGCTTCTAAAACCGTCTCAGTGACCGTATCAGAAGATTGTTCCACTGTAATGCTTGTTTGAGTCGTAGTTTCAGTTGATGCTTTTAGTTCGCCACCTCTATAAACCAAAAGTGGTTGCTCCGCAGTATCTAAGACTAATCCAAAATCATCATCTTCCCCAGATTCCTTGGCAGCCTGAATAATATCCTCAAAATTTAAATTTTCATCAGATCCAAAAACATCCTTTTGAAGTGCGTATATATCCTTTCCACCACAGAATTGAAACTCTTTACCACTTTTTTCAATAATATATTGATTATGCAGCGTCTTCTGAGCACTGTATACTTTTTTAACGAGCGAAATTGTTCCATCTTTACATTTTCCAATTCCATAATTGCTAGAATCATTTTTTAATGAATTAAACTCTTCCATAGTAAGCGTCAATACATTCGAACCAGGAGCAGCGGAAGTATCAATTTTCAGTTTACCATCTTCACTCAGTGTTAATGAAACTTCGTCAGATGTTACAACATCTTTATTTTCAATGTCGTTGAATGTGAAAATCTCATCCTCTTTAAAAAATTCTTTTAAAAAAGTTTCATCTTCATCACCCAACGAAATATAAATATTATCCCCGTCTTTTATCTCAAACGAATCCTCCAAGAAAAAATAAGACTCCTGGGAATCTACTTGATTCAACCATGTATAAACTGGAATACCATCAATGGTTTCGCCACCATTTATACAAAATGCCACACCACCATTTTGTATTTTTTCTAGATTTTCATAAAGCGGATTTGTAGAAAGATAACACACTATCTTTTCATTTTCCGCAGATTTTTTATCCGCAAAAATAAATTTTTCTCTTCCAGTGTTGCTATTTTCTTCTGCATTAGGAACAGGAAGCGTGGCAACATTTCCCGCATTTGTGAATCCCTCTGTGAGTTCCTCTTCAATTGAGGTCGTCGTTTCCGCTGCTGCGTGTCCTATATGTTCACCAATTCCATTTCCATCAGCGGCAAACGCATGATTTCCGAACAGACTTCCTGCCAAAGTAAGGGAAAGCATACAAGTCACTGCAATCCATGTCTTTCTTCTTCTCATCTTTCTTCCCCTTTCTTTCTCCAGAAAATGCCCAATTCAACCAGTACCATAAACACAATCAACAGTCCTAATGTGAAAGCAGAAATAATCATACTGATAAACGGTTTTTTCGGCAAAAACAAGGCTGTTCCAACAACTGTTATGATCAGCAGAATCAGAAAACCAAAAACCTTAAAGAAGAATTTCTGTGTCTCTTCTTTTTGTGTAGAAGCGGAATTGCCTGTGTCTTTTCCTACTTTAAAGATTTCCATCAAGGTCGAATCGCCAGTATTTTTTGCTGCTTGATAAATTTCTTTCTTT
>HF997924.1 GCA_000433635.1 Ruminococcus sp. CAG:254
GCAGGAACACCCGATTTTAGGAGCAATGGGGCTCTCGAAAAAGGTGAAATTTCAGTATAATGGAACAGAGTTGGAAGGCTATGAAGGCGAACCCATTGCTATGGCATTGAAAGCCGCTGGCGTGATGGTGCATCGTTACACACAAAAGGAACATCAACCCCGTGGTATCTTCTGTGCAATTGGTCGCTGTACCGACTGCGTAATGATTGTAAACGGAAAGCCCAATGTCAGAACGTGTGTGACACCGTTGGAAGCCGGCATGCAGGTAGAAACACAGTACGGTGTATCCGCAGAGCCATTTTCCAAGCAGCCGTAAGTCTTTGAGAGAGGAAGTGCAGACATCATGAAACGATATGATTTTTTAATTGTAGGAGCAGGGCCAGCAGGATTATCCGCTGCCATTGAAGCTGCAAAACGAGGCATGCAGGTTGCCGTATTCGATGAAAACGCAAAGCCGGGCGGACAGCTGTTCAAGCAGATTCACAAGTTTTTCGGTTCTAAGGAACATAAGGCAAAGATTCGTGGATTTGTCATCGGACAGCAGTTGTTAGAGGAAGCCCAGAAATTAGGCGTTTCCGTTATCTTAAATGCAACCGTCATTGGCTTGTACGCAGAAAAAGAATTGGTTGTTCGGATTGGAGAAGAGATTCACCATTATAAAGGCGATGCAGTTCTGGTTGCAACGGGTGCAGCAGAAAATATGGTCACCTTTGATGGCTGGACACTGCCGGGCGTAATTGGTGCTGGTGCTGCACAGACCATGATGAATCTGCATGGCATTCGACCAGGGAAAAAGATTTTGATGCTGGGTTCTGGTAATGTTGGTTTGGTTGTCAGCTATCAGCTGTTGCAGGCAGGTTGTAAAGTGGTTGCGTTGGTGGATGCAGCTCCAAGAGTTGGCGGCTATGGCGTTCATGCAGCAAAGATTGCCCGGTGTGGCGTGCCGTTCTATCTTTCCCATACCATTCAAAAAGCAGAAGGAACAGACCATGTAACCGGTGTTACCATTGCGGAAGTGGATTCGCATTTCCAGTTTATTCCGGGCACAGAAAAGCATTTTGAGGTAGATACAATTTGTTTGGCAGTCGGCCTTTCTCCGATGTCGCAGCTGTTGAAGATGGCAGGCTGCAAGATGGAAGATAATCCGAAGCGTGGCGGACAAGTTCCAATTTGTGATGCATATGGAGAAACTTCTGTTCCAGGAATTTTTGCAGCAGGCGATGTTTCCGGCATTGAAGAAGCAAGTTCTGCGATGATTGAAGGTAGAATTTCTGGGATTGCCATTGCTGCTTCACTGGGATTCTTGGAAGAGTCTGAAAAGCAGGAACAAATTGCTGCCAATGAAGCAGCATTGGAAACGCTCCGGCAGGGCATGTTTGCCCCGTGTAATCGTGGCAAGCTGGTAGAAAAGACGGAAGAAGGCATTGACACTGCAATGCATCTTCTGAAAAGCGGTTACTTAACCGAAGAAGAGGTTGAAAAGTTTCCGGGCGTGACGAGAAACAAGAAGATTCATCCAGTGATTGAATGTGTGCAGAACATTCCTTGCAATCCGTGTCAGGATGCCTGTCCCAAACATTGTATTAAGATTGGCTCTCATATCACAGCGTTGCCGGCAGTCGATCAAGAAGTGGAATGCATTGGCTGCGGATTGTGTGTTTCGTCCTGCTCCGGTCAGGCAATTTTCCTCGTACAGGAAGAATGCGACGAACCGGGTTATGGAACGGTAACATTACCATATGAATTTTTGCCGCTTCCGAAAAAGGGCGACCGTGGATTTGGATATGACCGTGGCGGAAAGAAAGTCTGTGAAGCAGAAGTGGTATCTGTGAAAACCGCAAAGGCGTTCGACCATACGAATTTGTTGACGATAAAAGTTCCAACCGATATGGTAATGCGGGCAAGATTCTATCAGGCACAGTGAGAAGGGGGAACGATCAATGGAAAACATTTTAGACCGCAGCGTGCAGCTGGGTGAATTTGTACCAGAACCGGATGATGACCGGATTGTTTGCCGGTGTGAAGAAGTGACAAAGGGAGAAATCCGCAGAGCGGTTCATGATGGGATGTTTACCATTACCGAAATTCGGCGGTATTTGCGAGCAGGTATGGGATTGTGTCAAGGTCAGACTTGTGCAAAGCTGGTAAAGCGAATTGTTGCACAGGAATTGCAAGTTTCTCCGGCAGTGTTAGAGCCGGCAACCTCCCGTGCACCGATGCGTCCTTTGGAGATGAAAATATTTGCAGCAGAGGCAAAGGAGGACGAGTAAGATGACAAAGACAGCAGATGTAATTGTAATTGGCAGCGGTGTCATTGGCTGTGCTGCAGCGTATTATATGGCGAAAAAGGGAATGTCCGTTTTGGTGCTGGATCAAGATGAAAGCGTTGGAAACGGCGGTTCTAGTCGAAATGGTGGCGGTGTCCGGCAGTCCGGACGTGACCCGAGAGAATTGCCGCTTGCCATTTATGGTGTAGAAAACGTATGGCCGACCCTTTCCGATGAGTTGGGGGTCGATGTGGAATACCACAAAGAAGGCAATCTTCGGTTGGGCAAAACAGAAACCCACAAACAGATTTTAACCGGACTGACAGAAAAAGCCGTGGCTTGCGGTCTGAATGTCCGAATGATTGATGCGGAAGAAGTGCGGAAAATCAATCCGTATTTGAGCGAAGAAGTTACCTGTGCAAGCTGGTGTCCAACCGATGGGCACGCCAATCCGATGACAACCACGCTTGGTTTTTATAAGAATGCCAGAGCATTGGGCGTAGTATTTCATATGGGAGAAAAGGTTGTCAAGCTGGAGAAAGTACACGGAAAACTCCGTCGGGTCTGCACAAAGACCACTGTTTATGAAGCCGATCAGGTTTTAGTTGCAGCTGGTTATGCAAGCCGATTTCTAACACAAACCGTTGGCATTGACGTTCCGATGCGAAAAGAATTGATTGAAGCGTTGGTCACTGAAGCAGAACCGAAGATGTTTCCGCAGATGCTTGGCACTGCCGATGCAGATTTTTATGGTCACCAAACCAATCATGGTTCGTTTGTATTTGGCGGTGAGAGCGGCATGGAAAGTACAGTACTGGACAATGGCACAAATCGTACTAGCAGCTTGACTGCTCCGTGTATCTGTCGAGGGATTATGAAATATGTTCCGAAGCTGGCAGATGCAAAGATTGTCAGAACGTGGGCAGGGTATGAAGACCTTAGCATTGACGGCATTCCCGTCATCAGCAAAGTGGAAGAAGTTCCGGGGCTGTTGCTTGCCTGTGGATTTACTGGGCATGGATTTGGTATTTCACCGGTTGTCGGTCAGCTTTTGGCACAGTTGGCAGCTGGAGAAACGCCGATGCTGAGCTTGCAGGAATTTCGATATGATCGATTTCATGCTGCGATTTAAAAAATAGGAGAAATGTTCAAAAATAGTTGATATAATAAATAGGAGGAATTACGATGGGAACAAAAGTCGATTTTTTGTATTTGAGTGAACCGGATATGGTGAAAGCCGGCGTCAAGGACATGAAGCAGTGCGTAGAAGTCATGGAACGGCTGTTGGTTACGCTGAACAAGGGTGACTATGTGATGGGCGGAAAGAACCACAATTCCCATGGCTGTATGATTATGTTCCCAGATGACCCACAATTTCCGGGTATGCCGAAAAATGCAGATGAACGGCGATTTATGGCAATGCCAGCCTATTTGGGCGGCGAATACCAGATGGCAGGCATGAAGTGGTACGGCTCAAATGTAGAGAATAAGAAGCAGGGTCTGCCTCGTTCCATCTTGATGATGATGCTGAACGATAAGGATACAGGAGCACCGCTGGCGTTGATGTCTGCAAACTTGGTCAGCTCCTATCGAACCGGTGGAATTCCGGGCGTTGGTGCGAAGTATCTGGCACGGAAGGATGCAAAAACGGTTGCCATTGTTGGCCCTGGTGTCATGGGAAAGACTTCTCTGGCAGCTTTCGTCAGCGTTTGTCCGAATCTGGATACCCTGAAGATTAAGGGCAGAGGACAGAAATCCATCGATTCCTTTATTGAATTTACAAAAAAAGAATGTCCGCAGATTAAGAACATTACCGTATGTGACACCTTGGAAGAGGCAGTACGGGACAGCGATATTATCAGTATGACTACAGTTGTACGGGATGATGTTGCTTCGTTCCCGTATATCAACGGCGAATGGGTCAAAAAAGGTGCTTTGATCAGCATGCCGTCTGCTGCCAGATTTGACGATGAATTCTTAGCAAAGAAGTGCAAGCTGGTGGTCGATAATGCAAAGCTCTATGAAGCATGGGAAGAAGAATACCCTTATCCGACCTATCCGCAAGTACAGATTGTCGGTACAAAGTTCACCGATTTGGTACATGATGGACTGATTCAAGCCAGCGACATCATTGATATTACCGATGTGATTCAGGGAAAGCACGCTGGAAGAGAAAATGATGATGAAATCATTGTCTATTCCGTTGGCGGTATGCCAGTAGAAGATATTGCATGGGGCGGAACGGTTTACCGGAATGCCCTTGCAAAAGGCATCGGCGTGAAGTTGCCGCTTTGGGATCAGCCGGAAATGGCATAACCTCAGGATTCTGTTTCGATTTGCGGCATTCTTTGGGAAAGGAATGCATGGTCATGGCACAGCAGCAAGGCTTGATTTTGTTGCAGCCTTATCTGACATTAGAGGCACAACATTGTCAGAGAATTCCGCAGGTTGGAACGGGAATTGCAGAATGTTATGAATTTACGATTCCTGCAAACGGACAGAGCCAATTCCCAGCCGTACCCGATGGCAGCGTTGATTTGGTCTTTGGCATGAGCAAACAAGATGTTCGGCTGTTTATCGGCGGAACAGTCTTGCAGATGAAACAATGGTGTTTCGACCCGGGGCGAACGTATTTTGGTGTACGGTTTCAGCCGGGAAAAAGCTTATTGCCGAAAGATTTGTGTATACAAGATGTGGTCAATGCGGATTTGGAATTGCAGCCCTCTGTTTATGGAGAGGGACTTGCAGAGAAAATCGCAACGGCAGACAGTTTGCAAGCTCGTTCGCAGCTGTTTTTACAGACCTATTTGCAGCAATTTCCGGAATCGACTGATACCCGGCACAACTTGGAACGCTATGTTCGGCGGCGGATTTATGAAACAAAGGGAACGATTGGGATTCAGAATCTGGCGGAAGAAACGGGCTATTCTGCATGTTATCTGCGGCGAGTTTTTGAGCAGATTCACGGAATTTCCCCGAAGTTGTTTGAACGGTTTATCCGGTTTCAGAATATGCTGTATCTGATGGAACAGCAGGAATGGCAAAGCCAAAAAATGGATGCCCTTTGTTTTGAAAGCGGCTATTATGACCAGTCGCATATGATGAAAGATTTTAAGCGGTTTGCAGGCAGAACACCAGAACAATACCGAAAATTCCGCTTGCATCCAGAAGAATGATTGGAAAGAGAGGAATTTGTTATGAAATTATCCAAAATTGAAATTATCACAGGGATGTCAAAATTAACCGGACTGAAGTCTGTTTTGAGCCGGGCAGGCGTTCGGGGTATGACCGTTGTACAAGTGCTGGGCTGCGGCGTGGAAAAAGGTACAAAGGAATATGAAGTCGATGAAAACTATGAAATGGAACTGTTGCCGAAGCAGCAGATCAGCATTGTTGTAAAGACCGAAAAGGTCAAGGAAATTGTAGAATTGATTAAGCAGGAATTGTATACGGGGCATATTGGAGATGGTAAAATCTTTGTTTATGATATTACCAACGTCATTCGTGTCCGGACAGGGGACGAAGGAGAAGACGCACTCTAAAAGAAAGGCGGTTGATCTCAGATGGCTGCACAACAAGAGAAAAAGTTAGGGCTTGGAAGCGTTGTTTCCATTTCAGTTGGATTGATTATTGCAACTAGTTGTCTGGTTTCTTTGGGACAGGGAGCTGGAACAATTGGGGTAACCTTTATTTTTGCAATGGTAATTGCTTGCATATTGAATATGACAACCGTTGCTTCTCTTTCGGAATTGAATGCGTTGATGCCGAATACAACGGGTGGACTGGCACAGTATACACTCGCCTGTATGGGACCGTTTCCAACGATTATCTCAATGGTTGGCGGATACATTCTATGTAATGTGTTATCCTGCGGTGTAGAAGCCTCTATCTTTTCGTATGCAATGTCAGATACGTTTTCATTCCTGCATATTCCGAGTTTGGGATATGTGCTGATTGTTACCACCCTTCTGATGATTGCAAACTTATTCGGGGTTGATATTTTTGCGAAGTTGCAGGATGTTGTTGCATTTTTGCTGGTTGGCTCGATGCTGCTCATGGGCATCATTGGTGCAATTGGCATTGGATTTGGGAAAAAGATTGACCAGCCGTATACCATGGCAACGGATTTCAAGAGCATTGTTTCCATGACAGCGGTTGCATTCTGGCTGTTTATCGGTGCGGAATATGTCATTCCGGTTTCCAAAAGTGTCAAGAATGCCAAGCGAAATGTTCCGCTTGGCATGATGATTGGTTTGGGATTGATTTGTATCGTACAGTCCATTCTGGTCTTTGGTTTTCATAACTATGTGCCGTGGGCAGAACTGGCAGATTCTCCAGCACCGCATTTGCTGTACGGCATGAATTTGTTGGGAACATTCGGGAAAATCTGGATGACATTGGTTGCAGCTTTTGCGGTAATCAGCACACAAAATTCCACCGTTAATGCACTGGCAAGCATTTGTCAGGGTATGGCAAAGATGAACATGATGCCGCAGGTTTTTGCAAAGACCAATCGGCGTGGTGTGCCGTATGTCGGCGTGGTATTTGTCAGCGTTATGATTTTCGTATTCTCTGCACTGAGCAATAACTCATCCGATGCAATTTCGTTCTTGATTTTGGTTGGTTCTGTATTTTGGATGATTTCCTATATTTTAGCACATATGGATGTTCTGATTCTGAGAAAGCGGTTTCCGAAAGCACCTCGGAGTTTTAAAGTACCGTTTGGTCCAGCGATTCCGGTGATTGGTATTCTTGGAACAGTCTATATGATACTAAATATTTCCACAGATACTGCCGAACGGAATGCGATTTGGCTGGTAACCGGCGGAACATTCTTGCTGCTAGGAATTTATGCATTCTTCTGGATTAAGTACAAGATGAAAATGCCGGTATTTAAAAGCGTTCCGATGGAAAAAGTCATGGCGATGGAGAACGATATGTATTATACAATTAGAAAACGTCGTGGTATTTGGAAATAATTACATCGTAGAGAAAAAACCGTTTCGTTGTAAGATAACGAAACGGTTTTTTCTATTATTCGTATCTCCTATGTTTACCTTTTCATTTTCTAAACTATAAATATTAATAGCATATCATTCGATACAATTGGATACTAGAAATTTACAGTATAATTGATTATAATATAGATAAATTTGGATATCCTCACCATACCATATTATTGCTAAATTATTGCTAAAGATCAGTAATGGATATGATAAAGGTACGAAATAATGAGTTTTTTGGTATATGTATTCACGACTTTCATGGCAAGAATCATCCATCACACCACCGCTTCAATCACTGTTTTCCCATTCAACGATACATTGCATAGCGGTTGATTGCCTTCCAGCTTGTTAGAGCTTGTATCCATGACAAAAAAATGATATAATAGAGATACGAAAAAGAATATCCGGCAACAAATTACGAAAGTGATTTGACAGGCAAGCAATTTGCACGAAAGGAACCAAACTATGTATAATCGCATATATACCACAAGAACACTGGACATTACGACCAAATGGCAGCATGTGAAACTGAATGTTGGCAGAATTCTTTATGTTATCATGCAAAAACAGGATGCGGAAATACACCTGTATGGCGGAAAAATATACACCACAAGAATCACCTGTGGAGAATTGAAAGAGCAGCTGGGGGAAGATTTTCTGGAAATTCGCAGAGGGTGTCTGGTGTCTGCTATCACGATTCAAAACATTACAGAAACGGTGAATCTCATCAACGGCGAAGCGTTGAAATACACGATACGCCGCAAAAAAGAAATTATCCACGCTTTTCGTCAAAAACAGCAGGCCATCATTGGTCGTCTTGCTGCGAACGATACGCCCAAGACTTATGAAGCATATCGCCAGCATTATTGCTGCTATGAAGATGCACCATTCGCCTTTGCAGACATCAAAATGATTTTCAATGATGAAATCAGTGCCGTGGATTGGATTTTCTGTTATGGAAACGAAGCCCTCGCCAAGTTGGAAATGTTCCCATTGAAAAAGTTGATTGGTCAAAAATTCAGCGTCCTGTTTGAAAACATGGACTCCGACTGGCTCAGGTTTTATGAAAAAGCGGTTCTTTATGGTGAAATTATGGAAATCAATCATTACAGCCCCGAAATCGATGCTTTTCTAAAAGTAATCTGTTTTCCAACATTCTGGGGGCACTGCGGCTGCATTTTATTTCATACCTATGACC
>HF997925.1 GCA_000433635.1 Ruminococcus sp. CAG:254
TAGCAGCGTTTCGGCGTTGTGTTGGGTTGTAAGTGCGACTGTTTGCAGACGGGCACTTACAGCCTTATTTTTTGCCTTGGTACTGCTCGACAATCCAATTACGGATTACTTGTGACCGTGTTACGCCCTGCTCTTTGCAAATCGCATCCAGCTTTGCAAGCGTAGTTTTATCCATCCGCACACGCAAGATATACTCTTTGGGATTGTCTGTTAGCTTTGTACCTTTTTTAATACCCATGTTTTTTCCTCCTTGTTTGTGGGTACAATCTAATTATACTGTAGCAACAAACAAAAGTCAACCGTCATCTTCCACAATCTTTCCCTTTTGTTTTTGTTGGTTTTGCCAGTACCGCACCTGACAACAAACCGCCACCAGACACGTTCCCAACTCTGCCACCGGATACGACGCCCAAACGCCATTCATGTCCCAGACTGCCGCAAACAAAAAGACCAGCGGCAACAGCAACACGCCACTCCGCAGCAGCGAGATACAAAACGCCTCCGCCGGACGGTCTACCGCTGCGAAAAAGGCGGACGTTGCAATATTGACCCCAACAAAACAGAACGCCACAAAATAAATCCGTGTTCCGGTTTCCGCCATCGCCTGCAAGGTGCTATTCCCCGTGCTGTTAAACAACCGGACAATCGGCTCGGTAAAGCCAAACAACACGCCATACAGCACCGCTGCAAAGCCCAGTGCCGTGCAAATCGTCATCCGCAGCAGCTTTTTCATTTCCGGCAAGTCGCTCTTGCCATAGCTGCGGCTCAACAGCGGCTGAACGCCCTGTGCGATGCCCGTACACAGACACGCTGCCACCAAGGCGATGTTGGCGATAATCCCATAGGCTGCCACGCCGGTATTTCCTGCTTTTCTCAGGACAACAAAGTTAAAACAGAAAATGACAATCCCAGAGGCAACTTCTGTAATCCACTCCGCCCCGCCTAGCAGGAAAATCGGCTGGAACATCTGCCACCGCAACCGACAGGGACGCACCCGAATTTGACAGGTCGGTTTTCGGAAATAGAAACTCTGAATGGTAATGCCGATGAGCGGTGCACAGGCGGTTGCCAAGACTGCCCCCAGCATGCCCATTCCCAACGGGAAGATAAACAGATAGTCCAATACAATGTTGCCCAGTGTCCCCAGCATCGTCCCCAGCATCGCCCGATTCGGTGCACCGTCATTTCGGACAAACGCTGCAAACAACTGATTACACAGGAACAGCGGTGCAAAACAGTACAGTGTCCGCAGATATACCACCATCTTATCATGGGTCGCTGCATTGCTCCCCAGCCAGCGACAGATTGGGTCAGCACCCAAAAGCCCCATCAGCATGAAACCCACACTCGCCACTCCGGAAAGCAACAGGGCATGGAAAAAGATTTGGCTGCCGGCTTCCTGTTCGCCTCTTGCCTTGTGAATGGCATACTTCGTTGCTCCGCCGATGCCAATCATCAAGCCCGTGGCATTCATGAGATTAAACAGGGGTAAGACCAGATTCAAGGCGGTCAGCCCGTCTTCTCCAATGCCATTCGCAACAAAGAACGTATCCGCTAAAATATAACAGGACGTTCCCAGCATCGCCAGCATATTCAAGCTGACATAGTGCAGAAAAGCAGACAGGGTGGATGGTGGTCGAATGGTTTTTGTCATAGCAATTTCTTCCTTTCTCCAAAAAAATGCATTCATGTACATCTTCTAAGACCTAACGACATACACAAATGCATTTCACGCACTACCCGGTGGCAGATTTTTTTAATTTTCAACAGTATAGCATATCTACTCTAAAAAGTCAAGCGGTTCTGTTCCGCAAAAAATCCATGTTTTCCTATTGACATTTGATTCCGAACGTGGTATAATAACATGAAATTGAAAATCAATTTCAATTTCGATTTCAATTTGACTGACAACCAATAGGGGGAATCCTCATGAAATGGAAACGCTTTTTCAGCTGCCTGCTCTGCGGGGTGCTGTTGCTCTGCGGCTGTACGCCAGCCGCAAACTCTGCAACGACTTCCCATCAACTAGAACTCGTTACAACACTTTTTTGTTACTATGACTTCGCCCGTGCCATCCTGAAAGACACGGACACCATTCACCTTCGCTTGCTGCTCTCCCCCGGCATGGAGAGCCATTCTTTTGAGCCTGCTCCATCCGATATTCTCGCCATTCAGAACGCCGACCTCTTTCTCTATAACGGCGGACATATGGAAGAATGGGTGTCGCAGGTGCTCGATTCCGATGAACAATCCCACCCAGACCGCATTGTCCGTTGTATGATGGACTATGCTCCGCTACTGGAAGAAGTGGAATTAGAGGGCAGCGAATCGGAACACGACCACGAGCATGACCATGACGACCACGACCATGACCACGAGGGCGAAAGCGAAATGGAATATGACGAACACATCTGGACTTCTCCGGTAATTGCAAAGGATTTGCTCTATGTCACCAGAGATGCCATCATCCAAGCTGACCCTGCCAACGCTGCCACCTATCAGAAAAATGCGGATGCCTATGCGGCTCAGCTGGATGCCCTCAACGAATCCTTTACCGATTATTTCGCCGAACCGGAATACCGCACGCTGTTATTTGCAGACAAATTTCCGCTGCAATATTTCGCCAACACCTACGGATTACACTGTTACGCTGCCTTTTCGGGTTGCAGTTCCGACACCGAACCCAGCATTGCAACCATCTCGAATCTCATGCATCTGGTCGAATCTGACCACCTCTCGAAAATCTATTACTTGGAAGTCAGCAGTCCGGCGGTTGCAAAGGTCATCGGCGAACAGACCGGAGCAACCCCAACCGTTTTCCAATCCTGCCACACGCTTACACAGACCGACTTCGACAACGGGGAAACCTATGTCAGCCTGATGCAGCGAAATTTAAAAGCGTTGGAATCGCAATAAGCCCACTAGAAAGGATTTTTTTATGGCTACTTCTGCACTGCAATTCTCCCATGTTACTTTGGGATATGAAAACATTATCACAACTTCTGACCTCAACCTCACCATTCCGCAGGGCGATTATCTCTGTATCATCGGAGAAAACGGCTCTGGAAAAAGCACATTCGTGAAGAACCTGCTCGGACTGCTGAAACCCCTCAGCGGAGAAATCACATTAACAGGCGACTGGAAACGCAGCGACATCGGCTATCTGCCGCAGCAAACGCCAGCACAACGGGACTTCCCTGCCAGCGTTCGGGAAATTGTCCGCTCCGGCTTCCTGAACCAGATGAAACACCGCCCGTTTTATACTGCCGCAGAAAAAAACGCTGCCCAACAGGCAATGGAAAAGCTCGGAATTCTGCCGCTGCAAAACCGCTGCTATCGGGAACTCTCTGGCGGTCAGCAACAGCGTGTCCTACTGGCACGGGCACTCTGTGCGGCTCAAAAGCTGTTGATTCTGGATGAACCAACCACGGGCTTAGACCCAGTCGCTTCCGAGGAACTCTATCAGGTCTTACAGCACCTCAACTGCACAGAATCCATCACCATTATCATGGTCACGCATGACGTGGAACGGGCAGTCTATTACGCCAAACACATCTTGCACCTTGGACAAAAAACATACACCTATGATACTGCCGAAGCTTACCGCCATGCCGCAGCATCCAGACAGGGAGGAAAATAATATGACGTTTCTCATCGATATGCTTTCGTTTGCATTTATCCGGCGTGCCTTGCTGGTCGGGATTTTCGTTTCCCTCTGTGCCGCCCTCTTGGGGGTGAGTCTGGTTCTGAAGCGATTCTCGATGATTGGCGATGGATTATCACACGTTTCTTTTGGGGCTTTATCCGTTGCATTGGCGTTCGGCTGGGCACCGCTGAAATTCTCCATTCCGATTGTTGCGATTGCCGCCTTCTTCCTGCTCCGCATTACCGAACGGGCAAAGGTCAAGAGCGATGCAGCAATTGCGGTTGTTTCCGCCTCCTCGCTGGCAATCGGGATTATTGTCACCGCCCTGAAAACTGGCATCAACACCGATGTGGCAAGCTATATGTTCGGCAGCATCTTGGCGATGGAAAAAGAAGATGTCTGGGTCAGCCTGATTCTGTCCATTGTCGTTCTGGGAATGTTCGTGATTTGTTATCACCGGATTTTTGCAATTACCTTTGACGAAAACTTTGCACAGGCAACCGGCGTTTCGGTTTCATTCTATAATACGCTGATTGCCATTCTGACCGCCATCACGGTCGTGCTGGGGATGCGGATGATGGGGGCGTTGCTTATCAGCAGCCTGATTATCTTTCCGGCGTTGTCCTCCATGCGGCTATTCAAGCGGTTCTCGCTGGTCATTCTCTGTGCAGCGATTTTATCGGTCGTTTGCTTCTGTGTCGGCATGGTCGGTTCGTATCAGTTCGATACCCCTGTTGGAGCAAGTGTCGTTGTCGCAAATCTGGCAGCATTCCTGCTGTTCTGCCTCATTCAGAAGATTCGGGAACAGGTCAAAAAACGCACCATTCAAGCCCAACCGAAACAGTAAAATTTTTTCCCATTTCAACAACAAGCAGATGACTTTTTCTTGCCGGTCATCTGCTTTTTTATTTTCTTTTGTTGGACGCAATATGAAATCGTTATGATGTCAACTTGTTCTTTTCTATTCATTTCCATTCGACAAAAATACTTTATTTTCCAAAAATGTAAGCAATTGTATTGACTTTTTCGATACCTTGTGATATAATGAAATCGTAAACAAACAAACCAAAATTTCAAGGCTGTAAAGACTTGATACAATGAAATAAAATCTTGATTGGAGGGATTTTTATGAAAAAGAAATCATTTCTTGCGATTCTTTGTTCTGCGGCTCTCTTTCTGCAACTTGCACCCGCTGTGTTGGCAAATGATGTATTGTCAGATGCTACAACAGATGAAATTGTAACAACAGAAGAAGGAGTAACAGACTTTGGTGAATTTGGAAATGCCCTCTGGGTATTAAAAGGCGATACTTTAACACTTTCTGGAAAAGGCGACCTTCCGGATGATGTTCATGATAATTATGTCAATACCATCAGTAACATTTACTATTTAGACAAAATCGTATATTATCCTTGGATGAAGTATCGTTCTGTTGTAAAACATCTGGTCATTGAAAATGGTATTCAGGATATTCCAAAAGCAGCTTTTGCTTACTTCTATGCACTGGAAACCGTAGACTTTCCATCTACACCAATTACCATTCGAGATCATGCGTTTTATGCAAAAGATTTCGATATCAGAGATGGTCTTGTTGCAAAAACGAGTTATGACATTCCAGATAATGTAACGCTGGAAGGCTATAACATTTTTACAAGTGATGATGGTGGCAGCAACTCCTATCGTCGTGTCAAAATTAACGCAAACCGCTATAGCCCGACTTATTATTACTGCTTAAATCATCCTTGCTACATCTTCACGGAAACCGGCATTGCTTCAGAAGCAATTACCAGCGGAACTTGTGGCGAAAATGCAACTTGGAACTTCGACTTTGATACAAAAACTTTGTACATCGAAGGAAAAGGTGCAACAGAATCCATCTCCGATGATGCAACGCTGAAAGGCATCGAATGGATTCAGCCAAGCATTGAAAAAGTGGTTTATGGGGAAGGAATTACAGAAATTGCACCGTTCTCAGCACAGAAAATTAATACCCATATTGTCTATAACGAACCGCTGCAAGATATCACCGAACTGGTTCTGCCGAGTACCCTGACAACAATTGACGACTATGCATTCGCTTTCTATCTGAATGTAAAAGATGTTCAGATTCCGTATGGTGTAACCACAATCGGAAATAATGCCTTTTCAGATTGTTACAAAATAGAAAATGTTGTTCTTCCGGGTACAGTGAAAAAAATCGGAAATTATGCATTTTCCGTTTGTGATTCTTTAAACTCGATTACCATTCCTGCCAGCGTGACAGAAATTGGTAAAAGTCTTGCTCATTCTTATTCTGGTGTTTCCATTTTCGGCTATACCGGAAGTACGGCGGAATCTTATGCAAAGGAAAATAATTATGCGTTCTACTCCTTGTCTGCTTCTGTAGGCGATGTCAATGAAGATGGCGTTGTCAACCTGATGGATGCCATTGCATTGAACAAGTATCTTGCTGGTATGATTTCCTTGACCGACAACCAGCTGGTCGCTGCAAACTGCAACATCGCTGACGGAACAAGCAATATCAATGAAGACGATGTAACCTCGCTGATGCGGTTCGTCATCAACCTGATTCCGGATCTTCCTGTTTCAAAATAAACGCTTTTCATTGGAATAAAACTCTTTCGACCACCTGTAACGATTTGTTACGGGTGGTCTTTTCTTTTTTTACAGATTCTTGTCACAAATCCCCTCTCCAATTTGTTATTATGAATAGGACGTCCAAAAAACCACAAAGGGGGAATTTCATGGTGAAGTCCTCGCAGCAAAAAGAAAAACTCCATCAGCTCTATGCCCTGTATGAACAGCCGCTCTATCGCATTGCCTACGCCATCCTGCACCAGACGGAACAGGCAGAAGATGCTGTATCCGATGCATTCCTGAAAATTATCCCGCATCTTGACCAAATCGAATCACCAGACAGCCCCAAAACCAAAGCATTTCTGATTCAGGTGATTCGCAACACTGCCATCAATCAATATCGAAAAAATGCCAAAGATGCAGAACGGCTGACCAATATTGACGACAGCACCTTACAAGTACCCAGTCCCCACAACGAAATCGAACAGTTTCTGCAACAGACTGAACAACAGGAATCGCTTGCACAGCTGTTGCAAGGGCTTTCGGAAACCGACCGCACCATTCTATTCCTGCGTTGCGAACAGGAACAATCGTTTCGGGAAATCGCCGAGCGACTCTCCATGAAAGAGGCAACGGTACGAAAGCGGTTTGAACGTGCCAGAAAAGCCATCCAAAAACAAGAGGAAAGGGGAATCTCCTATGTCAAAAAATGTTCCATCTAATCATGAACCACCGATTTCACCAGCGGACTGGGATGCCATCGTTGCCGCTGCCTTTTCCCCTGATGCAGAACCCCACATCTTTTCCGACCGTTATCAGAAACAGAAACAAAAACAGGAGGAATTTCTTATGCCGAAAAAATCCATTCGTGGTAGAAAAACCATTGTTATTGCTGCGATTCTTGCAGCCGCTGTTGTTGCCATTCCAACTTCTGCTTATGCCATCAATCGTATTTATCAGGCATCCATCCAATCCACGGGCAGCTATCAAAAAGACGTTGTAATTGATGCCGGAGATAGCACCCTTGACACCCGTACACAGTCCCTGCAAGTGGGCTGGATGCCGGATGGTATGACCCTTGACAAAAGTTCCGGAAAATATCACGACGACCAAAACCGTGGCGTTACCATGCTGTTCTGGAAAATGCAGGACGGGGATTTCTTACAGACGGTCAACCGTGGCATTGTGCATTCTGAAACCAAAACCATCAACGGCAATCAGGTCTTTTTCCTGCAACGGGATTCCGCAAATCTTCCAGACGGACAGATGGACTACCGCAACATTGTCTGGGTTGCTTTCTCAAATACGCCCTATGCAGCACAGTTCTATGCAACAGACGACCTCACGAAAGAAGAGTTGACACAGATTGCAGAACATCTCTCCCTAAGCCCAGCAGAACAGGAAACGGCAAGCCTCTGGCAACCGGAAGAATCTCTCATCGAATCCTCCGGAGATGCCCCTGCAACGGCTTGCGATGTTAATCAGCTTTCGTATGTCAACATCGGCGACACCTTAACCACAGAGGAAACGGTTTCTCTGAAACTGGATGCTCTTTCCACACAAAATACCTTTGCTGGCATTTCCACCGACTCCATCGGGCAGGATTGCGATTACAGCCGCTATCAGAATGCAGATGGCACGATTGCAGACAATACCCGCACATGGTATCGTTCCGGCGATGGGGTCAACACGCTGGATGAAGCCATCAAAACCGAAACCATTCCACAAACCATTCTGACCTTCCAGCTCACCTACACCAACAACGGTACAGAAGCGGTTGAAACTTGCGTTTGTCCGCAGTTGTTCCGAATGCAGGCAGACGGCACATTCCCAGCATACACAGCAGAAGCCGAAAAGGAATACTCTGTGGACAGCTGCGACTTGAACATAACAGGCGAGTTTTTCTCGTTCTCCTCGTCCGGCAGCCACAGCAAAAATAACGTGCTGTTACAGCCCGGCGAAACCCAAACTGTTACGGTTGCCTTTCTGGTCGATGCCGACCAGCTGGACGAACTGTATCTCGTACCTGCTCCGCACGGCTATGAATTGTCTGAAGAAGTCACACAATCTCCGATTCTGCAAGTGGCTTCGGCTCTGAATCGCTAAATCTCTCTTTGACAGGAAATCAGAAAACCAGCACCCGTTCGCTCTGAATGGGTGCTGGTTTGTTCTATGTTTCTATATCCATTGTTCGATGAGGGATACAAGCAATGCCGTTCCAGAGGCTGCTAAAGCCACCACAATCAACGGCAGCCCGTTCCATGCCAACACCACGGCAATCACCGTTGCAGCGATTGCAGAGGGGGAATCTCCCGTTGCGTAAATCTTCACCGTACGCAAGACCGCATACAGAATATCAAAATAGCACCCGTTCGCCTGGAATAAGTGCTATTTGTTTTCTATATCCACTGTTCAATAAGCGATGCAAGCAGTGCCGTTCCAGAGGCTGCTAAAGCCACCACAATCAACGGCAGCCCGTTCCATGCCAACACCACGGCAATCACCGTTGCAGCGATTGCAGAGGGGGAATCTCCCGTTGCATAAAATCGTCACTGCATGCAAGAGCACCCGTTCGCTTTTGAATGGGTGCTTGCTTTTTCTATATCCATTGTTCGATGAGTGATACAAGCAATGCCGTTCCAGAGGCTGCCAGAACCACCACAATTAACGGCAGCCCATTCCATGCCAACACCACAGCAATCACCGTTGCAGCGATTGCAGAGGGGGAATCTCCCGTTGCATAAAATCGTCACTGCATGCAAGAGCACCCGTTCGCCTGAAATGGGTGCTGGTTTGTTCTATGTTTCTATATCCACTGTTCAATAAGCGATGCAAGCAATGCCGTTCCAGAGGCTGCCAGAGCCACCACAATCAACGGCAGCCCATTCCATGCCAACACCACGGCAATCACCGTTGCAGCGATTGCAGAGGGGAAATCTCCTGTTGCGTAAAACACCGCCGGAATTGTCATCGCACTCAAGATGGCATACGGGATATAATACAAGAAATCCTGCAAAAAGCGGGATTGTATTTTCTTCCGGAAAATCGTCATCGGCAGCATCCGAATCAAATAGGTAACCACTGCCATGACCAAGATGGAACAGATAATTCTCATACCGCTACCCCCTGTTCTTCTTTTCTCGGAAAGAGCCATGCACAAAGTGCTGCCGTCAAGACTCCGCAGAGAATAATGGCAAAGCCGCTGGAGATAAACGGCAGACAATACTTGCAAATAATGCTGCATCCCGCTGCAACCAATACTGCAAAGACAATGCTTTTCTGCTTTCGCATTGGCGGAATGAATATCGCAAAAAACATGCCATACAGTGCAATCCCCAAGGCATCTGTTATGATTTTCGGCAAAATCTCGCCGGCAGCTGCTCCCAAAAACGTCCCCAAACTCCAGCCAATCAACGGCAGGGACATCAGTCCATACAGATACGGGGCGGAAATCTGTCCGTCCTGCGAAACCGCAACCGCAAAGATTTCATCAGTAATCCCGAATGCGGTCAGAAAGCGATGTATCATGTGTTGAAACGTCTGGTCTAACTTCTGCGACAGGGAAAGCCCCATCAAGGCATATCGCAAGTTAATGCAAAACTGTGTGAGAGCAAGTTCTAAGTAAGAACCGCCGGCTGCAATGACTCCAATTCCGGCAGCCTGTCCGGCTGAGGTGACATTCGTCATGGAAATCGCAACGGCTGCGGAAACGGAAAGCCCTGCTTTTACCGCCAAAATACCAATGCTGAACGAAACAGAGAGATACCCCAAGGCAATCGGAATTCCCTGCCGCACCCCTTTCCAAAATGCTTGTTTGTGCTGTACTGTCATGATGTTATCCTTCGTCCTTTCATTTGATGTGCATGTAGCAGTATAGCACATTTTCGGAAATTTTGCAATTTCTTTTTCCAAACAACCCAACGAAAAAGAAAGCATATTTCACAGATAGCATCATTTTCCATAAAACAAGCCAACTACCTTGTAAAAAAACCAACAAAATTTACAGCTATAGGCTTGACATCCTTTCCTGCATCTTTTATAATAATAGTAACCATACGAATGTGGGCGAATTTTGTTATGAGAACTACTTTTTGGAAAGGAGTCTTTTGATGAAGACCAATCATTGGAAACGTACAATTGCCGGACTGCTGGCAATGTCAACTTTATTCTCGCTTTCTTTCACAGCTGTTTCTGCGGAAGAAACTACAGCAGAAACCACTGCTGCTGCAACCACAACCACCACTGCAACCACGGTTGTTGAAATTCCAGAAACAGATATGCCAACCTTGTCGGTTACAGAAGAAGAAGCTGCCCTCTTTAAAGTTACCCCGCTGACCATCAAGGTGGGCGAAGAATCTGTCAAGGGCTTATCCGTTTCCGGCTACAAGGGCACAGATACCGACGTTGTCATTCCGGACACCCTGATTGACAAGAAAGGCAATGAACTGCCAGTATTCGGGATTGCAGATGGTGCATTCAGCGGAAAAGATACCATCACTTCCGTAAAAATGCCGGAAACCGTTACCACCATTGGAGCAAATGCTTTTTCTGGCTGCTCCAGCCTGACCAGTGTCAACATTCCGGATGCTGTTACCACTTTGGGGGCAAGTGCATTCTACGCCTGCACCAGCTTAGCTTCTATTCATATCCCGGAAAGTATCACCACCATTGATGCAGATACGTTCTGTTCCTGCACCAGCTTAACAGAAATTGAACTGCCATCTACCCTGATCCGTATCGGCAATGAAGCATTCTGCTCCTCCGGCTTGACCAACATCACCATTCCGGAAGGTGTCACACAGGTTGGTAAAGAAGCCTTTGCTGGCTGCTCCAACTTGGTATCTGTTTCCATTCCGGGTTCTTTGGAAGTCGTTAGTGCTTCCACATTCCAGGAATGCTTCCGGCTGCAGTCTGTTACCTTTGCAGAAGGCACAAAGAAGATTCTGGATTCTGCATTCTACAGCTGCCCAGCTCTGGACAATGTGGTCTTACCGAGTACCGTTCGTTGGATTGGCAATTCTGCATTCGCTTATTCCGGTATCAGCAATATTTCTCTGCCGGAAGGCTTGATCGAACTTGCAAGCGGCAACTTCTCTCACTGTGCAAATCTCAAGAGCATCACGCTGCCGTCTACCATGACTTGCATTAAGAGCGATGTGTTCTCGTATTCCGGTCTGGAATCCATCACCGTTCCGAATACCATTACACAAATCAGCTCCGGTGCATTTGCATTCTGTCAGAACCTGACGAGCGTATCTCTGCCGGATAGCCTGAGCGATGTCCGGAAACAGGCATTCTATAACTGCACATCCCTGACAGATATTAACATCCCGGCAAGCATGACCCTGCTGGAAGCACAGACGTTCCAGAACTGCACCAGCCTGACCAATGTTACCCTGCCAGACGGCTTGGTTAAGATTGAAGACTATGTATTCTATAACACTGGTATTACCAGCATTACCATTCCGGATTCTGTGACCAGTCTCGGTATTTCTGCATTCTCCAACTGTGCGAGCCTGGAATCTGCAACGCTGGGCAATGGTCTGACGAAAGTAGACAAGTGGCTGTTCCGGAACTGCTCTTCTTTGAAGGATGTGACACTGGGTGAAAACATCCAGAAGGTTGACAACTTTGCCTTTGCAGAATGCGGTAACTTGGAAACGATTACCCTACCAGATTCCGTCACCAACATCGGTATTTCTGCCTTTGAAAAGTGCCGTTCTCTGGATGATGTGAAGCTGCCAGACGGCTTGACCACAGTCGACAAAAATGCATTCTTAGACTGCGACAAGCTGACAAATGTCACCATTCCGGATTCTGTCACCACCATCGGCAATCAGGCATTCGGCTACCAGACCAACAATGACATGAGCACATCCAAAAAAGATAACTTCCAGATTACTGGTAAAACCGGTTCTGCGGCTGCTGATTATGCAAACAATTCTGGCATTTCGTTCAACGACCCAGATGCTCCGACAACGACAACGACAACGGATACAACCGATGTTTCCGGAGAAACCACCGAAACCACAACTGTTACAACCGATTCTGGTACATCATCCGAAAACATCTGCGGAGATACGACTATGGATGGTAAGGTTGACTTGGTTGACGCTGTTCTGCTGAATAAATTCTTGGCTGGAGCAGTCACCTTTACTGACCAGCAGGTTACAAATGCAAACTGTGACCAAACAGACGGAACAGATACCGTTGGCGAAGAAGATACAACGGCTTTGATTCGGTTCGTTCTGAACATGGAAGGCTATCAGACACTTCCACACATTTCTGAAAATGCTTAATTTTGATTGAACCTATTACACATTGCACAAATACAAAAAGAGGACGGGCTCTCGTTGGAGTGTTCGTCCTCTTTTTTTCGTTCTGTTACTGTTTTGCTTCCGGTGCTTTTCCATTGACGGAAAATACTGCAATTGGGTCTAACAAGTCAGAAAGCAAAATGCCTTCAATATTGGCACTGCTGCAAAATGCCAGCATAGACGGGTAACTATCATCGTTCAAGAAAAAGACGGTTTTTCCGTCTTCTTTCCGGACACCCACTTCATAGGCTGCATCTTGATAGAAAAAGTAAATCAAAATGCCATCCTGCCGATGCTGCCGCAGACAATCCAGCAATTCGCTGGCACGCCACATTTGCGGTTCTGTGGAAAGTCCCATCTTCTCCCAAAATGGTTCCATATCAACACCTCTTTTCTATCTTTTATTATACCATAATCTTGTTTTTATTGCAACTCCTGTTATATCAACTTTTCGGATTTTCCAATAGACACTTGTATCCAGCTTTTGCAGTAAGCGGCAATCGGAGCGATATCATACAAGGGCTGCACCTGCAAGGCTTGCCACTGTTTCACGGTGTCATAATCTAACGTATCCGACCGGCAGCCTGTCAAATAGACGGGGATTTGCCGGTCTGCCGCTTTGGCTGCAAATGCTTGAAAACTTGCATCTGTGCAAATCGTTCCAGAATGATAGCAGGCATAAAAGATAGCTTGAATGTAGTCTGGAATCTCTGGCAGCGAACCGCCAACGCCAGCCGTCAACTGCAACAATGGTGCAGGCTGCAACAGGTTCAACGGCTCTGAAAACGGTAACAAAGGCGTACGGCTGGAAATCGTTCTATTCTGATGAAACTGCCCCTGCTTGTCATATGTTCCATAGACAGCATCTCGAAAACTATACAAGTTTCCGCTGCCGGGCAGCTGCTGCAACAGTTGAATGGATTCGTGTATGGTCGGAATGTTGTCTGTATTGCAATGGCTGACAAAAACACCCGTTGCCTGCTGTTCCTGCAAAAATCGCACTGCATAGGCGAAGTTCGTCCAGCCGTTTGCTTTGGGATTGGAAAGCGGTTCGTTGCTCGCCACCAGTACCAACGGCGAGCAATCTGTCCCCAATGCATACCCTAAAACAGCAGCGGTATACGCCAAGGTATCCGAACCATGCAGCAAAATCCATCCGTCACAATCTTCTTTACAAATCCGTTCTCGCACATGATTCACCAGCAAGGAAAGCGTTTCGCCGGTCATCTGCTCACTGAACAGGCGAAACGGTTCAGTGGGAATGACGGTGATTCCATCTAAAATGCCCCGTTTTTTTGCCCCCTCCAGCAGGAAATAGGTGGACGAATCCGGCAGCTGTAAATAGCCATCTTCTGCAACCTGACAGCCAATCGTTCCGCCAGTAAAAATGACACCAAGTTTCATTTGCAATCCTCTCTCCAGAAAAATAATGGGGTTGTTGTTTGTTTTCCATACATCGAATGATTGCCGTTACAAAGTCGGGCAATCGTGCAGACCACTGCGAAATAGGGGAAATACGAAAATCCAAATACTTCTGCTCCGATGCAAATCGGTGCAAGCAAGGTATTCGACGCACTTCCGAATACTGCCGCATAGCAAAGAGCCACTGCCACAACAGACGGAATTCCCAGCAGTGGTGCGAGCACTGCTCCCAGACACGCCCCAATGGCAAACAATGGCGTTACTTCTCCGCCCTGAAAGCCGATGGCAAGCGTTAACACGGTAAATCCTAGTTTTCCCAGAAAGTCAAACCAATATACGGTATCGCCGTTGCAGGAAAGGGTAATCAAATTTGTTCCCAGACCGGAATATCGCCCTTTTCCACAAAGATACAGCAGAATCGCCAGCCCTGCACCGCAAATGGCAATGCGAAGAATCGGATTTGGCAACCATTTTGCAGCTGCTTGTTTCGCCTGTTTCAACAGAAATGTGAAAACGCCGCCTGTCAATCCAGCTGCCACGCCCAAAATCAACATTGAAATGGAAATCGGGGAAACAACTGTTTCCGGCAATGTCACCTGAAATGTTTCCAAACCCAATGCAATCGAAACGATATTAGCTGTGATGGCGGAAAGGGCTGCTGGCAACAATGCCCGATATTCCAACTTTCCGACCACCAGAACTTCCAGTGCAAAACAAACAGCGGCAAGCGGAGCGTGAAATAAGCCGCTGAATCCGGCTGCCATTCCGGAAATCGTGAGAATGCGAATCAAACTTTTTTGCCTCTGAAATAAAGGGATGTGGCTTCCTGTCCAATGAGCGACCGTTGCACCCAGCTGCACGGCAACCCCTTCTCGTCCGGCACTGCCGCCGCAGAGATGCGTCAGCCAAGTGCTGCCAATCAATAGTGGTATCAATCGCAATGGAATACGGTCTGCTTTTCCGGTCGCAGCATCGAAAATCAAGCCCATTCCCTGACTGCTCTCTTTTCCATACTTCTGATAGGCCCAAACCATCAACGCACCTGCCAATGGCAAAAATGGAAGAAACCAGAGCAAATGCGTCGTGCGAAGCGTTCCAATTCCCAGTAAAATTCTGCCGAACCCTGCTGTAATCACGCCGGTGATTGCTCCAGTTAGTATGGCAAGCAGGCAGAGCAGCCCCATCGGCAACAATTTTTCTTTGATTGCATGCATACAAACACATCCTTTTTCAATGATTTTATATAGAAAAATCGCCAACGTGCATGGCACACGTCGGCGATTTTAAAAAATATGGTGGGCCATCGGGGACTCGAACCCAGGACCA
>HF997926.1:0-511 GCA_000433635.1 Ruminococcus sp. CAG:254
AGCTCGCTTGGCTAGATGTTAAGTTAATGACATTGCAAGCTGTCCCCCTTAACGAACGTATTGATGAGATAATATTGTAATCTAAGAGAAGCAGGGAAATTGCTGTTCGCCATTCTAAAAACAAAAAAACTTCCTGCAAACTGCAATCTAAGAAATATTCATAGGCAATTCGGACAACGCAACCACCGGCGAACAGCACACAGGCAGACAGCGAAGCGATTCTGCCGAACCGGACACAATTGGTTTCCCAAGAACAACTTCTCTTAGAAAAACCGTTCTTCCACGTCCGGCAAAAGGGGGTTCCACCCCTGCTTTTGCCTACCAGCGTGCCGCAATTGCCCCGTTGCCTTGTCTGAATTTGCAACTTGCTTCACAAAGAGTAGCCAATTATGAATTAGACAGTTTTCTTAAATGCAATTGCAGCAGGAAAAACAAATTGCAAAATCAAATTTGCTTCGCAAATGTGGGCTACTCGCCCACACCTCGGCAGCATTTTTGAAAAACTGCTGCA
>HF997926.1:568-16549 GCA_000433635.1 Ruminococcus sp. CAG:254
CGTATTTGACAGCCTTACTTCTCCAGCTACAACAAGACCCGACAGAGTTGCTCCTGCTCTATCGGGTCTTTTCTATGATTTCATTTTCATTCAACTTGCCGTCTGCACAAACTGGCTTCGATACAATTTCGCATAAAATCCGTTCTTCTCCAGTAACGTTTCATGATTACCCTGCTCGATGATATGCCCATCTTTCATGACTAGAATCACATCTGCTTCCCGAATGGTTGAAAGCCGATGGGCAACGATAAAGCTCGTTCTGCCCTTCATCATCGTTGCAAATGCCTCTTGAATCCGCACTTCTGTTCGGGTATCAATCGAAGAGGTTGCTTCATCCAAAATCAGCATTGGCGGCAAGCACAACATCACTCTTGCAATACAGAGCAACTGTTTCTGCCCCTGCGAGAGGTTTCCGCCGTCCCGAATTTCGGTATCATATCCCTGCGGCAACTGCTGAATAAAGGTGTGTGCATGGGCTGCCTTGGCTGCCAGAATCATTTCTTCTTCTGTTGCATCCGGCTTTCCCATACAGATATTCTCTCGAATCGTGCCGCTCTTCAGCCATGTTTCCTGTAAAACCATCCCGAAATTCTGCCGGAGGCTATGCCGGGTCATGTGCTTGGTTTCCACGCCATCAATCAAAATCGCTCCGCTGTTCACCTCATAGAACCGCATCAGCAAATTGATGAGCGTCGTCTTTCCGCAGCCAGTCGGCCCAACAATGGCAATCCGCTGTCCCGATTTCGCCTGTAAGTTCAAGTGTTCAATCAGTGGCTTTTCCGGTACATAGGAGAAATCCACATCCTGAATCGTCACATTTCCGTCAACCGTTTTCCTATCCACTGCATCCGGAGCATCCGGCGTTTCTTCTGGTTCATCCAGCAGGTTAAACAGCCGATTTGCACAGGCAACCGCATTTTGTAATTCGGTCAGCACACCAGTAATTTCATTAAACGGCTTGGTATATTGGTTAGTGTAGTTCAAGAAGCAAGACAGTCCGCCAATCGTAATTCTTCCGCTCAAAACAGAAAGTGCACCAATCAATCCAACTGCTGCATAGACAACCGCATAAATAAACCGTGTTCCCGGATTAATCAGAGAGGAAAAGAACGATGCACGGAGCGAAGTTTCCTGCAACTTTTTGTTATTTTCCTGAAACTGCTCCATGGTTGCCTCTTCATGGTGAAATGCCTGAATGACTTTCTGGTTGCCAATGACTTCATTCACCATTGCGGTTTGTTCTGCACGAGCTTCCGACTGTGCCCGGAACATCTTATAAATATGTCCCGAAAGGCTCTTTGCAAACAAGATCGAAAGCGGTGTCATCAAGATAACCACCAGACTGATTTTCCAGTCCAGCACCAGCATGAACAGCAGCGTTCCAATCAATGTGAACACCCCTGTAAACAGCTGTGTAAAGCCCATCAGCAACCCATCTGCAAACTGGTCAACGTCTGTAATGACACGGCTGACGGTTTCGCCGGTTGGGTGTCGGTCAAGATAAGAGAGCGGCAGCTTCTGAATCTTCTCAAAGGCAGCCGTCCGGAAATCCCGTACCACCTGATAGGTAATTTTATTGTGCATGGTCTGCATGACCCATTGAAACAGGGCAGTTAAAACGGCTAAAATTGCAATCTTCCATAAAATTGGTGTGATAATCGCAAAAGAAACTTTTCCAGCCTCCACCATTGCATCAATCGCATCGCCGACCAAAATTGGAATATACAGCGTAAAGGCAACTGTAAAGGCAGCCAACACCATCGAGGCAATCATCCAGCCCCGATATGGGCGAATCATCTGCCAAATCCGTTTCCAGTTCTGGGGTTCTTTAGCGGTTTTCTTCGGCATTTGTCTGCACCTCCTCTTTCGGGAACTGAGAATAATAGATTTCCTGATAAACCGGACAGGTTTCCAGCAAGTCCGCATGTGTTCCGTTTCCGACCAGTTTTCCGCCATCCAGAACCAGAATCCGGTCAGCCTGTAACAACGAGGCTGTCCGCTGTGATACTAAGAATATCGTCGGGCGATTCGGCATCTGCTGCAAAGACTGCCGCAAGGCAGCATCCGTTGCATAGTCCAAAGCGGATGCACTGTCATCCAAAATCAGAATTCGAGGCTGCCGCACCAATGCACGGGCAATGGTCAACCGCTGCCGCTGTCCGCCGGACAAATTGCTTGCATTTTCGGTAATACGTTCGTCCAGTTTTCCGGCTTTTTTCTCAACAATTTCTCTTGCCTGTGCGATTTCCAGAGCCTGATACAGTTCTGCATCGGTGGCATCTTCCTTGCCCCACTGCAAATTCTCCCGAATCGTACCTTGGAACAACACTGCTTTCTGCGGCACGATTCCGATTTGTGCCCGCAGCGAAGCATCTGTACACTGCTTGACATCCATGCCATCGATGAAAACCGTTCCGGCAGTTGCCGGATAGAAGTTCGGAATCAGATTCACAAGCGTTGTTTTTCCAGAGCCTGTTCCGCCGATGATTCCAATGGTTTCCCCAGCCTTTGCTGTAAAGCTGATATCTTCCAGAGCATCTGCACTTGCCTGCGGATAGCGGCAGGAAACATGGTCAAACCGAATCTCTGCACCAGCTGTCGCAACAACTTTGCAATCCTGCTTGCCAGTGTTGTTCGGTTCTTCTCCAAATTCCAGCATATCTTGAATCCGGTTGCCGCTGGCAATGGATTTTGTCAGGGTAATAATCAGGTTCGCCAACTTAATCAGCTCTACCAGAATCTGTGACATATAGTTATATAGGGCGATGATTGCACCCTGCGTCAAAACGCCAACATTGACTTGTAATGCACCCGTCCAAATCAGAAAAACAATTGCCAAGTTCAGCAGAATATAGGTTGCCGGATTCATCAGGGCAGAAATCCGTCCAACTCGCTTTTGCAAGACAGAAAGTTCGACACTCTCCTGCGTGAAGGCATCCATTTCTTCCTGTTCTTTCCGGAATGCACGCAGCACCCGAACGCCCAACAGATTTTCACGGGTACGTCCTAAAATGCCATCTAATTTCTTCTGCACATTCTGATACAGCGGAATGCTGCCGAACATAATCGCAAATACTACAATCGTCAGCAGCGGAATAACTGCTGCAAAAATCAGGGCACATTTGACATCTACCGTAAACGCCATAATCATTGCACCAATGACGACAAACGGCGACCGCATGACCAGACGCAATGCCATATTGACACCACTCTGCACCTGATTGACATCGCTGGTAATGCGGGTAATCATGGTGTTTGTCCCCATCTGGTCGAGTTCTGCATACGACCGTTTTTGAATATGCTGCATCATGGCATAGCGAATATTTGCCCCGAAGCCAGCAGAAGCTTTCGCTGCAAAATACTGGGCTGTGGTGGCACTTGCCAGCCCGACCGCTCCCAAGGTAATCATCAGCAAAACCGAACGAACAATGATCCCTTTATCCGCTCCCCCGATGCCACTGTCAATCATGTGAGCAACCACCAGCGGTACCAGCAACTCAAAGACGACCTCCAGCAGCTTAAACAGCGGTGCACAAATCGACTCTTTGCGGTACGGCTTCAAAAATCGCAGTAATTTCCACACAAAAATACAATCCTCCTCTTGATTTTTTCTGTATTTTATTATATCATAGAAAGCGGGATTCCAAAAATATATATTTCATATGGAATCCATACTTTTTTGCTATAGGAGGAAATCATGGACTTCCACCAGTTACAATATTTTGTAGCGATTGCCGAGAGCGGCAGCATTACGGCTGCGGCAAAGAAACTTTTTCTCTCTCAGCCGCCGTTAAGCATGCAGATGAAACGACTGGAAAAAGAATTGGGCTGTGTATTATTCTTGCGAGGTGCAAGAGAAGTCCAGCTGACCGAAGCCGGAAAGTTGCTCTATACCCGTGCAAAATCCATGCTGGAACTGCGGCGAATCACCGAAGAAGAATTGGCTGTCTGCTCTGAACAGACCAGCGGAACGATTCGGCTGGGGGTTATTTCATCGGTTGGCTGTTCCCTGCTGCCGCAGTGGCTGAAATGGTTTCATGCACAGTATCCGCAAATTCGGTTTTCACTCTATGAATCTGACACTTATCAGATTTTAGAAAAGCTGCACCAAGACCGGGTAGAACTAGCTTTGGTGCGTTCGCCATTCTCTGCAGAGGGCATTCAGAAAGTCCCCCTACAGACAGAATCGCTCATTGCAGTGGGGCATCATTCGTTCTTTTCCAAAGCAGACACCATTTCCCTGCAAGAACTGGCAGAACGTCCGCTGATTATCTACCGCCGCTGGGAACACATCTTAAACCAGACATTCCGCACATTGGAACTACCTGTTTCTTATTTCTGCGTGAATGAAGATGCCCGAACAACTGTCTACTGGGCAGATGCAGGGTTAGGGGTTGGAATCATTCCGGAGTCTGCCTGCTCCCTGCTGCAAAATCCGGAAACCCGAATCGTTCCCATCTCCGATTCTCTGCCGGATACGACGATTTATCTGGTACGGCGAGAACAGGCATATCTTGCCCCTCATACAAAAATTTTTTGGGAGGGCTTACAGAAACACTGCAAGCATTGACTAACAGAAAAACCCCCATGCATGGCATTTGCTCCACGCATGGGGGTTCGTTGTATCAATCAGAGTGTTTGCAATTTATTCAGAAACAATCAGGCTCTTGCCAGTCATTTCTTCCGGCTGCGGCAAGCCAAGTACTTGCAGCATTGTCGGAGCGATGTCCGCCAGAACGCCGCCATCACGCAGCTTGCAGTCTTCACCAACAACGATAAACGGTACTGGGTTGGTGGTATGTGCGGTGAACGGTGTGCCGTCCGGTTCGCACATCTTATCTGCATTACCGTGGTCAGCGGTAATCAGAGCAACGCCGCCCTTTGCCAGAATGGCATCTACCATTCTGCCCACGCAGGTATCAACGGCTTCTACAGCCTGCTTTGCAGCATCAAAGATACCAGTATGACCAACCATATCGCAGTTTGCATAGTTCAGGATGATGACATCATACTTTTCTTCTTCGATTACCTTTACAACTGCATCGGTTACTTCGTATGCACTCATTTCCGGCTTAAGGTCGAATGTCGGTACATCCGGGCTTGGAATCAGAATCCGTTCTTCGCCGTCAAATACCTTTTCTTCGCCGCCGTTAAAGAAGAAAGTAACGTGTGCATACTTCTGAGTTTCTGCAATTCGCAACTGGGTCTTTCCGCACTTGCTCAGATATTCGCCCAGTGTCATATGCAGCTGTTCCGGCGGATAAGCAACGGTTACATTCGGCATGGTTGCGTCATACTGTGCCATGCAAACGAAATGCAGCGGGAAGAAGCCCTTCTTCCGTGCAAAGCCCTTGAATTCTGGGTCAACAAAACTTCTGGTAATCTGTCTTGCACGGTCAGGACGGAAGTTGAAGAAAATCACGCTATCCTGTTCCTTGATCAAGCCATTCTGATCCAGAACGGTCGGCAGCATAAATTCATCAGTTACTTCCTTTGCATAGGAATCTTCGATTGCCTGAACTGGTTCGGTTGCAGTTTCGCCCTCGCCATAAACCATAGCAGCATATGCCTTTTCGACACGATCCCAAGCGTTATCACGGTCCATCGCATAGTAACGGCCGGAAATGGTTGCAATCTTACCAACGCCAATTTCCTGCATCTTTTCGCAAGTGGTCTTCATGAAGCCAGCTGCGGACGTTGGCGGTTCATCTCTGCCGTCCAGGAATGCATGAACATATACATCTTTCAGACCGTGACGCTTTGCCATTTCCAGCAGACCGAACAGGTGTTCCATGTGGCTGTGTACACCGCCCGGAGAGAGCAGACCCATCAGGTGCAGAGCTGTGCCGTTCTTCTTGCAATTTTCCATCGCATCGCACAGAGCCTTGTTTTCAAAGAATACGCCGTCCTGAATGTCCTTTGTAATCTTGACCAGCATCTGATAAACGATTCTACCAGCACCGATGTTGGTGTGACCAACTTCGGAGTTGCCCATCTGTCCATCCGGCAGACCAACGTCCAGACCGCTTGCACCAATCAAGGTGTGCGGGCCTTGCAAATATTTGTCGATATTCGGCTTGTTGGCAGCTGCAATGGCGTTGCCAAAGGTATCCTTGTTATAGCCGAAACCATCCATGATAATCAATGCAACTGGTTTTTTACTCATGTTTTTTCTCCTTTTCAAAAACAGGCGGTCATCAAAAACCGCCTGCCTGATTCATGCAATTTTTACTGAGAAGAATTTGCTTACTTAGAAGCTTCTTCCAGCAGAACGCCGAACTTTTCAGCAACCAGAGAAGCACCGCCGATCAAGCCGCCGTCGATATCTTCCTTAGCCAGCAGTTCTGCACAGTTCTTTTCGTTCATAGAACCGCCGTACTGAATGGTCATGCCGTCAGCAACTGCCTGACCGAACAGACCAGCAACGGTCTTCCGGATGAAACCGCAAACTTCTTCTGCCTGTTCTGCGGTTGCAGTCTTACCAGTACCAATTGCCCATACCGGTTCATAAGCGATGATGACATTCTTGATGCACTTTTCGCAAGCATCATGCAGAGCAACCTTTACCTGCTTTGCAACAACTTCTTCTGTGATGCCCAGTTCCCGTTCTTCAAGGGTTTCACCAACGCACAGAATAACCGTCATGCCAGCCTTCAGAGCAGCAGTGGTTCTCTTGCGAACGGTTTCATCGGTTTCACCGAAGTACTGTCTTCTTTCGGAGTGACCAACGATAACATACTTTACGCCCATTTCTGTCAGCATATCTGCAGAAATTTCGCCAGTGAATGCACCTTTTTCTTCAAAGTGTACGTTTTCTGCACCAACTTCAATGTTCGTGCCTTCTGTCAGCCGCAGAGCGGTTTCCAGATTGGTGAACGGTACGCAAATAATCACGCCACAGGTCTTGTCTGCTGCGATTGGCTTCAGTGCTTCAATCAGTTCCGCAGCTTCCTTGCGGTTCTTGTTCATTTTCCAGTTGCCGGCAATAATTGCCTTTCTCAGTGCCTTATTCATAATTGAATTTGCTCCTTATTCTTCATAATTTTCGCCGTCTTGTTCCGGCAATTCCCGTACAGATTCATCCGATACCCGATGATTGCAGTTGTTATAGCTGCCGATGACAATGCCCTTGGAGAATGGAACTGCAAGCAGTCCAATCAAAATCCCGCAGGCAACCCCACAGGCAAACGGCAATGCAACCTCTTTTTTCGGAGTATCTGCAATCTGTTCCCATGTTTTTTTCAACATTGGCAGTTCCTTTCTGTTGGAACAGCCGCTCTTCTACCGGAGCAGAAAAGCGGTCTGCTTCCCAGAAAACAATATCTCTTACTTGTTGGCGATTACAGCAACGCCCGGCAGTTCCTTGCCTTCCAGGTATTCCAGAGATGCACCGCCGCCAGTAGAGATGTGGCTCATCTTATCAGCGAAGCCCAGCTGCATAACAGCTGCTGCGGAGTCACCGCCGCCGATGATGGTCGTTGCATCGGTATCAGCCAGAGCCTGTGCAACCGCAATCGTGCCCTTTGCCAGAACCGGATTTTCAAATACACCCATCGGGCCATTCCAAACAACGGTCTTTGCAGACTTTACAGCGTCAGCGAACAGCTTCTGTGTCTTTTCGCCGATATCCAGACCCATTCTGTCAGCCGGCAGGTGCTGTGCATCGTAAGTTTCTACTTCGATTGCTGCATCGATCGGGTCTGGGAAAGCCTTAGCGGTTACGGTATCAACCGGCAGAAGCAGCTGCTTGCCGTTTGCCTTTGCCTTTTCAATCATTTCCTTGCAGTAATCCAGCTTGGTATCATCTACCAGAGAAGTACCAACTTCATAGCCTTCTGCCTTCAGGAAGGTGTAAGCCATACCGCCGCCGATAATCAGGGTATCGCACTTTTCGAGCAAGTTTGAAATGACATTCAGCTTGTCAGCAACCTTTGCACCGCCCAGAATTGCAACGAACGGACGAACCGGATCTTCAACTGCATTGCCGAGGAACTGGATTTCCTTCTGCATCAGATAACCAACTGCGGTGGTCTTTACAAACTTGGTAACGCCAGCAGTGGAAGCGTGTGCTCTGTGGGCACTACCGAATGCATCCATTACAAATACATCTGCGAGGGAAGCGAGTTCCTTGCTGAATTCTTCGCCGTTCTTGGTTTCTTCTGCACCACGGAATCTGGTGTTTTCCAGAACGATGATTTCGCCGTCCTGCATTGCATCTACAGCAGCCTTTACGCTGTCATCTACAACTTTATCAGACGGTACGAATGTAACCTTTGTCGGAGCAACCAGTTCTGCAAGGCGTTCTGCAGCAGCCTTCAGGGAGAACTTTGCTTCCGGACCATTCTTCGGCTTACCGAGGTGAGAGCAGAGGATTACCTTGCCGCCTTCGGAAACGAGCTTTTTAATAGTCGGGAGAGCAGCCTGAATCCGGTTGTCGTTTGTGATCACGCCATCCTTCATCGGTACGTTAAAGTCTACTCTTACCAGTACCTTTTTGCCCTTTACATCAATATCGTCTACTGTTACTTTGTTCAAACCTGCCATTTTCTGACATCCTTTCATGAATAAATGTAAACCTTTTTGCAGTGCAATCGCACCGTACTCTTTTATTTTACACTATTTTACTGCATTTTGCAAGTACTTCTCCAAACATTTTAAAAAACTTTTCGGAATCTTTCCGCAGGGCTATGCATTCCTGTGCAAAATGCCGGATTTCAAACGAAAAACCGCTGCACCGGTTTCCCAGCACAGCGGTCTGATTTCTTTTATTTGCTTTTTTACAAACAGCAAGCGGTTAAGCCTTTGTCTTTGGAACATAAACCGTATCCGGTTCAAGATCTCCTGTATAATTCGGATCATCTGGATCCTGAATCACAATTTTAACTGGAGCATAATAATACTGCTTTTCATTGTCCCGATTATAAGCTTTCTGTCCAGCTGCTGCCCGTGCATAACCAGCCAAATTATAGCATGCATCGGTAATATCAACGGTTCCATTCAAGTCAACATCTGCCAGATTCTTTTGTACTGCTGTCAGTTCTACATTCTGACCTGCACTCACCTTTGCATAGTAGACCAGAATATCCGAAGTATCGCCTACCTCAGCCATTCCACTCATATCAATATCCCCGAGTGAATAAACCTGCATTTCCGTATAGAGCTTGTCAGCATCTGCCTGATCAACTACTCCATCTTCATTGACATCTGCCAACTTCAACTGTTCCTCTGTCAGCGTATAGGTGTCATCCAGCACATAACGGGAAACCATCGCCGTATCGTGACCCGTTACAACGCCGTCCATGTCCACATCGCCGAGGGCATATGTTGTTTCTTCTGCACTTGCACCCAATACCGGCAAAGAAGCCAGTGCCAATACAGCTGCCATGCATGCATACAATGTCTTTTTCATAATAATCCATCCTTTCTTAAGTAAACAATAATATTGTTTTGTTTACAATATTATTATATCACTTATTTTATTTTTCGTCAAGTTTAAAATAACAAAGACTCTACCAAAATTCAGGATATAATTTTGTTTCATTTTAACAAATTACATGGTAATGTCTGCATATACCACCTTAGACAGTTCATTGTTAATCAAGGACTCCGGACTCTGTCCTGCAGCAGCCTGTGCATAATAAGTAACCAACAAATCAGCATCGTTCTTTTCAATGCGTCCATTCTGGTCACAGTCTGCAATTTCTGCAAATGGAACGCTATTCGCATACAGAGAATCCTTGAAACGTTCCCGATAGGTTCCAGTTGTTCCATCCTGCAAGGTGTAAGAATAATCTGCGGTCATTGCATCATTTAAAAATGCTGTATACGCTGCTCCAATCGCCGTACAGGAATCCAAGAAAGAAACAATTCCCAACAAATTCACAGCGTCATCCAAATCGACCAAATTATCTGGTAAAATATCCCCAATTCGTCTTGTATAGACGCTTTTTTCTACAACCTTTTCAATCGTTTCATCTGGATATTCTCCATTTACATCCAACTTACCCAACCTACATGCTTATTATATACCAAATGCCTAGAAAAATCAACCTATTTTCCTGTTCTTTTTAAAAATAAAAGTAAATTGCTGAAAAAATATCATATCTTTTTCCATTCGACAAAATTCGACAATTCTAGAAAAATAAAGTATCATAAAAAAACCGCCGTACAAGTTTCTCCATGTACAGCGGTTCTTCTATATTTTTACAACTTATGCAGCTTTCTCAGAAATAAACTTTATGTGGTAATATCTGCATATACCACCTTAGAAATTTTACTGTTAATCAAAGAATCCGGATCCTGCCCAGAAGCTGCCTGTGCATAATAAGTAATCAGCAAATCAGCATCCGCTTTTTCAATTTTGCCGTTCTGGTCACAGTCTGCAACCTCTGCAAATGGAACATCGTCCACATACAACGAATCTTTCAGGCGTTCCCGATAGGTTCCGGTTTTGCCACTCTTCAAAGTGTAAGCACGATCTGTAATCAGCATTTCATTCAAGTCATAGGTGTCCGTAACATCCGATTCCTGACAATCGTTCAGGAAAGAAACGATTCCAAGCATGGTTGTTACATCGTTCATATCTATCGAGTTATCCGGAATTACATCGCCGATTCTTCTGTTATAAGTGCCCTTTTGCACCTTTTTTGTCACCTCATCCGGAACAGGGGAAAGTTTGCCGATGTTATTTCCAAACAAGATGTTCTCCGTCCTAGAATTGTACTGATAAACGCAGGCAGAGAAATTATATGTTTCTTTGCGGCTCGTAGTCTTTGGCTTAAAGTAGTACGAATAGCTGATTGGCTGATTATAGTCTTGCAAATTTTCTGTAGCAGATACAATAATCACCATTCCTTTTGTTTTGTCATTACTAGTTCCAAATGTTCCCGCACTTTCATAATCGGAATCTCTGTAACTCTCTACATATTCCAACTTGCTGGTATCATATTTCAATGCCACAGAAAAGCTTGTTACCCCCGGGTTATAGGTGGTGTAAAATGTTACTCTCACCATATCATCCCAATTTGCATCGTCTACCGACAGATCATAGGCAAACTTAGACTGCCCATTGAAGTACAACGCATCCGCAGAAAGCGGAACCATGCTGGTTGCCAAGGTTGCAACTGCCATCACAGCTGCCACCATTTTGTGAAATCGTTTCATCATTACACGCTCCTTTTCAATTGGTTAAATCGGAAAATAAAAATATGAATTCAAGATGATTCTGTTTCCCTTCATCATCTTGAGCTTATTATACAAAAAATGTGATAAAAAGTCAATCTGTTTTATCACTATTTTTGAAAACGAAAGCAAATCTAGAAATAAATATCATATCTTTTCTGGTTCGACAAGATTCGACAATTTTTCTACGAAAAACAATCAGAAAAAAAGCACCTCCATTTCGGAAGTGCTTTTTCTGCTGATAAAATCTCAGTTTATTCTGCATTCTCTGCGGTCGTTTCGGGAACAACCGTTGTTTCAGCAGCATCACCAGTTGCATCAACGGCAGTGGTAACGGCCGCTGTTCCTGCCTCCTGATAGGCAACGATAAATCCGCCGACATTATCGCCGGAAACTGTATAGGTTGCATCCTGCGGCACGGCAATTTGTGTGCTGCCGCTGGTGTTGGCTTGCATATAGAAAACGTTCCATTCTCCACCGTCTGTATCAATTGTCAATGGCTTATCTGCGGAATAGCCCTGAATCTCTTCTAAGTATTCTTCTAAACAAAGCCCATTTTCATACATATAAAGGGCATGCGGAACGCCAACATACCGGAATGTATACGCTCTTGGACTGATGCCGGTTTTATCGGCTTTTCCGTCCGGATACCGCAAAACAAATCCATACTCTGCGGCATGCTCTGCAATCCACGCATAGTCGCCAGTTGCTGCATAATAATTGGAGGTTGTCCCATTCGGATAAACCACCAAATCAAACGACCGTGCTGTATGATAATCAGAATATCCGCCCGGCAGCATCGTCTTTTTGCTTTCATAATAGGCAGCCTGTTCTTCCCGTGTCCGGTATCCGCTCACAATCATAATATCATTGTTGTCATAGATATTATAATATGCCTGCATCAGCTGATTAAAATGGTCAATGACATCTGCATCCAGAGAAACTTCCATATCACTGACACCATAACAACTGTTTCTGCCCTCATAGACTGTTTCTAAGCTGACATCATCTGCGGCAAATGTATAAACATGGTCGGCATTGACCAGAATCAAGCTACCCTTATGGACGTCTTCCGCCGTCAGTGCCAATGTTCGTTCCAGCGGCTCTGTGGAAATCTGTGTGGTGGTTGCTGCCGCACCGGAGGAACTGTTCCCAGTCGTATCCTTTTTTCCACACTGTTTCACGCCCAGTACCAGCAGACAAATCAAGCCAATCAAAACCAGTGCAACCAGTACAATCCGGTCATAGCGAATTCTCGGTTTTTTGCGTCTGGGTGGACGGTTGCCGGATGGCTGCGGATTCGGATGGTTTGCATGTTGTGTTGTATCCCAAGCTGACATATGGTTCTTCCCCTCTTTCTAAAAATCATTCTGCAAACGGAAACGCTGTAAATTCGTCCCATTTTTCTCTTCTCATTTTACCACAAATCAGACGATTTGTAAATATGCCTTTTCGGAAAATGGCACATAGCACAATTTCCAGCTTTTATTTTTGGACAATGCTGACAACAATTGCAACACATTTTTGTCACAATTCTACGGCTTTTGTCGGGAAACTGCCCCGTATTTCCGACGATTTTTCCACCAATTCGACCTGTCATAAAAAATTTACATTTTCAAAGAAACTATTCTTGACATTCCGCAGAAACTATGATATAATAGAAAAACCGCATGGGTTCAGGTCAATTGAAACACCTTTTTTCGTGTACCTGAAACAGCGAGTTTGAAAAGAAGGCAGGTGCATACACATGTACGCAGTCATTGAAACTGGCGGAAAGCAGTACCAGGTAAAGCAGGGAGACGTTGTTTTTATCGAAAAGCTGAACGCTGAAGAAGAATCTACCGTTACATTTGACAAGGTTGTTGCTGTTAGCAAGGAAGACGGTCTGACCGTTGGTGCTCCTTATGTTGCAGGTGCAACTGTAAGTGCAAAGGTTCTGAAGAACGGTAAGGCAAAGAAGATCACTGTTATGACTTACAAGCCGAAGAAGTCCGAAAAGAAGAAGCAGGGTCACAGACAGCCGTATACCAAGGTACAGATCGAAGCCATCGAGGCGTAAGTTCCCTGTATCATGATTACCGCCACATTTTATCATCGCAATCAGCGGCTGACGGGTGTTTCCGTTTCGGGACATGCCGGATATGCCGATGCCGGACAGGATGTCATCTGTGCAAGCGTTTCCGCTTCCGTACAGCTGACCGCAAACCTGCTGACAGAAATCTATCAGCTGCCGGCTGAAATTGCTGTGGAGGAAAACTGCATTTCTATTTCTGTGGATGCGATCCAAGACGTAAATGCAGAACGGCTTTTGCAGGGCTTGCTCCTGCAAATGCAGCTCTTAACCGAAGAAGCCCCGGATTGTATTCAAATCCGGAATGCTTCCGCTTCCTGATTCGTTCAGGGGCAATTACCATAAAACACACGGAGGTGTAAATAACCATGTTGAAGATTAGTATGCAATTCTTTGCACATAAAAAAGGTTCTGGTTCTACCAAGAACGGCCGTGATTCTGAATCCAAGCGGCTGGGTGTAAAGCGGGCAGATGGTCAGTTCGTTAAGGCTGGCAACATTCTGGTTCGCCAGAGAGGCACACACATTCATCCGGGTAACGGCGTTCAGATCGGTTCTGATGATACTTTGTTTGCAACAGTAAACGGTATTGTAAAGTTCGAGCGTTGGGGACGTGACCGGAAGAAGGTCAGCGTTTACACAGCTGAATAAGCGTTTCTATCGAATAACAGCAAGGATTCTCCCACTGCTACAGGTGGTGAGCGGAATTGCAAGTCAAAACGTCAGCGGCGGGCGGAGAGAAATCGGTATCCCCCACTGACACGAGGCAAACCACAGTCAACCCTCTGATGATACGTCAGGCTCTGTGAAATTACCGACTGTGGATTGAAACAAAGCATCTGACAGAAATCCCGAGCTTTTCCGCTTGGGATTTTCTTTTCATCCCCCATCCATCCGTATTTGACAGAGAGTATGAGGTTGCTATGTTTGTTGATAAGGTTAAAATTTATATCAAAGCTGGAGACGGCGGTGACGGTGCAGTTTCGTTTCATCGGGAAAAATATGTTGCTGCCGGCGGCCCAGATGGCGGAAACGGCGGCAAAGGCGGCAATATCGTCTTTCAGGTAGACACCAACTTGTCTACGCTGCTCGATTTCCGTTACCACAAAAAATATGTCGCAAAGCGGGGCGAAAATGGCGGTGCAAAACGCTGCACCGGAAAAAGTGCTCCCGACCTTGTGATTAAAGTTCCACGGGGAACGATTGTCCGGAATGCCAAAAACGGCAGAATCATGGCGGATCTCTCGACCGATGAACCGCAGATTCTCGCAAAGGGCGGAAACGGTGGCAGAGGCAACTGCAACTTCGCAACCTCTACCCGTCAGATTCCCCGTTTCGCAAAGCCTGGCTTCCCGGGTGAAGAATTCGAGGTCATCCTCGAACTGAAACTGCTCGCTGACGTGGGATTGGTTGGTTATCCGAATGTCGGAAAATCCACCCTCATTTCCGTTGTCAGTGCAGCAAAACCAAAAATTGCAAATTACCACTTCACTACCCTGACTCCTGTTCTGGGTGTGGTGCAGTGCAACGCAGAATCTTCTTTCGTCATGGCAGATATTCCGGGACTGATTGAAGGGGCAAGCGATGGCGTTGGCTTAGGTCACGCATTTCTCCGCCATGTAGAACGCTGCCGGCTGATTCTGCACGTTGTAGATGTTTCCGGTTCGGAAGGCAGAGATCCGATTGCGGACTACGAAACCATTCAACAGGAACTGGAACGCTTTAACGCAGACCTTGCTGCCCGTCCGCAGATGGTTGCAGCAAATAAATGCGATATGGCAACCGAAGAACAGATTGCCGCATTCCGCAACTATATCGAACAGGAAAAAGGACTTCCCTTCTTCTGCATTTCGGCAGCCACCACGCAGGGAACGAAAGAACTCGTTCAGGCAATCGGTGCAAAGCTGACCGAACTGCCGCCGATTCTGCAATATGAGCCGGAACCGCTCACCGCTGAAGAACTGGCAGAAACTACTGAAAAGGGAACATTTGAAATTGAAGTCGAAGACGGCGTTTATTATATTGATGCAAAATTCCTCGAACCAATCCTGCGAACCGTCAATTTGGACGACTATTCCTCGCTGCAATACTTCCAGAAAGTCCTCCGCAGCAGCGGCATCATCGACAAGCTGGAAGAAATGGGCATTCAGGAAGGCGACACCGTCAACCTCTATGGATTTGAATTCGACTTTGTATCATAACACCGAAAGGATCTCCCTATGACACAAACTCCGCTCAGCCCGCACGATGCCAAACAATACAGTCCCCTATCCCTCGCCTTTTTGGGCGACAGCGTTTTTGATACGCTGATTCGGGAACAGCTGCTTCGCACTGCCAATCAGCCGCCAGCTGCCCTGCATCAAAAAAAAGTGGCACTGGTCTGTGCAGGCTTTCAGGCAACTGTCATGCGGGAACTGCTCCCCACCCTCACCGAGGAGGAACAGGCAGTCTTTCTTCGGGGCAGAAATGCCGCTCCCAAGCATGCCCATCAGGCAGAATATCGCTATGCGACCGGGCTGGAAGCGTTGTTTGGATATCTCTATCTGACCGGTGCAGCCGACCGCATGCAGGAACTGATGCAGCAGATTCGGCAAACTGCCGCATTTCAAGCCGTTTTGACGGCAGATGCAGCAGAAAATCAATCGAAAGGATGAACACCCATGTCCGGACATTCTAAATGGAATAATATCAAACGGAAAAAAGAAGCGACTGATGCCGCAAAAGCAAAGA
>HF997926.1:16610-23520 GCA_000433635.1 Ruminococcus sp. CAG:254
AAGAGAAATCACCGTCTGCGTCAAAGAGGGCGGTGCTGACCCGAGCAGCAACGCAAAGCTGCGGGACTTGATTGCAAAAGCAAAGTCCAACAATGTACCAAACGATAACATCGACCGTGTCATTAAGAAGGCTGCCGGCGGCGGCGATAAGAACAACTATGAATCCATCGTCTATGAAGGCTATGGTCCGAACGGCGTTGCTGTCATCGTAGAATGCCTGACCGACAATAAAAACCGGACGGCTGGCGACATTCGCCACTACTTCGACAAATTCGGCGGTAACCTCGGTACAAGCGGCTGTGTTTCGTTTCTGTTCACCGAAAAGGGCATGGTCGTTCTCGAAAACACCGGTCTGGATGAAGATACTGTTATGGAAGACTGCTTCGCATTCGATGCAGACGACCTCTCTGTGGAAGACGATGTGGTAGAAATCAGCTGTGACCCGTCTGTTCTGCCAGCCCTGCGGGACGGCATGACCGAAAAGGGTTATCATGTGCTCTCTGCAGAAGTGGAACAGATTCCAGCAACCTACACCACCCTGACCGATGAAGACCAGATTAAAAAGATGAACCTGCTGCTCGAACACCTCGAAGAAAACGACGATGTTCAGAATGTTTACCACAACTGGAGCATGCCGGAAGACATCGACGAATAATCCGTATTCACCATCCCAAACCCCTTGTTCAGAATGGAAGCGTATTCGCACGTTCTACGAATACGCTTCCATTTTATGCAAAAGAAAGGAAGCAACATGCAATTTCAAAATACAACGCTCTCCGCAGAAATGTTACAGGCGATTGCCACCCAGAATTTTACCGAAATGACCGAAATTCAGGCGAAAACCATTCCCCTGCTGCTCGAAGGCAAAGACGTCATCGGAAAATCCAACACGGGTACGGGCAAAACTGCCGCATTCAGCATTCCCATTATTGAACAAATTCCAAAGGATGCAGAACCCTTTGTTTACGCTCTGATTCTCTGCCCGACCAGAGAACTTGCCATGCAGGCTTGCGAGGAAATCGGCAAGTTTGCAAAATTCAAACGGTGGGTAAAACCCGTTGCCGTGTATGGCGGTGCCAGCATGGAACGGCAGATTCACGCTCTGAAAAACGGTGCAAACATTGTTGTTGGCACACCGGGCAGAGTTTTAGACCATCTCCGCCGCCGTACCCTCAAACTCGAACATCTGCGAACGATTGTATTAGATGAAGCAGACGAAATGCTGAACATGGGATTTCGGGAAGATATCGAATCCGTTCTGGCTCAGACACCGGAAGACCGCCAGACGGTTTTGTTCTCTGCAACCATGCCGCCGGCAATTCTTGCCATCACCAAGCAGTATCAGAAAGACCCTCAGATGGTACAGATTCAAAGCCCACACCGTACAGTTGATGCCATTGCACAATATGCCATCAATGTTCCAATGGGCAGAAAGACCGATGCTCTGCACCTGCTGCTCGCATCGAAAAAGCCGGTTTCCTCTATGGTATTCTGCAACACCAAGAAAATGGTGGATGAACTGACCGAAGCCCTGCAAAATCGTGGCTTTGCAGCCGTTGGTCTGCATGGGGATATGAAGCAGATGCAGCGGACACAGGTCATGAACAGCTTCAAAAACGGCAGATGCAACATCCTGATTGCAACGGACGTTGCTGCAAGAGGCATTGATGTCAAGGGCGTTGATGCCGTATTCAACTATGATTTGCCGCAAGACCATGAATATTATATTCACCGTATCGGCAGAACCGGACGTGCCGGAAAAGAAGGCACTGCCTATAACATCATCAGTGGCAGAAAACAGGAACAGGAACTGCGTGCTATTTCCCAGTACACCAGAGCCAACATCGAAGAACTGAACCTGCCGACTTCCGCAGAGATGAAGCAGGAAGCATTAGACCAGTTACAGCAGCGGTTACAGGAACAGTGCAGCAGTGCTGCTCCATCGGAAGAAGCCGTTCAGCTGGCAGAACAGCTGATTGCTGCCGGAACACCAGCGGAAACTCTGCTGGCACTGCTGTTGCAGGAAGAAATTACAGCTGCAACCAAAAATCTGCCGGCATTCGATATTCCGAAGCCGATTCGCAAGGGCAAGCGGAGCGGTGCAGCAACTGTTAAGCTGCACATCAATGTTGGACGCAAGGAACGCATGGCTCCAAACTTTATCTTGGGGGCACTGGTGGAAGCAACGGAACTTTCCGGCTCGGAATTCGGAAAGATTGACATCTACGACAAATTTACCACCGTTGAAGTACCAGCTGCGGAAGCATCTAACATTGTTGCCTCGATGCAGTCCACGAAAATCAATGGGCATGCTGTAAAGGTGAAACTCTTTGAAGAACGCAGCAACTACCGTTCCGGCGGCGGACACTCCGGAAATGGTCGCTCTGACCGCTTCCGCCGTGACCACGCTTACAGCAGCAAAAACAATTCCGGCAGCTATAACCGCAAAAAACGGCGTGGTTAATCCCACGCCCCGCACAAACGGAGGAATTTTATGAAATCAGAAAAGAACCGTTCCAATCTGATGCGGGTGCTCCTGTTGATTCTGGCGGCTGTCATTACAGTCGGAGCCATCTGCCTGCCCTTTGTCGGAAGTTTTCTATAAATAAAAAGACAAGCACCGTTTCGCAAACCTAACATTTGGCGAAACGGTGCTTTCTACTTCCAATCAAATATCTGCATCAACGAAAAAAGCGAGGAAATCGAAATGATTCCCCCGCTTTCCTGTTGTGGTGAGATATGAGGGATTTGAACCCTCGACCCTACGCTTAAAAGGCGTATGCTCTGCCAACTGAGCTAATATCTCATCAGTCAACTATTACATTATAGCACACCTTTTTGCATTTGTCAAGTGTTTTTTTCAATTTTTTTCAGATTTTTTTGCATGGCTTATCAGTTTTTCTTATGGTACTATATTTATTTCTTATTGAAACGAAAAAGCAACCAATTTACCGTTGACACTCGTACCCATTTTTTGTATAATGAATAATATCCGGTGAAAAAGGAGGTTATATCATGAAAGATTCCGGTATTATGCGTCGGGTTGACAGCCTCGGTCGCTTCGTTCTGCCAAAGGAACTAAGACGGCAGCTTCAAATCGACTGCAACGATTATTTGCAGATTTACACAGAGGGTACGAAAATCATCATCCAGAAGGCTCAGAGTTCTTGTGCCCTGTGCAATAAAACGGAAGATTTGATCGATTTTAACGATAAAAAGGTCTGCCGTTCTTGTGTAAAACTGATCAAGGATTATCTCTAAGAACCAAATAGAAAAAGTTGCCTGCTGCACAAGGCAACTTTTTTCGATTTTTTCAAAATTTTTTTGAAAAACCCCTTGACAAATGCAAAAAGGTGTGCTATAATAAATAATGTTGTAAGACAGATGTGCCTATAGCTCAGCTGGATAGAGTGACTGGCTACGAACCAGTAGGTCGGGGGTTCGAATCCCTCTAGGCACGCCACAATCCGCAGAACCGCTTGATTTCCCAAGCGGTTCTTTTTTTCCGGATTTCCCCGCTCAAAAAAATTTGAAAAAAATCGAAAAAAACACTTGACAAATCCGAGAAAGTATGCTATACTATAAAAGTCGTAAGCCGATGTGTCGGAATGGCAGACGAGGCAGACTCAAAATCTGTTGTAGGCAACTACGTGTGGGTTCAAGTCCCACCATCGGCACCAAAACGCTTTTGCAAATTGCAAAGGCGTTTTTTTTTACCAATTTCATTGAAATGCGTGACAAGCATTCCGAAATGTGTTATAATAGATTCCAAGCCCATTCCGGACAATCCGGAATTTCTATCTTTTCAGAAAGGAGCGACCCCACCCTTGACACTGATCCTCCAAAATCCAGCATGGCAGTCCCTGTTCAGCGTGCCGACTGCGGTTGTAGACCAATATCTCAAACTTGCAACCCCCTCTCAGCTAAAAGTCCTACTCTACCTGCTGCGGCATCAGCCGGAAACGATTGACACCGTACAGGTTGGAAAGCAAATCGGATGCCTGCCGGAACAAGTCGAAGAAGCTCTCTTATTCTGGGAACAAACCGACCTCTTCACACCACCAGAACCACCTGCTCCAGAAAAGCCGCAGGAAGTTGCGGCTCTCATTCGCACCAGTTCGGAATTGTCCATCCTGCCAACTGTCATTGCAGATGCTGTTCAGAGTTCCGAAAGCTTACAGACGCTGTTCCGCATGGTGCAGCAATTATATGGCAGACCGCTGAATTTCATGGAAGAACAGTCCCTCGTCTGGCTGCACGATTACTTGAACTTTTCCAGCGACATCATTCTCATGGTGGTTTCCTACTGCCATTCCATTCAAAAATGCAATGTGCGTTACATCGAACAAATTCTAATTCGCTGGTGGAATCAGGGCATTACTACCCTACAACAGGCTCAAGAAGAAATCAAAGACATGGAACAACGGCACAGCTATTTAGCACAAATCATGCGGCTGCTCGAAATGCGACGAAATCCAACGCCAAAACAGATGGAATTCATTGATGACTGGAAACAAAAAGCCATTCCGATGGATTTAATTCGATACGCCTACGAAAAAACCGTTGAAAAAACAGACCGGCTCTCATTTCCCTATATGCAGAGCATTCTAAACGACTGGATGAAAGCCGGCTATAAAACTCGTGCCGAGGTCGATTTAAACGACAAACCGCCGGAATCTCCTCGCATCCGGAAGAAGAAACAGCCGGAAATTCCCGTCAGTGAAAATGCAGAGGCATACGCTTCTTTGATTTATAATCTAGATGAACCAATCGGAGGCAACGTATGAACGAACGGTATTTACAACAGGCACTCTCTGCCATCTCTGTCCGCAGAAACAATGCTCAAACCATACAGCAACAGCACCTTGCAGAAATCGCACAAACCGTTCCGGAAATCATGGAAATCAACCAGCAGCTGTTTCACACCAGTCAAGACTTAATCCAGATTATCCGTTCCGGCGAAAATGTTGCAGAACGAACCCAACGCCTTGCCCAGCAGAATCAGCAAGGACAAGCCATGATTCGGAAACTGCTTGTGCAGCACGGGTATCCGCAGAATTACTTAGATATTGTCTACCAGTGCCCCGACTGCAACGATACCGGCTATGCAAACGGAACATTTTGCCACTGCCTATTAAAACTTGCCGGAAAACTTGCCACAAAAGAACTGAACAAGTCAGCTCAAGTGCAACTCTGTCGGTTTGATACGTTCTCGCTGGACTATTACCGTGGAAAAACAACAGAACACGGTTCAGACTGCTACACGGCTATGCAGAAGATTCTCGCTTACTGCCAAAATTATGCCCAGTATTTCCATAAAAGTTCCCCTAGCATTTTGATGTTCGGGAAAACCGGACTCGGAAAGACGCATCTTTCCCTTTCGATTGCCTCCGTGGCACTGGAACGGGGTTATAGTGTTCTCTATGATTCTGTCATCAACTTTCTCCGCAAGATTGAACGAGAACACTTTGGAAAAGAACATCCGGAAACTGACACGATGGAGCTGCTGCTGACCTGCGACCTGCTGATTTTGGACGACTTGGGAACAGAGTTTGACTCATCTTTCTACCAGTCCACGATTTATAATCTGATTAACACTCGACTGAACCGTTCTCTTCCGACCATTATCAGCACCAATCTGGATTTTAACGGCATCTCCAACCGCTATGAAGAACGGATTACGTCCCGTATTTATGCGAACTATTCGATTTTACGCTTTGTCGGGCAGGATGTTCGGATTATGAAAGCCCAGCAGGCATTCCGAAAAGAAAAAGAACGGGGAAACCGTCCTTAATTACAAGCAAATTGGAAAGAAAGAGGCGTGTTCTATGTTAAAACGCATTGTCACCATTCAAGATATTTCATGTTTCGGGAAATGTTCCCTGACGGTTGCCCACCCGATTCTATGTGCGATGGGGCTGGAAACGGCTGTCATTCCGACTGCGGTTCTCTCCACACACACCTATCAATTCAAAGACTACACCTTTCGAGATTTAACCAGTGACATTCCGGCGATTGCAACGCACTGGAAATCCTTGAACTTGCAGTTCGACGGCATTTATACAGGCTATTTAGGCTCAACAGAACAAGTACAGATTGTATCTGACTTTTTCGACACATTCCGCAACGAACACACCTCTATCATCGTTGACCCTGTCATGGGCGATGCTGGAAAGCTGTATGCAGGCTTTACCGCTGATTTCGTGCAGAAGATGAAAGCCCTCTGCAAGAAGGCAGACATCATTGCACCGAATATGACGGAAGCAGCCCTGCTGTTAGACCGCCCGTATCGGACAGATTATACGGAAGCAGAGATACAGGAACTATTGAAAGAACTGACCGATTTGGGTGCACCGACTGTGGTTCTGACGGGTGTTCAGTATGCAGACGGCAGACATGGAGCAGTTGCCTATGACAGCCAATCCAACCAGTATCATGCTGCTTTCCGGAAACACATTGGCGGTTATTTTGCACATGGAACGGGCGATATTTTCAGCAGTCTGCTTTCCGGTGCGATTGTCAAGGGGGCATCGCTGGAAAAGGCAGTTTCTCTTGCAGTCAACCTGACAACGGACTGCATCGAAGCAACGCTGCCAGATAAAGATACCTATTGGTATGGGGTTTCGTTTGAAAGCTGTATGGGGAAAATTGCACAGGAGGCAGCAGAACTCTAATCTTAGGGAAACCGATTGCGTACGGTTCGGCAGATATGCTTCGCTGTCTGCCTGTGTGCTGTTCGCCAGTGGGTGCGTTGTCCGAATTATTTATGAATCTTTCTTAGATTGCAGTTTGCAGAAATTTTTTATGTTTTTAGAATGGCGAACAGCAGTTACCCATTTCTTCTAGATTTCAATATCATTCATCGCTCAGTCTTTGCAGGGGGCAGCTTGCCCCCAATGTCATTAACTTA
>HF997927.1:0-26045 GCA_000433635.1 Ruminococcus sp. CAG:254
AAGCTGCTTGACTGGGTTGGCACAAACAACACCAAGGTAAATGCAACTTATGTAGACAGCAACCTGATTGTTAAGGTTTCTGACACTGGCGAAACCACAACCACTGCTACAACCACATCTGGTGGAGAAACAACCACAACAGAAGTTGTTACAACTGCTTCTTCTGCACCGGTTACCACTTCTCCGGATGCAACCACAACCACCACATCTGTTTCTTACAATGGTGAATCCTTCGAATGGGTACTTGGTAAGTATAAGGCAGATGGTTCTTATGAACCGAGAACCTTTGTAAAGGCTGGTCAGAAGTCCGCTTCTGCTGTTGCTCCGAAGGTTTATGGTGATCCTGGCATCAACTCCGCAAACATCCGTCTGGAAGGCGATGCTGCAAAGGCTCTCCTGGCAGCAGGTACTTATGTTGGTCTGACTAAGAATGCTGACTATGATACACAGCTGGCTGGCGAAGGCGGTACCACTTGGTTGGATAACGCTGCACAGCTCCGGTTTGCATTTGCTTCCAACGATGTAAACAACACCAACAATGCAAAGACTGCTGATGGTTCTGCAATCGGCGAACTCGTTTATGATATTCCGGATGCAGAAACTGTTAAGAGCATCGCTGATCAGTATGGCATTAGCCTGGTAACTGGTACAGACGATGAAGGCAATGAAGTAAGCTACTATGAATTCCCGCTGACTTGGAGCGAAGCTGTTGGCGAACACGGCGAAACTGCAACCCAGTGCGGTTCTTATGTAGATGGTGCATTGGTTGAAATTCCGTATGATCAGTATACAAGACGGGATGGTACAATCTGCGTAGTCGTTCCGAGCGAAACCACTACAACAGCAGCTACCACCACAACAGCAGAAGTTACTACTACAACAGAAGCTGTTACAACCGCAGCAGTTGATACTACAACAGAAGTACCGGCTACTACTACAACCGCAGCAGCTACCACTACGACTGAAGCAGCTACTACCACAACGGAAGCAGCTACTACCACAACGGAAGCAGCTACTACTACAACAGAAGCAGCTACCACAACTACTGAAGCAGTTACTACTACAACGGAAGCAGCTACCACAACTACAGAAGCAGCTACCACTACGACTGAAGCAGCTACTACCACAACAGAAGCAGTAACTACTACGACGGAAGCAGCTACTACTACAACAGAAGCAGCTACTACTACAACAGAAGCAGCTACAACTACCACAGAAGCAGCTACTACAACTACTGAAGCTACAACAACTTCTACAACTGAAGCAACTACTACAACCTCTGCTACTACAACACAGCCGCAGCCGAATGTAACAACAATCGTCTTCGAACTGGCTGATCCGAACTTCTACTTCTCTGTAGATGAAAGAGAATTCAAGGCAACTGATCTGTTCAAGTCCGTAACATTGATTTCGACAGATGCTGATGGCAAGATTGTTTCTCAGGAAGACATCATTGACAAGGTAAACTTCAACGGTGCAACTCCGAAGAGCACTTATGTACAGGCTGACAAGTACTATGCAGGAACAATTCAGGCATACTACAACAATGGTACAGAAAACGTTCTGATTCCGGATGCTACCCCGACCGTTTATATCGGTGTTAAGGGCGACGCTGACTTGAATGGACTGGAAGATGTACCGGATGCTGTTTCAATTCTGACTTACTATGCAAAGATTGCTGCTGGTCAGCAGGGTATCGTATTCAATGAAGATCCGATGCTGAACAAGCTGGCATACTTCCTGGCAGATGTTGATACAGAATCTAAGGCTGGCGAAAATACAGATGGCAAGCTCATGGAAGTAAATGATGCAGTTTATGTCCTGACTTACTATGCGAAGAAGGCAGCTGGTCAGGGTCCGACATGGCCGGATGTTATTCCGTCCCTGAAGTCTCTGGAAGGCTCTATGTGGTACGAAGGCTAATTTGCCCGAAACCATGTGATTTTAGACAACATGTTGTGACAGATGTGACATGACAGAAAAAGAATTCCCCCGGTGCAAGCAATTGCATCGGGGGATTCTATTTCATCTTGACAATACATAAGATGTCTATTGACAAGGAAAGTGGATTGTGTTATACTAAAAATGGTAAATTAGAACCTTGTAAGAGATTGCAAGGTTCTGATTTCATGAAACGGAGTGTTTTTATTTGGGAATCGGTGAAATTTGTTTGCTTGGAGTCGGTCTTTCGATGGATGCCTTTGCAGTTTCGATTTGCAAAGGGCTGCAAATGCGGAAGTTTAACTGGAAGCAAGCCCTCTGGATGGGTATCTTCTTTGGCGGCTTTCAGGCACTCATGCCGTTGACAGGTTGGCTGTTGGGTGCATTGTTTGCAAAGCATATTATGCAGTACAGCCACTGGATTGCATTTGTTTTGTTGGCGTTTATCGGAGGGAAAATGCTGTTGGAATCCATCCGGCAGAAGAAAGAAGAACCTTCCGAAGAAACCGCAGTCTGTCCCAACAAGGTGGATTTCCGGGAACTGTTTTTGCTGGCAGTTGCCACTTCCATCGATGCCTTGGCGGTTGGTGTCACCTTTTCCATAATGCCGGATGTCAATATTTTTCTGTCTATTTTGTTGATTGGCAGTATTACATTTTTATTTGCTCTGGCGGGCGTAAAAATTGGAAACCTGTTCGGCGACCGATTTGAAAAGCAAACCGGCATATTAGGCGGCTGTATTTTGCTGGCGATTGGCGTGAAGATTCTGCTGGAAGGGCTGGGAATCATCGGCTAAACCAAAGCAAAATTCACAGCAGCAATAAGGGGAGGATGTGAAAGCGTGCGAGGAAAGAAAATCGTACTGGACTTGGAATTTATTCCGTATAGGCGGAAGCAGGAACCCTATTGCGTACATGAGATTATTGAAATCGGAGCGGTTGCTCTGGATGCAGACAATGAAATCTATGACGAATTTCAGATGTATGTAAAGCCACAGTATGGAACAGTTCCGCCGTTTGTCACGGCGATTACAGGCATTACCAATGAAATGCTAGTGGGGCAGGTTTCCTTTTCGGAGGCAATGCAGGCGTTTGAAGCTTGGCTACCACAGAAAGAACCTTACCGCTTTTATACTTGGAGCGGCAGTGACCAGCATGTTTTTCAGGCAGAAGCCGAATGGAAAGAACGTCCGTTGCTGGGCAATTTCTATGGCTGGTGGGTGGATTTACAGCGGCTGCACCAGCGAATTTATGGCTTTTCCAAACCGATGAAATTGGTGACCGCACTGGGTTCGATGCAGATTTATTTTGAAGGAACAGAACATGGTGCGTTGGCAGATGCTCGGAATACGGCAAAGATTTTGCAAGAACTTTCCGATGTTCGCCGTGTCAAAAATAATTTCTCAACTTCTCATGTTACCTATAATATTGCTAGTGACCATACAAGTGGCGGTTTTACGATTGGACGATTGCCCATTCGGAAAACGGCACACAGTGGAAAAAAATAAGAAAATCCCGTTGGACAAGAAGCTGCTTGCCCAGCGGGATTTTTTTGTCTGTTTAATTTTGTAAACAAGGGTGATACTGCTGCATGATGGTTTTATAGATGAACCGATGCCCCTTGCGGTTTGGATGAATGCCATCTTCACAGAGCAATGCCTGATAGCCATGCTGTGCGAGAAAGGCACTCCGGATATCAACCACCGGAACGTGCAGCTTTTGTGCTAGCAGGAGCACTTTCATGTTATACATTTCCTGCCAGCGGTAGATTGTATCCACACCGCCCAGCCAGTGCAGAATATTGTCTGGATGCAGGTTGCGAGAAATCCATTGAAAATACCGTTTCGGTTCGAGTGGCGGCAGTGTTAAAAGAATCGGGTTGCCTTTTTTCTCCTGAATCAGCTGAATGGCTTTTGTATAGAGGGCTTCAAACTGTTTCAGTGGAGTATGCGGTTCATGGTGTGCCTGCGGTCGTTCTGAAACGGCACTCCAGTCAAAATCGCAGTCGTTTCCGCCAAATTCCAGAAACACATTCTGATAACTTGCGAGTTGGTCGGTGTGACGGGTGATAATAGATAAGCCCTTTTGAATGGTGCTGCCCATAACAGAGAAGTTATGCAGGGCAGTGGAAGGGGAAATCCATTCGGTGATTTCTTTTTTCAGGCTGCTGTAACGGTGGGTTTCCGCATCTAAGACAATGCCTTTGCTAATCGAATCGCCGAAAATGCCGATTTGAAGTGTCTGTTCCATAAGAAAACCTCCTGATTATTTATCAATCCACAGTCGGTGATTTCACAGAGTCTGACATGTCAGCAGAGGGCTGACTGTGGTTTGCCTCGTGTCAGTGGGGGATGCCGATTTCTCTCCGCCCGCCACTGACAGTCACTTTCTTATTTGCAATTCCTCTCACCACCTGTAGGGGTGGGAGAATTCTTGCTGTTATTCGTTGAAACGGCTTGCGATGGACGTAAACCGATTTTTTATGGTAGATTTCCAGCAGTAGTGGGCTGCTGGAAAACATGCTCAATGAAAAACGGACGCTCCGAAGAACGTCCGCCGTTGGTGTGACCGAACCTATAAGCCGAGTTCTGTCGAGTATGGTAATTTATCTCGACTGTACGTCGCCGCACAGCTCTAGCCGTCATTACGCCATCCCCACCGGGTCAGTGTTAGAATGCCGCACCAATAGACGTTGCATCGGATAAGGTTTACATAGCAGCATAGTCACCTATACTCTGGTGTGCTCTTACCACGCCTTTCCACCCTTACTTTCCGAAGAAAGCGGTATCTCTCTGTTGCACTTGCTCTAGGGTCGCCCCCGGTTGCCGTTAGCAACTATCCCACCCTGCGATGCTCGGACTTTCCTCATGGATGTACTGGAAACCAGCATCCACGCTACCATACAGTTCGCTCACTCTTTTATTGTACAAGAAAAATAGGGAATTGTCAAGTATCATTTTTATAGAATCTGAGAACTTTTTGTGCGAAAAAGTCGGATTCTTTAGCAGTTCCAAGCGTCTAATGTTTCCAGAATCTCAGCGTATACAACTGCCTTGTTGCGTTCGTTGAGAATTTCGTGTCGCATGCGAGGAAATAGCGTGCTGTTTACATTCTGGTAGCCCAGTTCTGCCATGCGGTCAACAGCCTGTTGGAAACGGGTATCATTGCCCCGACAGGGGTCATCACCGCCGGAGAAGAACCAAATCGGCAACTCTGGTTGTGTAATTGTCCAGTCTTTGGTGTTGTAAGTGGTATTTAACAGGGCGAGCAGGGCAGCATAGCCGTTTAATGTGAAGTGAAATTGACAGAGTGGGTCGGCATTGTAAGCATCTACAACCGCTTCATCGCTGCAAATCCATGTGTTAGAACGGGATTCCGAGCGGAACGGACGCTGAAACGTATTGTATAGAATACGGTCAATGCGTTTGCTGTGGCTGGTATCGCCCCGATGCACAATGACTCGATTTAAAATAGACTGCATACGGGTCATTGCCGGCAGCGGAGAGGGTGAACCACTGAGAATCAAACCGTCCAGAATGTCGGGATATTGCCGCAGATAGCAGCGAGCAATGAGCGAACCCATGCTGTGCCCCAGCAGATAGAGCGGCAGCCCTGCATATTGCGTTTGAATCCATTCTGTCATCTGGTGCAGGTCGGCAACGAGTGCTTCTGCACCGCCTTCCCCGAAATAGCCCAGCGGAATGGTGTCGCTGATGCTTTCCCCATGTCCCCGATGGTCATGAATCAGGCAGATATAACCCTGTTTGGTGCAGTGGCGGAGAAAATCCAGATAGCGTTCTTTGTGTTCACACATACCGTGGGAAACCTGAAGAATACCACAAGGTGTGGTTTCTTCCTGCGGCAGGAGCAACAAGCCCGACAGCGGTAAGCCGTCTTGGTCAGAGAGCAGGGTAAATGGCTGAATGGTCGTTGGCAGCATAAGCAGAAGTCCTCTCTTTCTAAAGTCAGTCACAGTGGAAACAGGGCAGTTTCCGTTTTATTGGAATTAGTATACCAGAAAAAATCGGGTTTGTCCAGCACACTTTTTCTGTTTTTGTTGTCACTTTCCGAATCCCTTTTTTCAAATCGCAGAATTTGCAGAAAAAATAAAATTTTTTTGCAAAAACACTTGAAATTCTGTTTGCTGTGTGGTATAATAAAAATTGTCACGGCGGAGTGTGTGCAGCTGCACAAAGGCTCTGCTGTCGGATCCATTCCGGAATATCGGTGTGCGGGTCCTGTGCAACAAAGCACCGTGAACCATGTCAGGCGGGGGACCGAGCAGCATTAAGCGGATCGTTTTGTGTGCCGCAGTCAACCTGCACACCCATGTTCCGGAATTTTTTTGTATTTTGGAAAACGACAGAAAAAGGAGGCGGATTCCATGTACAAAGCATTATATCGGACATGGCGTCCGATGTCGTTTGACGATGTGATTTCTCAGCCGCATATCACAGAAACCTTACAAAATCAAGTGCGTACCGGAAAGACGGCACACGCTTATTTGTTTACGGGTTCTCGTGGGACGGGGAAAACCACTTGTGCCCGCATTCTGGCGAAAGCTGTGAACTGTCCGCACGCTGTCAACGGCAATCCTTGTTTGGAATGTGACATCTGCAAAGACGCTGACCGTGGAATTTTGTCCGATGTGATTGAAATTGATGCGGCATCGAATAACAGCGTAGAAGATATTCGGGATTTGCGGGAAGGTACGGTTTACCGTCCGGAACGCTGTGCCTATAAGATTTATATTATTGACGAAGTGCATATGCTTTCTGGAAGTGCATGGGGAGCATTGCTGAAAGTCATGGAAGAGCCGCCGGCATATGTGAAATTCATTCTGGCGACCACAGAGATGCACAAAGTTCCAGCCACGATTTTATCTCGGTGTCAGCGGTTTGCATTCCATCGGATTCGGTTGGAAGATATCGCTGCCCGTTTGCGATATATTGCAGAAAAAGAACAAATTCCGCTGGCAGAAGGGGCAGATCTTCAGATTGCCCGCTGTGCAGATGGCGGAATGCGAGATGCGATTTCCCTGTTAGACCAGTGTGCAGCAGTTTCCGAGGGAGCGATTACGCCGGAAGCCGTTGCGGAGGCAGCTGGTGTATCGGGTCGAGCACCGCTGTTTCGGATTCTGGAAGATGTCCTTCAAAATCGGCTGGGCGATGCATTGAAAGAAGTCGATGTCTTGTATCAAGGCTCGAAAGATATGGCAAGACTCTGCGAGGAGTTGACAGAACAGCTGCGGAATATGATGCTGCTGAAAGCCGGCAATGTTCCGGAAGAATTGCTGAGTTGTCTGCCGGAGGAACTCCCACAGCTGCGGGAACTGACCAGTCCGGTGACGATGGAACAAATCTTGCGTGCAATTTCTGTTTTGCAGGATTGCCGAGAACGGATGCAGCGAAATCCGGGCAAACGAACAGAATTGGAATTGGCGTTGATTCGGCTGACACTGCCAGCAACGGTACAAACACCGCTTGCAGCGATGCCAGCAGCAGCCCCAGCACCAAGACCGATGCAGCAGCAAAGACCAGCTGTCCAGCAGGCAGAAGTGCCAACGCAATCGCCTGCACCACAGCCAACGCCCACCCCAACACAGACTATACAGGAACAGATTCAACCTGTTTCCCAGTGGGCAGATATTTTGGAGGCATACCGGAGTGTGAATCCGGCAGTTTCCGGCAGCCTTGCGGAATCGGATGCCTATATTCGGGGCGGAACGCTCTTAATCGTTGCAAAGAATCCGTTTTTCCTGACCCTGCTGAAAAATCATGAAAATGCCCGTTCGCTCGGCGATACGGTACGGCAGATTTTAGGGCAGGAATATAAAATTCTTGCAAAGTGCAGTAATCCAGCACAGACGGAGGTTTCTCCGGTGCAGACACTGTTGCAAAAAGCCAAAGACAGCAATCTTGAAACTGCTGTGGAATAAAAAATTTTTGATTTAAATTCATTCTTTAAGGAGATCTCAATCATGAAAGCAAGATTACCAAAGCAGAATATGGGCGGGGCCCAGAATATGAATGCAATGATTCGTCAGGCACAGAAGATGCAGGATGAAATCACCACCTTACAGGAAGACATCGAAAACAGAGAATTTTCTGCAACCTCTGGCGGCGGTGCAGTTTCCGTTGTTGTAACTGGTAAGAAGATCATCAAGTCCCTGACTATCAACAAGGAAGTCGTTGATCCGGAAGATGTAGAAATGTTGCAGGATCTGGTCATTAGTGCCATCAACGAAGCTGTAAACCAGGTAGAAAGCACAACAGAAACCGAAATGAGCAAGATTACAGGTGGCGTATCCCTGCCGGGTCTGTTTTAATCCATGGCAGACAGCAATGCACTGCCCATGGTGTTGTTGGCAGAACAGTTTGCAAAATTGCCGGGAATCGGCATGAAATCTGCCCAGCGTCTGGCGTATTATCTGATTTCCAGACCGGAAGAAGAAGTACAGGCATTTGCGGATGCAATGGTTCACGCCAAAAAAGCGATTCACTATTGCGGCTGCTGCCAAAATCTCACTGACCAAGTAGTCTGTCCGATTTGCAGCGATGATACCAGAGATCATGGAATCATCTGTGTGGTGGAAGCACCGAAAGACGTTGCCGCTTTCGAGCGTACCAACGAATATCATGGCGTTTACCACGTTTTGCACGGGCTGATTTCTCCGCTGACCGGTGTCATGCCGGAACAGCTGAAGATTCGGGAATTGTTGGCACGGTTACAGAGCGGAACGGTTCGAGAAGTCATTATGGCAACGAATCCCACTGTGGAGGGCGATGCCACAGCGATGTATCTCGCACAGCTGCTCAAGCCAATGCAGATAAAAGTTTCCCGTTTGGCATTTGGATTGCCAGTCGGCGGCGTGGTGGAATATGCCGATGAAGTCACGCTTTATAAGGCACTGGAAAACAGAAGCGAAATGTAACAAAAAACATCCCTGTCAGGTGGCAGGGGTGTTTTCTTTTGGAAAAGGAGGATGCTGTCTATGAATTCCTGCGAACAGATTCGCACTGCAATGATGGCATATGATTGGATTGGATTTGATTTATTTGATACCCTGTTGCTGCGTCCGTTTTTGCAGCCGGATGACCTGTTCTGTCAGATGGAACAGGAATTGCAAGTGCCAGACTTTGCAGCACTGCGGAGTCAGACGGAAAACCAGCTGCGGCAGGGCAGAAAACGGGAACTGACCTTTCTCGAAATCTATCAGGCAATCCAGCAGAAAACGGGTGTTTCTGATGCCGTAATACAGCAGTGGATGGATTTGGAACTGGAACTGGAATGGCGGTACTGTTATCCGAGAGAGAGCGGACTTTCCCTGTATTGTGCGGCGAAAGAAGCCGGAAAACACATCGCCATTGTAACAGATATGTATCTGCCAATCGACCAGATTGTGCGAATGCTGCAAAAAGTCGGAGCAGGCGACTATGATTTGTTGCTGCTGTCCTCTGAATTGGGATATAGCAAGGCGAACGGCGGAATTTATCGACAGTTGAAACGCATGGAAATCCCACCAAAGCAATTTTTGCAGATTGGGGATAATCGTATTGCAGACGTGGAAAACCCTCGCTGTCTGGGCTTGCAGGGAATGTGGCTGCCAGCAGCCAGAGCTGTGTTCCAGCACTACGGACGATTATATCCAGCAATTCAGGCAGAACAGCCTTCTCTTGCAGAGCGTTGCAGCGTTGCCTTGGCAGTGAATACCTATTTTGACGACCCATTTCGGATGATGCGGCGAGAATGCGACTGGAACGCAGACCCCTATTTCATGGGCTTGCTGTTGCCGAATGCAGAGCATCTGCCGGAAGTTGTTACGCAGGATTTTATGTTTCAGCGTGGACAGGAACGTGCTATGCAGCTGGCAACCCACTTTTTCGAGCATCCGCTTCCAGCGGCACAGGGGGCAATCGAAATGCTCTGTCATCATGCAGCAGAGGCAGACCGAGCAGCATTTCCAAAAGATGATGCATGGGCGGCAGTTTGTACCCCTTGTGGATTTTCCACCCTGCCAGAGCCGAAAAAACCGGCGAAGTGGAAAACCCATCTGCGATTGCTGCGGCAATTTCTTTCAACTTGTAGAGCATAAAAAAATCCGCACGTGTTGTGAAAACCGTGCGGATTTTATAGTATTCGCAGTATTTGCAAAATCGCCTTATGGAATAGTGGTTGTGGTTGTTTCTGTTTGAACGGTAGATTCCCCTGTAGTGGTCTGTTTGGGAGCATACCATGCCTGATATTCCGAAAGGGTCAAAACCAAATCGGAATTATACGCATCAATCATCTGTTGTTTCGTGGTATAACCAGCAGCATGCAGCAGAGGCAGACCGAGCAGCATTTCCAAAAGATGATGCATGGGCGGCAGTTTGTACTCCTTGTGGATTTTCCACCCTGCCAGAGCCGAAAAAACCGGCGAAGTGGAAAACCCATCTGCGATTGCTGCGGCAATTTCTTTCAACTTGTAGAGCGTAAAAAAATCCGCACGTGTTGTGAAAACCGTGCGGATTTTATAGTATTCGCAGTATTTGCAAAATCGCCTTATGGAATAGTGGTTGTGGTTGTTTCTGTTTGAACGGTAGATTCCCCTGTAGTGGTCTGTTTGGGAGCATACCAAGCCTGATATTCTGAAAGGGTCAAGACCAAATCGGAATTATAAGCATCAATCATCTGTTGTTTTGTGGTGTAACCAGCAGCGTCATCCATTAGATATTCGCCATACCACAGCCCAAAGAACGACCAGATTGCTTGATCTCGCCGAATGGCGGTCAAGTCTGGAATGGTGCTGCATTCGCTGAGGGCAACCATCTTATTTTTTGCAATCTTCTGTAAAGCAAAAAATTGTTCGTAACGGCTGCCATATGCTTCATCAGCATCCACATAAATATCCGCAGCAGCAATATCATATTCTGTGTCGGGGACGAGATATTCTGCACTCTGCCCGTTCCAAATCCAAATCAGGTTGTGCAACTGGTGATAGTCTACCATGCGGGTATACATGAGATGCCACAGCCATTGATAGGCTTCACTGCCAGATGCACCCCACCAGAACCAGCCGTTGCTTGCTTCCTGTAGTGGTCGCCAGAGGACGGGAACGCCAGCTTCCTGCAATTCTTTCAACGCTTCTGCGGCAGCATCAATATCTTCAATCAGGGCAATGCATTCCGCTGAAATCGTGCCATCTTTGCGGAGTTGTTGCAATTCATAGCGGTTCAAGTGGGCAATGTCTGCATCCGTCACAGCGTTTGCAAGGGAGAAGTCTGTTTCATCTTTGTAAACGGATGCTGTTCCAATGGGGGCATTCCAATGCCACATTAAGCCAACGATACCGCCACGTTCTGCCCATTCTAAACTAGAATCAATGGCATCTGCCTCTTCTGGAGAGCCGCCGTTGCCAGAATATCCGTATAGGTCTGCGAATCGAATCAACGGAAGTTGTCCGGTAATCTGGTAAATCTGAGTGAGTTCGGTATTTTCTGCACTGGAAACATACTGTCCGGAAATCATTGTCTTTCCGTATTGCTCCACGAGAAATTGCATCAGATTTTTCGTTTCTTCGGTTGCATTCGGGTCACAGAGTTCGGAGGAAATCGAAACGCTGTCCTGTTTCTCTGCATTTTTCAGCAGAATGCAGTCAATGAGTGCATCGCCACTTTCCTGCTGAATGGTAATGGTGCGAGTTCCAGCCTCCAGATAAACACCCTGTACGGTTGCCTGTACAAATTTTCCCGTTCCGGGAATCGTGAGGAGATTATACGGCGTTCCCTCTACCGTCATCAGACAAGTTGCATCGGCATCCGCTGCCATCACAACAGAAATATCATAGTGCTGTGAAGACGGAACGGAAACTTGAAATAATAATGTGTTTTGTAAATCGCCGGAAAGTCCGGCAACATAGCCGCTTCCGGTGTATCCGCTGCGTTCATTTTCCACGGTGAACAGCGTGGATAATTTGCAGTCCTCCGCCTGTACCCGTACTTCTGCCGGCATTTCCATGCTGGCAGGTGCGGAAACGGTTTCCTGCGGATAGGATGGACCTTGAATTGTCGTGGTTGCCATCGTTTCCGGAACGGATTCGGTTGGCGGTTCTGTTGTTTCTGTAGTAGAAAGAGGAACAGACTGCGGTACACGAGGATATTGTTGTACCGTCTGACAGCCAGTCATGACAAAAAAGCAGAGCATCGACAGAATGATGCTGCCTATTCGTTTCATGCAACTTCCTCCTTTCTGAAATTGCAATTTATATCCGTACGGTATAAGTGTGTCCAGCAACGGTTTCAAACTGAATGGTTTCTCCGTCTTGCAGAGCTTCTACTGGTTTCTGTTCGCAAGTGACGCTGGCAACAGCATTGCACCGCAGCCGGCATGGATTCCCGTTCAGCGAGAGAATTGCAGCAGTGGTCAGCTTGCCATTTTCCCACTGCATACCCACTTCAAAGCCACCTCTTGCACGCAGTCCGCTAACGCTGCCTGTTGTCCATTCTGGCGGCAGTGCTGGGAGAAGGTTCAGTTCATCGGCATGGCTTTGCAGCAAGCATTCTGCAATCGCAGCCAATCCGCCGAAGTTTCCGTCAATCTGGAACGGCGGGTGAGAATCCAATAAATTCGGGTTGGTTGACCAAGTCAACAGTTGCTGCAAGTTTTCATATGCCATTCTGCCATCAAGCAATCGTGCCCACATATTGATAATCCATGCACGACTCCAGCCAGTGTGATTCCGGCTTCCGTGAATCAGGCGGCGAATCAAGGTTGCCCGTGCAGCCTTGCTGAGTTGTGGGGTCTGGTGTGGGTCAATCAAGTGTGCCGGATACAGGGCAAACAGCTGTGAAATATGGCGGTGTCCAATGTCAACTTCTGCATAGTCCTCCGACCATTCCTGAATTTGTCCATACTTTCCGATTTTAATCTTCGGCAGCTTCTTCAGCAGGTCTGACAATTCCTGTGCAAAGGCTTCATCTCGCTGTAAAATCCGGCTGCTTTCGATGACATCTTGAAACAGAACGGTGATGATTTCAGAGTCCATAGCTGCCCCCATGCAAAGACTGCCAGTTTCTCCGGATTTTGTCCGATAGGTGTTTTCCGGTGAAACAGACGGGCAGGTTACTAATTCGCCCTTTTCGTTTTCCATGAGATAATCCACGAAGAACAGGGCTGCTTCTCGCATCAAATCATAGTGAGCAGATAAGAAATCACGGTCTTGTGTGAAGAGATAGTGTTCAAAAATGTGCAGGCAGAGCCATGCTGCACCAGTCGGCCAAATTGTTGCAGGCTTGCACAAATCCTGCGGAGCGGTATCGCCCCAAATATCTGTACTGTGATGGCAGACAAAGCCTCGGCAGTGGTACATTTCCTTTGCAGTTTTCCGTCCCGGGTCTTGCATCCGTGCAATCAAATCAAACAATGGCAAATGGCATTCTGACAAGTTGCAGACTTCTGCCGGCCAGTAATTCATCTGCGTGTTGACATTGACCGTGTAACGGCTGCCCCATGCTGGGTGCATATCTTCGTTCCAAATGCCCTGCATATTCATCGGCTGTGAGCCCGGACGGCTTCCGGCAATCATCAGGTATCTGCCGTAGTTGAAATAGAGCACGGCAAGATGTCCGTCATGGATTTGCAGCTTGCATTCCTTGTGGTCGCCCTCATCGCCCCGTAACCGCTGTAAGCGTTCATCTGTTGGCAGGGAGCTGTTGCCCTCGCTGTTGTCCGGCAGGTTCAAGCGTACCCGCCGGAATAATTTCTGATAGTCGCTCAAATGGCGATAGAGCAGCTCTTCATAGGTGCAGTCCTGTGCATAGGCAACGTCCATGCGGGCAGCTTCTTCATAGTCATCCCCGTGATAGAAACTGGTTGCCACAGAGAGCAGCAGAGTGACTTCATCTGCGTTTTCAATAACCAGCTGACCGCCCAGTGTCCGCATCGTGCCGCCAGTCTGCTTGCCCGTCAGGGCTGCTGCAAAGCCAATGCCATGCTTTCCGCCCGTACCGCCGGTATAGAGGATGGTATTTGGTGCACATGGGCGACAGTCGTCATAATCGTCCTCTCTGCCGTCAATTCCAACGGATAGGGAAATACAGCCCTTTTGGTCGGCAGCAATGTGCAATACCATAATCTGGTCTGGATAGGAAACAAACAGTTCCCGAATATAATTGACTTCATTCACATTGAATTGTACGGCTGCCAATGCCTGTTCCAAATCCAAGCTGCGGCAATATTGACGGGCTTTTCCCTGTATCTTCTGGTGAATTTCCAAGTTACCCAGTGGCATATAGTGCCGTGCGTTGGGTGTTACGCCCTGCATTTTTTCAAAGGCAACGGCTTCTGCTGCTTGAATGTGTTCTTCTGCGAGGAGTTTGCGGATTTCCAAAAGTCCTTCATAGGCATCTGGGTTGTTGCGTTCTCTTCTTCCGCCTGACCAGACGGAATCTTCGTTCAGTTTGATAACTTCGTGTTCTGGATCGCCGAACAGCATGCCCCCGATTCTGCCGTTCCCGACTGGCAGTGCATGGTCAAAATCTGTCGCTGGACTGCGATACCAAAGTGTGGTTTGTGAATCCATGTTTCATATCCTCCGTTTCCTCGTTTTCCATATAAGAATTTGAGCATTTCTGCCCAATATCCCATCTATTATACCATAATCACCCACAAAAAGCAATTGGTTCTTTCAAAATCGAATGAGAAAATTTAATTTCCTGTTTTTTACAAATGCGTTATGTTTTATTCTTCTTTTTCGGGGTTTCTTGTCTATTTTCTTGACATTGTGAAAAAAATATGGTACAATAAATCAAAATCCGGGGGATTGGATCGTGAAAAAAATTTGAGATTGAGAGATGATTGCTGTTGAAACGATATGCGACCCGAAAAAAAAACTCTGTACGAAAATATATCTTAATGGCTGCTGATATTGGGATTCTATTTTTGTGCATAGTCTTAACGGTATTTGTGTTCTTCCTGCTGGAACGACCAGTGATGCAGATGAATCACCTGTTGCCGTATTTCGCCATCAACATCCTGCTTTCCTTTTTAACCTTAACGGTTAGCGGTGCATATGATGTCTTTTGGCGATACTTTAATATGCGGGACTATATCACTTGCTCGCTTGGCGTTGTCATCGGGCAAGTGCTCAGCAGTCTTGTGGTGTTATTGCTGCGTTGGCATGTTCCAATGGGATTTCTGGCTTTGAATGCCATCCTTGCCATTGGCGGCATTGTGGTGTTTCGTCTGGTTTTTCGCCATACGTTTTTAATTTTAACCGATGCCGGACGGGTGGAATCCCGAAAGCGGCTGTTAATTGTCGGTGCAGGCAGCGGATGCGAATTGATTTTGAAAGAAATTCAGCGTTCCTGTGCAGACCCAGAAAAAACGCCGCCGATTCCCTACGACCCTATCTGTATTGTTGATGATGACCCATTGAAACGCAACGCAACGGTAATGGGTGTTCGGGTTGCCGGAACGACAGAGGATATTAAACCACTCTGTGACAAGCTGAAAATTGATATGATTATGTTTGCGATTCCATCTTGTGATGAAGAGAACCGCAGACGGATTCTTGACCTCTGTTCCCATGCAGGGCGACCGGTTAAAATTATGCCGTATCTGAGTCAGCTTTTGTTTCAAAAAGACATCATCCCACAGATTCAGGATATTCGGATTGAAGACTTGTTAGGCAGAGAGCCAGCAAAGTTCGACCGGGAAAAGGTTGCAGGCTTTTTAAAGGATAAAGTCTGTATGATTACGGGCGGTGGCGGTTCGATTGGGTCGGAAATTGTCCGGCAGATTATGACCTATCACCCCAAAAAAGTCATCATTGTAGATATCTATGAAAACAACGCCTATGATATTCAGCAGGAATTGTTTCTCACCTATGGTTCAAAGATTCCGTTGTTTGTGGAAATTGCCTCTGTTCGGGATCATGCAAAACTGATTACGCTGTTTGAAAAATATCATCCACAGATTGTCTTTCATGCAGCAGCCCATAAACATGTGCCACTGATGGAAAGCTGTCCGGAAGAAGCAGTAAAAAACAACATTGTCGGTACGTTCTATCTGGCAACACTGGCAGCTACATTTCAGTGCGAAAAGTTCATCATGATTTCTACCGATAAAGCGGTACACCCTGCCAATGTCATGGGAGCAACAAAACGCTGCTGTGAAATGATTATTCAGTATATGTCCCAGCATTCCACCAATACAGAATTTATTACCACTCGATTCGGGAATGTGCTTGGTTCAAATGGTTCTGTCATTCCGCTGTTCCGGAAACAGCTGGAAAGCGGAAAGCCGCTGACCGTTACGCACCCGAAAATGATTCGATATTTCATGACCATTCCAGAAGCAGTGTCTTTGGTGCTGCATGCCAGTGCAATGGCACATGGCGGCGAAATTTTCGTGCTGGATATGGGTGCACCTGTTCGCATTTTAACGCTGGCAGAAAATTTGATTGCTGCCTATGGAAAACGCCCTTATTTTGATGTAAAAATCCGATTTATTGGGCTGCGTCCTGGCGAAAAAATGGAAGAAGAACTGATGACAGAGCAGGAAAACAAGCAGCAAAAGACCTTACAGGAAACCGAAAACAGTCAAATCTTTATCGGGAAACAAATTGCATTCGATGATAGCAACTTTATTTCACGCCTTTATAAGATTGAACAGGCTGCCTTGCGAAATGACCGGGAAGAAACGTTACAGCTGCTCAAAGAGTTAGTTCCGGATTTCCATCATGAAGATGCCAATTCATTCACTGCAAAATAAGGAAAGGAGCGGTTTTCTTTGCACACTTTTTACCGCCGTTATGGAAAGCGGTTGCTGGATATCATCCTTGGCATTCTTGGATGTATACCAGCCTGTCCCGTGATGCTGATTGTCATCATTGCGATGTTTTTTTTCGACCGAGGAACGATTTTTTTCGTACAGGAGCGTGCCGGAAAACGAGATGTCAACGGCAACCCGACCACATTCCGCATGCATAAATTCCGCACCATGAAAATGGATACACCGCACGATGTTCCGACCGACCAATTTGAACATGCCGACCAGTATATTACACCGCTGGGAAAATTCCTGCGGAAATCCAGTCTGGATGAATTGCCGCAGATTTTTGACATTTTGCGGGGAGATATGTCTTTTGTTGGCCCACGTCCAGCACTGCCGAATCAAACCAGACTGCTGGAACTGCGGCATGAAAACGGTTCTGACCAGCTGAAACCCGGATTATTCGGTTTAGCACAGAAAAATGGACGGGATCAGCTGTTGGAAACGGAAAAGGCTGCTTATGATGGCGAGTATGCAGAAAAGCTTTCTTTCTGGATGGATTGCAAGTCATTCTTTGGCTGTATCTTTAATTCTGTTCTGCAAAAGAATATTGTAGAGGGAAAGCAACCACATTCCACAAAAAAATAATCAATAACAGCGGACACGTTTCCTGAAAATCTGAGGCGTGTCCGTTATTTTTATGTGAGATTACCTCGATAGCTGCGGAAGCACTTCCATCAAAGGCAAGTGATATTGTTCTGCCAACTTCTTGCAAGCTTGTTGAGAATCCGTATCTAATAGGGCACTTGGATGATGTGCATCACAGCCAATAATTGCAGTATTTCCAACAGATTCCGCAATCTTTAGAAAGGCAGGGTTTGGATACTGCCGATGGTCTGCAAGTCCCAGCTGATTGATTTCAATCGGGATTTGTTTTTCTTTCAAATAGACGCAGAGCCGCCGAAATTCCTGTTCATAGCAGGCAGGGTCGCCGATGAAGTGAAATAGATCCGGATGGGCAAGATAGAGATAATTTCCGGTTTCCATGCCAGCAATGACCTGATCAACATAGTGTTTCAGTTCTGCTGCATTGTCTGTCGGTTTTCCGGTATAAATGCCACGCTGTTCCGGATAGAGAAAATGTTCGCCGAGAATTTGATAGTCAATCGGATAATCCTGTAAAAACTTCTGCTGTTCCGGCAGCATTTCCGGAACATATTCCGATTCCAGACCGATATAAATTGTAATATCTGCGGCATATTCTTTTTTTAGTGCCGTCAAGGAAGTCACATAGCCGTCCAATTCATCGGGGGTCATGCGGATGGGAGAAACATAGCCGTCTGAAAAAATCCACGGGCAGTGGTCGGAAAAGCCCAGAACTTGAAAGCCGTTTTGAATGGCAGCTTCTACATAGGCTTTGTCCTCGCCGGTTGCGTGGTGACAGCGTGCAGTGTGGGTGTGATAATTGGCAAACATAAAAAGACCTCCTGTTTGTTGCAATGGGTTGTAGTTGCTTATTCGCTTTCCCGTTCTTGAATTGCCTGTTGGTATAAGTCTTGCTTGCGGTATCCGGTTTCCGCTGCAACTGCCTTGCAGGCATCTGTCAGCCGTTCACCCTGTGCAACTCGTTCTTGTACCTGTTGCAGAGCATCTTCCATAGAAAGTGTCGTTTCGTCCGTTGATTCCGGCATACCTGCAACAATCAAAACAAATTCTCCCTTGGGTGGCTGCTGTTCATAGCGATGCAGAGCCTCTGCGAGGGTTGTTTTCCAGACTTCTTCGTGTAGTTTCGTCAGTTCCCGACAGATGGAAACGGGGCGTTCTCCGCCAAAACAAGCGACCAAATCCGTCAGGGTTCGCAGTAATTTGTGTGGGGCTTCATAGAAAATCATGGTGCGGTGTTCGGTTTGCAGGGAATGCAAGTGTTCCATTCGTTGCTTTTTGGTGACAGATAAAAAGCCTTCGAAGGTAAACCGTCCGGTTTCCTGTCCGGAAATTGCCAGAGCTGTAATTGCTGCACTGGGTCCCGGAACGGCAGTGACGGGAATGCCTTGTTCCTTGCAGCATCGTACTAAAATTTCACCTGGGTCAGAAATGCAGGGCATGCCAGCATCGGTGACAATGCCGCAGGTTTCTCCGGCAGCAATTCGCTGTAATAGCTGTTGGGTGACAAGTTGCCCGCTGTGGTCATGATAGCTGACCATCGGGGTGTGAATGTCATAGTGGCTGAGTAGTTTCCGAGTGACACGGGTGTCCTCTGCTGCAATGAAATCGACTTCTTGCAACATTCGCAGCTGTCGCAAGGTCATGTCTTCAAGATTTCCGATGGGTGTTCCAATTACATATAATGTGCCGCTCATGGCTGCACCTCCTGTTCTTCTGGTAAGCGGTAGAGATTCCGGACAGCTTCTGAATCTGTTTCCCCGTCCCGAATATAAAATTGCGGAAGGACGTTTAAGAATGGCTTTCCTCCTTTTCTGCCCTCCAGCAGAAATAGCCACGGAGCAGTGTCTGGATTTTTAGAAACGAATTGCAATCGTTTTGGTTCGATGTGAAATTGCTGCATTGCAGCAATGCAATCCGCCAGCCGTTCCGAGCGGTTGCAGATACAGAGCCGTCCGCCGAATTTTAGTAACCGACTGGCAGCCTGACAGACATCTGCAATGTTGCAGAGAATTTCGTGTCGTGCAATTTTTTGTGCAGTCAGCTGGCTTTCCATGCCGGCTTGATAGGCTTTGTAGGGGGGATTGCAGGTGACTAAATCGCAGCGTTCCAGAGGAGCATCCTGCCAGAGCTGTTTGAGGTCGGCACAGACGGGGGTCACACGGTCTTGCACACCACATTCTGTAATTGCCTGTGAAAACTGGTCGATAGCATCGGCTTGAATATCCACCCCCCAAGTATGTTTTGGGGGATTTTTTCGTTGCAGAATCATGGGGATAATTCCGCAACCTGTGCCGAGGTCACAGACAAGGTCTTTTTTTCGCCAGTTGGAGAAGTTGGCAAGTAAAAAGGCATCTGTTCCGAAGCGGTGATTTTCGCTGACATAGACGTGCATTTGTCCGGTCAGCGGTTCTTTGCGGTAGCTGGACATGGTCTGCTCCTTTCTGATGGGGTGATAAATTTTTACGGAAAACGCTGTATCATTCTAAAAAGTTTTTCGATGCAGCAGTTTTTCAAAAATGCCCGAGGTGTGGGCGAGCAGCCCACGTTTGCGAAGCAAATAGAACTTGCAAGATGTTTTTCCTGCTGCAATTGCATTTTTTGGAACTTGCCAATTCGCAATTTGATTGTCTTTGTGAAACAAGTTGCAAATTCGGACAAGGCAACGGGGCAATTGCAGCACGCTGGCAGGCAAAAGCAGGGGTGGAACCCCCTTTTGCCGGATGTTGCAGATTGTTTTCCCTAAGATGCAAATTGTCCCCTTAAAATTATAGCGGAATCCGTCCGCTCTGAATCTCTGCCAGCAATTTCTGTAAATCCTTTACAGAAACGGTTGCCCGTGCTTGTATCGTGTTCCAATCCATTTCCGATAGCGTCGGCTCATAAACGCCAACCGTGAAAAATCCATCTGTCGCAGCGGTTTCTATGGCGTGTACAGCATCTTCTACAACAACCGTTTGCCGTTTGCCACAGCCCATCCGACTGGCAGCCTGCCGGTAAATCGTTGGCTGTGATTTTCCAACACCGACTTCCTGCTCTGTCATCAAAAACGCAATCCGCTCCCAGACTTGCAGCCGCTTTAAAGCAGCTTCTGCTAAATCTGGATAGGTTGCCGTTGCGACACAGTAAGGGACGTTTCGAGCATCCAGCCAGTCCAACAGCGGGAAAACGCCCGATTTCAGTTGCAGCGTGTTCCGGTAAGCATCTGCTGCCATGGATTGTACCAGTGCAATGAATTCTTCCGGCTCGCAGGGCAGTTGAAAGCGGTCAATGAAATATTGAGCAGATTGTTGAATGGTCATCTTTTTCACTTGTTCAGTTAAATCGTCCGGTGCAGTTTTGCCGTAGTGGTTCAGTAAGTTGCGGTCAATCTGTGACCAGACATTCATAGAATCCAGCAGTGTGCCGTCCAAGTCAAAAATCACACAGCCGAGGGTGTGGTGTTCCATGGGGAGAATGCTCCTTTCTGATTCTGATACAAAAAACCGCACGTTTTTTGTGCGTGCGGCGGTTTGCGGGTGTTAGTGAATCCCAACACGTTTATCCTGAAAATCTGCCAGCCGTGCATGATAGGCAGCAATGGTTTCTTTTTCAAATGCAAGCGGTACAGATTCCCCTGTTATCTGCTGTAACAGCTGTTTGGTGAAGTAGGGATTTAAAATCAGCAGTGGCCCTAATAAATAAGTGCCATAGAAGTGATTTTTCTGAATGCCATCAATTCGTGCAGTTTCACACATCGGTGTGCCTTTGGTCACCTGAATAAATGGCACTTCTGTTGACCCAAGCGTGGAACGGGTAAACTGTGCCCGAAATCCTACCATTTGCAGTTCGTTGTAAGTGCCAAGCACCAGACTGTAAAAGCGGTGCATCATGTCCCGTGTGGTGGTCAGGTCGAGCAATCCAAGCCCTGTTGTAACACCCGATTGTGCATCGGTGATTTGCTTTCCAAAGACTTCCATGGCATTTCCCGTTGCTAGGAATGTCACGCCGTTTGCAATGCATTCGGCAATGCGTTCCCGATAGGGTGCAAGTTTGGAAATTACAGTGCACTGTGTGTGCTCGGACATTGGCCCTAGGTAAATCATAGAAACAGGATGGTGAACGAAATAAGGTTCATCATTCAGGGCAGTTTCAATAAAGGTTGCCTGTGGCAGGCATAATTTTAAGTATCGCAAGTTTCCGGTATCGCCGAACAAATTGCAGACTTCCGGATATAACGCTTCAATTACACAGGTATTCATATGGCAGCATCCTCCTGAAGTTGTTTTTTAATCTGGGAGAGGGATTCTGTATTGTACAGGTCGTATAGAATCATCAGTTTGTCAAATTTGTCCCACTGAAGATGCTGAACCGTTTCTGTTTCGCTGGCACAGCAGACAATCCGGCTGCGGTCAATACCAGCAATTAACAGGCGTACCAGATAATCCGTTGCTCGTTTTCCGCCAACAATGATTTGGACAACATCATCTTGCTTTAAAAATTCGAAGTCGGTTTCATAAATCCAAGCGATGTTTTCAGAGGTGCGGCGGCGGTCATAGAAGTCTTCCAGAATGAGAATGACTGCTTTTTTGCCGAGTTCTTTTCGGACAAAGTCACACGCTGCGGAGCAGGCAATGGGATTTTGTCCTTTGGCAAGCGTAATATAAACGGGTTTTCCGTGAGAAGTTAAGGTATCATAACGGGATTTTACAATCTCGCTGCCCTTCAGGCAATCTGCAACTTGTTGCTGTGAAATGCCATAGGTTCGCAAAAAGGTAATGACTGCGGCGGAGTTGTAAATATCAGTAATCCGGTCGTTTGGAATCGGATAGATTTCTGTTGTATCGTGGTGCTGAATGGTGGCAGTGCAGTTTTCCACTTTTTTCACCTGAAAATCTGCTTTTGCGTTGCAGAAACCGCAGTTCGGGCAAGTTGCCTGTCCGATGTGATTATAGTGCCGGAAAGAAAATTGCAGCCGTGTTCCGCAGTTCGGACAGTTGACAATATCGCTGACCAAACTGTCATTGGTTGGGACTTCTCCGTCCAGCAGGGCAACGCCGAAATAAATATGTTTGTTTTCCGGAACAAGTTGACTGCTGACCAAATCGTCTGCATTGGAAATGACCACCGTTTTTTCCGGAATGTTGCGGTTCAGGAAGTCGAAGATAAATTCCACGTGTGCATTCCGCTTCATGGAATCTCGCTGCAAGTTGGTGCATACCAGATAATCCGGCTTTACATATGGCAAGATTCGCTGAGCACTGCGTTCATCCATTTCAAGCAGTAGCGTGTCAGCGGTGAGTGTGCCGTTTAGCTTGGAGTTTGCCAGCAGCAAGGAGGCAATCCCCGTATCGACATTTCCACCAAAAGCGTTGGTAATGATGTCGTTTCCGCACTTTTTCAGCACGTTGCCAATCAGATTGGTTACAGTTGTTTTGCCGTTCGTCCCCGTGACCACAATGACATGTTTGGGCATCTGAAAATTTGCCAGCAACGAGGGGCAAAGCTGCAAGGCAACTTCACCGGGCAGGTTGGTTGCATTGCGTTTCATCAGATGCATTCCGTGAATCATGGCTTTTCCGACGAGGGCAGCGACATAGTAAGAAATGCGTTTTTTCATGTGTTCCAATTCCCACTTTCTTGATTTCTTTTTTATCTGTTTGAAAAGACAAGAGGGAGTATTTTCTTGTCTTTTCTCTGCTATTTTAACATACTGTCCTGTTTTTGTCAACGGATTTCAAGTGTTTTCCTATCACACGCCTTATCGTCCTACCCTTGCAAGCGTTGGGTTCTTGTAGTCATAGAAAACATTATATTTCCGCTCGTTGTGTGTACGAACACTGATGACCATGCCGATGGCGATATACATACTCAGAGTAGATGTGCCGCCGGCACTCAAAAACGGCAGCGGAACACCAATGACCGGCATGACTTTCAGAACCATACCGATATTCATAAAGCAGTGGGTGAAAATCATCGAGGACACGCCAATACACAGGAACATCCCCTGCCGGTCGTTTGCACGCAGTCCGTTTGCCAGTGTTCGCAGGCAGAGAAAGACCATCACCAATACCACTGCCATAGCTCCAACAAAGCCCAGTGTTTGCCCGATATAGGAGAAAATAAAGTCGTTGTGCATTTCTGGAACAGAAATATACGAATCGCCGTCAAACAGCCCGACACCGAATAGTTTTCCGGATGCCAGAGCAGAAAGCCCCAAATCCTGTTGATATTCCAGTCCTTCGGGGTCTGTGCCCGGATGCAGCAGGACTAAAATTCGGTTTTTGTGCAGGCTGCCCAGCACGAAATTCCATGCCACCACCAAAGCCGCCGGAACGGCAATCATACCAGCAAGCACATATTTCCATGAGATGTGAGCAATCAGCATCATTGCTGCAAAGATAAAAGCAAATACAACTGCTGTACCATAGTCGCCCTGTAGGAATACCAGCCCTATCGGCATACAGCCGTGCAGAATTAGCAACAGCATATGCAAGGGGCGATTCATGTTTTCCTCGTCTTTTGCTAAGTGGAGAGAGAATGTAAGAATAAAGGCAAGCTTTAAAATTTCAGACGGCTGTAAGGTTACGCTACCCAGTTGTAACCACGCTTGGTCATCCGCTCCGGCTCTTCGATAGCCGAGGGATGTAAACGTCAGCAATACCAAAATCAGTGCAATGGGAGCGTAGACAAACCAGAGTCGGGCGATTTTGTGATAGTCAATTGCCGCCAGAACTAAGACGGAAAGTACACCAATACCAACCGCTACCAGCTGAATGATATAATCATCATCATCAATTTCAGAAAGCGTGTGGTTGATATAGATGGAATAGAGCAGCACAACGCTGAGGGCTGAACAGAGCATGGCTGCAAACAGCAGTGGCTTGTCCAGCTTCTTCCAGTATTGTGCAACTGCCTGAAGAACCGTTTTCATGAAAACTCCTTTCTTTTGTCGGAACGATTCCTGCCGGATGTATCATCAGATGGGCGGGAGATATTTCCAGCTCAAGCTGCAATATTGAATCGCAGCTGCCATATGTCGCCGTAAAATGCAGGCACTGCCAGCGAGGTCGGCAATCGTTCTGCCGACTTTCAGCAGGCGGTCGTAAGAACGGGCACTCAGTCCCAGCCGGTCAAAGGCATCTTGCACCAGTCTTTCTGCGGTTTCTTCCATCGGGCAGTATTGCTGCAATTTTCCGGCTGGAATCTGTGCGTTGCAGAAAATAGAAGTGCCGGAAAAGCGTTTCTCCTGAATTTCCCGTGCAGCCTGTACCCGTTTCCGAATGTCAGCAGAAGTTTCGATGGGTTCTGTTGTTGTAAGGTCTTCATAGGAAACGGGGTCAACTTCCACTTGTAAATCGAATCGTTCCAATAATGGTCCAGAAATGCGGGAGCGATAGCGTTGAATTGCCTGCGGTGAGCAGGAACAACGCCGTTTCGGGTGTCCGTAGTAGCCGCAAGGGCAAGGATTCATTGCACCGACCAGCATAAAGCGACAGGGGTAGGAAATCGTTCCGGCGGCACGGGTGATAGTGACAATGTGGTCTTCCAGAGGCTGCCGGAGAATATCAAGGGTGTGTCGGTCAAACTCTGCCAACTCATCTAAAAAGAGTAAGCCATTATGAGCAAGGGAAATTTCTCCCGGATGGGGAACGGTTCCACCGCCAACCAGTCCCACACCGGAAATCGTGTGGTGCGGTGCTCGGAACGGGCGTTTTGTAATGAGTGGATGTTTGGGGTCTAACAGACCAGAGATAGAATAAATATTTGTGGTTTCAATGGATTCTTCCATAGTCATTTCCGGCAGGATGTATGGCATCCGTTTCGCAAGCATACTTTTTCCGCTGCCGGGTGCTCCGACCAACAGAACATTATGTCCGCCAGCGGCGACAATTTCTAGGGCACGCTTTACGGTCTGCTGCCCCTTGACATCGGAAAAATCCAGCAGGTTTTCCGGAGCGTCCGACTCTGTAAAGTCTGCCGGCTGAGCTGGAGAAAGCGGAGCATCGCCCTCCAAGTGGTCAATCAGTTCTCCAATGTTGTGCACGCCAAAGACCCGAACATCTTGAATCGTGGCAGCTTCTGCGGCATTGTCTGCCGGAACATAGAGTTCTTCGACACCCAGCGAACGGGCAAGAATGGTCATTGGTAAAACACCATTCACACTGCGGACTTCTCCGCTGAGGGAAACTTCTCCAATGAAAAATTTCCCCTGCATGGAACGGGAAAGCTGCCCCATGCTCTTGAGAACGCCAACCAAAATGGCGAGGTCGTGCATTGTACCGCTTTTTTTGACGTCTGCCGGAGCAAGATTGACAACAATATGTTTCGGCGGAAGCGTAACGGAAATGGAATAGAGGGCTGCCCGAATGCGTTCTCGGCTTTCTTTTACCGCTGCATCCGGTAAGCCAACAATATCGAAATGCGGCAAACCTTTTTGAATATCTACTTCAACATCGACTGGGAAGGCATTCAGCCCGAATAGTCCCAGACTTTTGATGGTTGCAAACACAGTGTAGTTCCTCCTATCTGTATGCTTTTTCTTTTCAGTATACCATGTGACGGGAAAAAAGTAAATACAGAGAACGCAAAAATCACAGGAATGACATCGTGCGAAGCACAACTAAAAAGTTTTTCGGTGCAGCAGTTTTTCAAAAATGCTGCCGAGGTGTGGGCGAGCAGCCCACATTTGCGAAGCAAATCAAATTT
>HF997927.1:26124-26343 GCA_000433635.1 Ruminococcus sp. CAG:254
TTCCAATTCGCAATTTGATTGTCTTTGTGAAACAAGTTACAAATTCAGACAAGGCAACGGGGCAATTGCAGCACGCTGGTAGACAAAAGCAGGGGTGGAACCCCCTTTTGTCGGACGTGAAAGACCGTTTTTCCTAAGAGGAGTGTTTTCAATCACGAGCCGCAGGCAACTAAAAAGTTTTTTGGTGCAGCAGTTTTTCAAAAATGCTGCCGAGGTGTG
>HF997928.1 GCA_000433635.1 Ruminococcus sp. CAG:254
AACATTTTTGAAAAATTGTTGGATCAAAAAACTTTTGGTTGCCTGCGGCTCGTTTCATTTTACCAGTCTAATTTTAATGCTCAAATTTTCGTACCCGAAGCGGAATCCCCTGTCGGTCAGCGAGTGCCTGTGCTGCATCCAATTCTGCCTTTGGCAGAATATCCACAACGCTATACATGATGGTTGGAACGCTGTCCTTGCAATCTGCTGCAAATTCCTGCAACGCTGCAAACGCATTCGGGAACTTCGGGCGAGTTACTTTCCGATATTCTTCTTCTGTTCCAGCATTCAGGCTGATGGAAACAATATCCACCAATCCGTGTAAATCCTGTGCGGTCTTTCGTTCATGCAGCAAGTCGGAAAGTCCGTTGGTATTCAATCGAATGCAGCGAACCCCTTGTTCTTTCAGATAGGCAGCAGTTTTGCAGAGCAGTTCCAGCCGTTCAGTTGGCTCGCCGAATCCGCAGAATACCACTTCTTCATAGGAACAGACATCCACTGCATCCAGAGCCGCCTTAACTTCTTCCCAGCTTGGTTCATGTTCCAGCCACAGCGGGTCAGAACCATAGGCGGAACTTCCCATGGTGCGAATGCAGAATGTGCAGGCACACGGACAGCGGTTGGTTAAATTCAGGTATAAGTTTTTCCCGACCGGATAAGCGATGGTCATAGCAGTTTGTTTCATAAAGAGCACCTCGAATTGTGAAAATTAGAACGATGACAATCCCCCAACCATTTGGAGCACGGGCATCGTTATGAGTGGACAGGATGTGTCCTGTCAAAATTTCAACACCGTTTTTGTGGAATATGCACAAAATTTGCGGTATGCGTTGACATTTAAAAAAAAATATGATACGCTAAACCTGTATGAATTTTTTTAATTTGCCCATTTTGGGGCTAGAAAAAAGGAGGCGGTTTTCGCTTGAAAAACCGATGGAAACAATGGTTCTGCTGTCTGTTTGCCGTCATTTTGGCACTTTGCAGCCTGACAGCCTGCGGCAGTAAAAAAGAGAAAGGCAATGTTTCAATGGAAGACTTGCCGTTCGGAGCAGTTCTGCGGGACTTGAATACCACGGAAATTCCGGTGGAATATGATTCCCGTTATTTTACAGAAGAGGCAATGACGGTACTCTCCAACTATTTTTATGCCATTCAGACCGAGGACACCGCACTTTATCAGGAAGTCACATTGGACTTTTATGATGACTATGTTATGCAGCAGATGTTCCAAGGGTTAGTTGGATTGGATGGCTTACTGACACAGCTGAAATCCAGCTACACGCCGCAGCAGAGTGCAACCGGCACGAGCACGGAAAATGCAGATGCAGACGTGACATTCACACAAATCAATGTTGTAGAATGCGAACAATCTACTGATTCGGTGCACAGCAATCTCGATAATCTATACCCGATGCTGAACGAACTCAGCGGCGAGGAAGATTATTGTACGCAGCATGTTTCTGATGCAAAGTTTTTAAACCTCAGCCTGTCCTTAAAGAGCGGAGATAATACTACGACACTTTCGGATCAGTATGTGTTTCTTCTGTGCGTGGACGGCAAGTATGTAATTTGCTCGTAAGTGGTTCTTCCTGTGCAGCAGTTTCTGCTTCTTTGGCAGCCTGTTCTGCTTGTTTTTGTTTGCTGAGTTCTTTCATCCGGTCCGCCATTTTTTGATTGGCATGCCGCAGACGAAGAAACAGCACGACAATGACCACCAAATAAGCGATGGTCACCGCAACCAATAGTATATTGCGGAGGGCATGCGGATTCTCTGCTGAGAAGGCATAGGCAAGTGCTTTCATGTCAAAATCTCCTTGTTGTAAAGCAACGCTGTTTTTTCTATAATTATAGTATAGGACACGTTTTGGATTTTGTCAAGGTATTTCGGCATAGACTGCCGGAAAACCAAAACCACCATTCCCCCTGAATTCCACAAAAGTTTGCGAAATTTGCACTTTTGTGTTTTTATAGATGACTTTCTTTCAACGGTGAACTTGTTTGAGAAAGAAAAAATTTTTTAGGAGGATATTCATGACGAACGCATCCACACGCAAATCTGCGGCGGCTGCAAAACGCAGTCCGCTGACGCTCGCCGGTGTTGGGCATGGCTTGCAGGGATGGCTCATTCGCAACAAGTTTTATATCATTGCATTTTTCATTCCTGTTGCATTGACCTATCTGGCATATGCTCTGTTTGGGATTTCCCCATTCGGCGAAGAATCGGTACTCTGTCTGGACTTGAACGGGCAGTATGTGTACTACTTTGAGTCCCTGCGGGACGCTTTTTGGGGAGATGGCAGCATCTTCTATAACTGGTCGAGAAACCTCTCCGGCAACTTTATGGGTATCATTGGCTATTATCTTGCCAGCCCGTTTACGCTGATTGTTATGTTGCTGCCGGAAAAATGGATTCTTGCCAGCCTGCTGATTATGCAGCTCTGCAAACTTGGTGCAGCGGGTGTGACATTCAGCTATTATCTCCAGAAGCGGAGAGAAGTCAGTGCTCCGCACGCTCTGCTGTTCTCCAGCATGTATGCAATGATGGCATACGCTGTGATTCAGCTGATTGACCCGATGTGGTTGGATGGTCTGGTATTCCTGCCACTGATTATCGCTGGACTGGAATGTCTGGTTGATGATGGCAGAAAAATCAACTACGCCATTCCGCTGGCATTCATGTTTGTGGCTCATTTCTATATTGGCTTCATGATTGCCATCTTTATTGTGATTTACTTTATTTTCTATCTGTTCTTCGGTACAGACCGCAAGGGCAGAAAGGCATATGACTATTTCCAGACCATCGGCAGAATGTGCTATACGACCATTGCAGGTCTGCTCTGTTCTGCAATTATGCTGTTGCCAATGGTTTACACGCTGAGCCAAGGTAAAATGGAATTTACCGAGAGCGTCTGGACACAGCTGAGCAACATCTTCCACGGCGATGGCGACAAGCTTCAGCAGCTGAAAGAACTGTTCACTGCACAGTTTGAATTGATTGACCTGATTCCGCAGCTGTTGCCGGCACAGTATGACTCTGTTAATGTACAGGGCAGCCCAGAAATCTACTGCGGTTTGTTGACGGTTGTTCTGCTGCCGATTTTCTACATCAGCAATCAAATCAAGTTGAGAAAGAAAATTGGTTATACCTTTGTTCTGGTTTGCATGGTTGTCAGCATGTACTTCAAGCCGATTGATATGATGTGGCATGGCGGACAGTCCCCGAACTGGCTGCCTTACCGGTATTCGTTCCTGATTTCGTTTGTCCTGTTGACGATGGCAGCAATGGCATTTACCAAGCTGAAAAGTGTCAAGCCGGGCATTTTAGGAGCGGTATTCTTCGGCTGGATGGTATTGCTGTTAGTCATCTCAAAACTGGGCTATGAGCACATCGACACCATCAAGAGCATCTGGGTTTCCATCATTCTGATTGGGATCTATTGTGTCTGCCTGTACTTCATGAAGGGCGGCACAAAGGAAGACCTCAAACGGGTAAGCAATATTGCAGTAACCGTTGTCATGCTGTTTGCAGTCGGCAGCGAATTAACTTATAACGCTGTGGACTCCATGAAAAAGATTGATGATGAAGTTGCATATTCCACAAAGAAATCCTGGACAAACTTCATTGAAAACGGTCGTGCAGCAACCGACCAGCTGGAAGAAAATGACAGCGGTCTGTATCGTGCAGAAAAGACATTCTATCGTTGCGTCAACGATAATGGTGCACTTGGTCTGCGTGGTATTTCGCACTCCAGCTCGGTTATGAATACGGACATCATCAACTTTATTGAAACCATGGGTTACTGCATGCACAGCTATTATACCCGTTATGATGGCAATACACCGCTGGCGGATTCCTTGCTGGGCATCAAGTACGTTCTGAATCGGGAAAGCGATAGCACAAACCGGAAACTGAATCCGACTTATGTCGCAAAGCCGGATTGGGACTATAATTATACAGATGAAAACAATGTCAGCCAGACCATCAGAACCTATGAAAACCCGAATGCACTTTCCATTGGTTATATGGCAGATGCAGATGTAGAACGCATTGACCATCTGGGCAATGATAACCCATTCAACAGCCAGAATATGCTGATGAGCGTTATCAGCGGCAACATGGAATTTGATGCATCTGGTGCAATCTCTGGCAGCAAGAATTATTATTCTCCGGTAGAACTGGATGGCGACCCGATTCTGAGCAATGTTACAACATCTGCTTACGGTGACCAGACTTGCTACACGGCTGGACAGAGCGGCGACCCGACGGTGGATTTCCATCTGACAGTTGCAACAGAAGACCCGATTTATATCTTCTTTAAGACCGAAAACCAGAAGTCTGTAAACCTGTGGCTCGGTCAGTGGAACGATGAAACCAGCGATTATGATTTTGACTGGTTCAACGCTTACTTTGAAGGCGATAACTACACCATTATGCGGCTCGGTCAGTTTGACATCGGTACAAAGCTGTGCCTGCGAATGACCGTTGCCAACGAATACACCATTGTAAAGAACTTCTTCTTCTATAGCTTCGATGAAGCAATGTTCCAGGAAGACATTGACAAGATGAAGGAAAATCAGTGGAATATCACCAAGTTCAACGATCGGAAGATTACTGGTACGATTACAGCAGAAGAAGGTCAGGTAATGATGACCAGCATCCCGTATGAAGATGGTTGGACGGTGAAGGTAGACGGAAAGAAAGTCGAACCGGTGAAGCTGCTGAATGCATTGGTTGGCGTTCCGCTCGAACCGGGTGAACATGAAGTCACCATGACCTTTACACCGCCGGGGTGGAATATCGGCTTGATTTGTCTGGCTGCTGGTATTGTCGTCTTGATTCTGTTCTATCGCTACGATAAGAAGCACAATGCCGTATTGCTGGCAATTGCAAGAGAAAAGCGGCAGGCAGCAGATGGCAAACAGCCAGAACCGGCAAAGGCAGTTTCTGCAAAGCCGACTACCTCTACAAAGTCGGAGTCGGAAAAGACGGAAAAGACGGAAAAGACTTCTAAGAATGCGGAGAAAAAGGAATCCAAACCGCTGGCAGAAGAAAAGCCAAAAGAATCGGAAGCAGAAGATGCAGCCGATCAGAAATCGGATGATTCCGATTCTAAGGATGAAAAAGCAACTGATTCCGATTCTGAATCTGAATCCAAATAACAGAATGAGAACAAATTTTCTCGCCGCAGGCAAACTGCGGTCGAGCTGGCTCAGCTCGGCGGAGG
>HF997929.1:0-3478 GCA_000433635.1 Ruminococcus sp. CAG:254
TATCAAACAAGCCATTGTGGTGGAGGGCAAATATGACAAAATCAAACTCTCCTCCATTGTGGATGCCGTTATCTTGGTGACCAATGGCTTTCAAATCTACAAGAATCCGGAACAGCTGGACTTGATTCGCTACTATGCCCGTACCACGGGCGTGATTCTCATGACCGATGCCGACCGGGCAGGGTTTCAGATTCGGAACTACCTCAAGGGGGCAATTCAACAGGGAACGGTCTATCAGGTCTACACGCCGGATGTCTATGGAAAAGAACACCGCAAAGAAAAACCCTCCGCAGAGGGCAAACTCGGCGTGGAAGGCATCCGGAAAGAATTGCTGCTGGCAGCCCTTGAACGGGCTGGAGTTCTGGCGGAAGAAACCGCTCCCAAAAATCCGGAAGAACAGATTACTGCCTATGACCTTTACACGGTCGGACTAAACGGACAGGCAGACAGCAGCGACCGCCGCAGAGCCTTGCAGAAACAATTGGCTCTGCCGGCTCGGATGTCTACCACATCGCTACTGGAAGTCCTCAACACCATGTATACCAAAGACGCATTTTTTCAGATGATGGAACAGCTTGCATAAGCATTTTCCATCTATATTGGAAGGAGGTGCAGAATTGTTTCTGAATTTCCTGTTTTTATTGATCCTGTTTCCCCTCTCGTTACTGGTTTATCACTGTGTTCCGCAGCGTTGGCAACAGCCTGTTTTGCTTGGCACAAGCATTCTGTTTCTGGTGCTCTGGCAGGCAGAATGCAGCCTGCTCTTCTTCGGGTTGATTTTCCTGACGGGTCTGTTCAGCCAGCTGCTTGCCCATCTCTCACCCCGAACCCTTCCGGCTCGGCTGCTGTTGCTGTTTCACGATTCCATTTATATCGCTGCTCTGTTCGTTCTCCGACCGCCGCATGAAGGACACTTGTTCGGGATGGCACTCTATCCAGTCGGCATCTCGATTCTGGCACTGCAAAGCATTTCCTATGTGCATCTGATTTTTCGGCGTGCGATTCTGCCGGAACGGCATCGCAGTTCCTTTGCATTTTATTTCTGTTTCTATCCCAAACTCTTATTTGGCCCTTATTGCTCCGTTTCCACGTTTCACCGTATCCAGCCAGACCGCCGCTGTCAGGTGGAACAGGTGGGAAACGGCTTGCATCAACTGGTCTGCGGATTGGCAAAAGCTGTGCTGCTCAGCGGACAGTTTTACTTGATTATTCAACAAATGCAGGCTGCCAGCAAGGAACACAACACACTCTTTTTCTCGTGGCTGTATCAGCTGCTCTTCTTCCTGTATGTCTATTTTCAAATCACCGGATATACCGATATGGCAAGGGGCATTGCTGCCTGCTATGGCTACGCCCTGCCAAAGAGCAGCCGCCTCCCACTTTGGAACAAGCAGCTTTCTGTGTTTCTCCAGAACTGGAATCGAACCGTTCTGCGTTGGTTTTCCCGTGCGTTTTCTTCTCCAAAACAAACAGCGGCATCTCTTTGGCTGCAAATGCTGTTCACCTATAGTGTTCTGGGCTGGTTTTGTCGGGGAACGCTGACCGGATTCCTTGGCGGTCTGCTGATTGGTGTAATTCTGGCATGGTTCGAGGATGTCCAGAGAAAGTGGAAATTTCCAACAGCAATTCATTGGTTCTTATCCATTATTTGCAGCGTGTTTGCATGGAGTTTGTTCTGTTCGGACACCCTGACCGAAGCCGTTCAAACATGGGGCAACTTGCTCGGACTGAGCAAAGACGCTGTCAGCTATCAAGACTTGTATTTCCTGCAAAGCAGCCTGCTGTTGCTGTTGATTGCCGGATTCTGTACAAGTGGCTGGCATCGTTCCATTCAGAAGTGGTTGAAAAAGCGAACGCTGACTGCTTGGATTCCGACGATTGTCGTTCCCGTGGGCGATGTGCTCTTTCTGGGGCTGAGTGTGCTTGCAATGGCAAGCAATGCCATTCCGCCACTGTTTTTCCGTTGGTAACTGTTTCTTGAATCGTTTGAAAGGAGGCGTGCTCATGAAGAAAAATCGACTGTCTTTTTGGCTGCTACTGCCCTGTTTTGTCGGCATGATGTTGCTTTGCGGAAAAAATATGCTCGAACATCCCTTGACTGCCTCCCTGAAAACTAGCTCGCAGCCCACGTTTGTCCAGAAGTGGTATACTGCCCTACAAATGCAGCTGGGCAACCATCAGCGAAACGGCGTTTACATCGGGGAAACGGCATTGTATGCCCTGCCGCAGCCACTCTCTGAAACGGCACTCTCCAACACCGCTGACATCATCAATCAATTTTATCAGGAAACAGAACTCCCCATCTGCGTGACTGCCATTCCAGACGCTGCTTCTTTTTACAGCGATGCCTTTCCGGATGGTATGCCCTATGTGGAGCAAAAACCTGCCATCAAGCAGTTCTACAACGCCATTGACCTGCATATCCGAAAAACAGATGCCTATTATATTCTGGAAGCAGAGTCCAACGACTATGTCTATTACCGCACATTTCCCTACTGGACAAGCTACGGAGCATATAGCGTTTATCGCAGTGTCATTCAAAAGTTAGGTTTTGTGCCGATTTCATACGACCATTACACCGTTTCCCATGTGAAAAGCGATGCAAGAGGGGCGTTGTATCAGGCAACACAGGCGAATGCTGTTATGCCAGATTTGATTGATGTCTATGAAAACAACAGCAATCCGCTTACCTGCACGGTTACAACTACGCTGCAAGACAGCTCGAAAAAAGAACGTGATTCGCTCTATGATGCCGATGCCTTGCAGACCGAAAATCCCTATCAATTTTATCTGGGAGAACCTGCTCCGCTGCAAGTTGTAACCACCAACGTCCAGAACGGGAAAAAGTTGCTGGTCATCAAGGATGAGTGGGCAGACTGCATGATTCCCTTCTTGGCACAGCACTATGAAACCATCTATCTGATTGACTTGCACCACAGCACAACGCTTCCAGCTGCTGCAGACTATCAGCAAGTGCTGTTTCTCTGCCACACAGACACCTACACAGAAACCGAAGCATTTGCAAATTTACTGACCACATAACCATGAAAAAAGGGCATTATTCTGTCCTTTTTTCTTTTTCTACAAGAAAGGAGTTTCCACGATGCGAATTGATCTTCACACCCATACCACCTGCTCGGACGGACAATACACGCCGGAAGAACTGGTACAGAAAGCCGCTGCTGCTGGAATTTGTGCTCTGGCAATCACCGACCACGATGCGGTTTCCGGCATTGCACGGGGCAAGCAGGCTGCCAAAGCATTTCCGCAGCTGCAAATTTTCCCCGGCATTGAAATCAGTGCAAAAGAAAATCCGCAGCTGCATATTTTGGGATACGGCATTGATGGCGAAAACGCAGACCTGCAAGCCTATATCACTCGCAACCGCACGCTCCGGCAGGGCAGACGGGAACGGATGCTGGCATTTTTGGCGGAAAAAGGTGCTCCCGTTACCATCGAAGAAGTGGCTGCTGCCAAC
>HF997929.1:3499-4119 GCA_000433635.1 Ruminococcus sp. CAG:254
GAAGAAGTGGCTGCTGCCAACAACGGCTGCACCACAGGCAGACCGCATTTTGCAAAAACCATGCTTTTAAAGGGCTATGTGTCCAGCGTTTCCGAAGCGTTTGACCGTTATCTTGGCACACCGGAATTTCTGGAAAAAGTAGAACGTCCCAAACCAACCGCTGTGGAAAGCATTCACCTGATTCAGGCAGCCGGTGGCATTGCGGTTCTCGCCCATCCGGCTAAGCTGAACCTCTCGCAGCCGGATTTTTTACAGCTGCTGTCCACGCTCTGCGAGGCTGGCTTGCGGGGCATCGAAGCCTATTACAGCACGCATTCTCCGGAAGAAATGGCATGGTATGCAGATATTGCCGCCCAGCATGGCTTGTTCTGCACCTGTGGTTCTGACTTTCATGGCGAAATCATCAAGCCAGACATTGCCCTTGGCACAGGGCGAAATCATAGCCTTTGCCTGCCGGATGAACTGGAATGCCAGATTCTGGAACGCTTTCAGGCTGCTCTATCTAAATAAGGTTTTATTCTACTTGCAAGGACGGAATATCGAGATGCACGGAAAAACGGATTCGTTCCAACCTCGCCGAGCGGATTCACTGCCTGCCAGATGAACGAAAACGCTTTCGC
>HF997930.1:0-3023 GCA_000433635.1 Ruminococcus sp. CAG:254
CCGACAGCGGACACTTTGCGGATATTCTGGCGGCTGCAAGTTCCAATGCCAATACCAACGTCAGCATGATGGGCGAAACTTTCAAATATGCCGCTCCAGTGCTGGGTTCTTTGGGATATTCCGCTGAAGATTCCGCTATTGCCATCGGACTAATGGCAAATGCCGGAATCAAATCCTCGCAGGCTGGCACGGCTTTGCGAGGTGCAATTGTTAGCCTTGCTAAACCAACCGATACAGTATCCTCGGCAATGGAAAAATACGGGATTTCCTTGACAGATAGTTCCGGCAAGATGTATTCGCTCCGTGATTTGATGGGGCAAATGCGTGATAAACTGGGTGGACTTACAGAGGCGGAACAAGCACAAGCAGCCGCTTCGCTTTTTGGTCGAGAAGCGATGTCTGGGATGTTGGCAATTATCAACGCATCACCAGCAGACTTTGAGAAGCTGACAAATGCAGTAGATACTTGTTCCGATACGGTAGATGGCTACAATGGCACGACCGAAAAAATGGCAGCTACTATGCAGGACAATCTTGCAGGACAGTTGACTATTTTGAAATCCCAGCTGGAAGAACTTGCAATCAGTTTTAGTGACATTTTAATGCCAGCAATCCGCAGCCTTGTTGCTCGGTTGCAAACAATTGTTGACAAACTCAATCAATTAGACCCGCAGGTAAAAGAAACAATTGTAAAAATTGCTTTAGCGGTTGCGGCTATTTCTCCGTTGCTTATTGCAATTGGGAAAGTAATTTCAGTTGTCGGAACGCTTATGCAAGCGATTGCAAAAATACCTAAAATCCTTGGCAGCATTAAAAATGGATTTTCTGCTGTTACGGGTGCTTTAAAGGTATCAACTGCTGGATTTTCCGCCGCAGTTGGAGTGATTGCACTTTTAGCGGCTGCGTTTGTACATCTATGGCAAACAAACGAGGATTTCCGAAATAAAATTATCAGCATTTGGGAGCAAATCAAAGGCACATTTACCGAGTTGACACAAGGTATTACCGACCGTCTCAATGCTCTTGGGTTTGATTTTGATGATTTTGGCGAGGCTGTAAAGGCAGCGTGGGAAGGCTTTTGCAATCTGTTAGCCCCCATTTTTGAAGGGGCTTTTGAAATTGTTGCAGAAATTTTTGAAGCTGTATCCGGAACAATCTTAGGATTGATGGATGTATTTACAGGCGTGTTTTCCGGCGATTGGGAACAGGCGTGGACAGGCGTAAAAGAAATTTTTTCGTCGATTTGGGAAGGTATCAAATCTATATTACAAACAATTCTGGACACTTTAAAAGGTGTTGCGAATACGTTTTTAGGCTGGTTTGGTACAGATTGGGAAACTGTCTGGACATCTGTAAAAGCGTTTTTCACAAACACTTGGACAAATATTCAGACGTTCTTCTCCAATACACTGACTAACATCAAAACATTCTTCTCCAACATATGGACTTCTATTTCTACGACTGTTACCAACGTTCTGACCACAATTCAAACAACAGTAACCAACATTTTTACCGCAATCCAGACGTTTGTAACAACAATCTGGCAGGGCATTTATACATTTTTTAGCACAATTTTTAATGCAATTTATACAGTAGTATACACTGTATTTAATACGATATATACAGTGATTACAACTGTGTGGACAACTATCTATACAACATTAGAACCGTTGATTAACGCTTTCGGGTATTTGTTCGAAACGATTTTTGAAGCGATTCAAATTGTCGTTGGAAGAGTTATGGACTGGATTTCCGAAAAAATTAGTGCTATTTGGAATGGCATTGTTGATTTTATCACACCAATTTTAGAAAGTATTCGGGACTTCTTTTCTGAAATCTGGACGGCTATCAGCGATAAAGTACAAGAAAAGCTGGAGTTTATAAAAAATCTTGTCGAAACCATTTGGAATGGAATAAAAGATTTTTTAGAGCCACTCTTAACTGCTCTACAAACAACGTTTACAAACATTTGGGAGGCTATTCGGTCGCAGATTGATGCGGTATCCAATGCAATCCGTTCCCTCATTGAGCGGATTTGGAGTTCTATTTCTGGGACGATTTCTTCTGTTATGGATAGCATCCGAAACACTTTTTCCAGCATTTGGGACAGCATCTCGGATAAAATATCGTCTGTTGTAAATGGAATTAAAACAAATGTATCCAACGCATGGGAAAACATCTATGACAGTATCTCCAATCTTATGAGCCAGATTAAAAATAAGATTTCCGATATTTGGGACGGTATACACGACGGAATTTCTGACAAAATCGGCGACATCCGAACAACCATCGAAAACGGACTTAACGGTGCAATTAACTGGATAAGAGGACTGGCTTCTGATGCGTGGAACTGGGGCAGCGATATTATCTGGGGCATTATTGATGGTATTCAAAGTGCTATCGGCTGGCTGGCGGATTGTGTCACCAATGTTGCCGATATCATTCGGGATTTCCTGCACTTTTCTGTGCCGGATAAAGGTCCTCTGACAGATTATGAAAGCTGGATGCCGGACTTTATGCAAGGGCTGGCTGACGGAATCAATAAAAGCAAAAAGATTGTAACGCAAGCAGTCGCTGCGGTAGCAGATGGGATTTCCGTGTCTATGCAGGGTAACTTGCAGATGGATGCTTTAAAAAGCGAGCAAGGCTCTGCCGGAGCAACAACGACTGTTATCAACAACGACAACAGCCGCACCATCAACCAGACCAACAACAGTCCAAAGGCTCTCACTCGACTGGAAATCTACCGGCAAACGAGAAACGCAATCAATGTGTGAGGTGTTTTATGCGATTTACGCTTATCATCGAAAATGCAGCTGGTGACCGCATCAACATGACTGCCACCGCAAATAAGTACATGATTTCTAAGATTGACGGATTGTATCCCCCTGCTGGGACGATTTCCACATCTTCCTATGCGGGCATGAACGGCAGCTATCTGAATAACGCCTTTGTCGAGAAGCGAAATTTAGTGTTGTCATTTGAGATGCGAGGCTACGGCAGCAACATCGAATTAAACCGCC
>HF997930.1:3059-8034 GCA_000433635.1 Ruminococcus sp. CAG:254
CGCCACGCCCTCTATCGGGTTGTGAAAACCGCTCAATATCTCAAGGTGTATTACCGCACAGTCGGGATTGATGTTTACACAGAGGGGTATGTCGAGAGCTGCACCGTGACCAATTTCAGCGAGTTGGTCAACGGGCAAATCAGTATCATTTGCCCAGACCCCTACTGGTACAGCATGCAGCCCATCTATGCATACAGTCAATCCGTATTTGGAGCGTTTCACTTTCCCTTTCCGGAAAGCGATGAACCGTTTCCGTTGGGCGTTTACAGCACAGACAAAACTTTGTCCATCTTCAATTCTGGCGAAGAAGTAGGAATCCTGATTACCTTAGAAGCCGCCTCTGGCGAGGATGTTCCGAATCCCGTTACAACAGCAGTTGCATTGTATGATGACGATACATCAACCTATTTCCAGCTGCGATTGGACATCTTACCCGGCGACAAAATCATCATCAATACCAAACAAGGGCAAAAGTCGGTTACGCTGGTGCGAGATGGTGTAACAACCAACATCATCAACTGCATGACCTCTGGTTCAACGTGGTTCACGCTCCGCAAGGGGTTAAACCGGTATCGGTTGAGTGCACCAAAATACATCACCGCAACCATCCAGCACACAGATGCGTACTTAGGAGTGTAAATTTATGCTAATTGAGGTTTATCAAATGACCGCCGCCGAAAACACGGTATCTATCACCTTAGAGGCGGTCTGCGATGCGTTCTCAAGTTTCCTTTGGGACATCGAATATTTTCAATGCGGGCAGTTTGAATTGTATATTGCTGCTACGCCGGAAACCGTTGCTGTCTTTCAAACAGGTCGCTTAGTCGGCAGAAAAGACGATACGGAACACTATGGATTGATTGAGTCTGTCCGGATTCAAACGGATGCGGAAAACGGCGATTATCTGACTGTAAGCGGTCATTTTCTCATGATTTTGTTGTCTCGTCGCATTATCTATCCAAGGATGGTAATCAAAGAGCAAACCAGCTATGGAGAGATTATACACACGGCGATTCACAAGAATTGCTTGCAACAAAACGAGCGTTTTTTACCCGGTTTGCAACTCGGCGAAATCACTGGCGACTGCTGGAAGCAAGAAACCCACTTGCAAATCAGCTATGCAAACCTGATGGAGTGGATTTACAAAATCTGTGAATTGGTCGGCGGAACGGCGAACATCTCCCTCGTTGAAACAAAACCAAACAGCCGCACCTATCAAATGGTGTTTACGCTGTCGGAAGGCGTTGACCGCAGCATTTTACAAGACACCTATCCGCATGTGATTTTTTCGGATGCCTTTCATAACCTGCTGACCTTTGACTATCTTAAAAACGCAGCTGCTCAGCAAAATGCGGCTTACACATTGGGGGCTGGCGAGGGTGAGGCTCGTAAACGAGCATTTTGCACCATCGACCCAGAGCCTACGCAGTGGGAACGGTACGAGGTTTATGTAGATGCACGGGATTTGTCGGAAGAAACGCAGAACGATGCGGGGGAATCCATCACTATTCCGGAAGAGGAATATTTGAAAATGCTGGAAGAACGGGGACGTGAAAATTTTTTGCCGGTAGAAGAAATCAGCGAATCCAGCATTACTGCAACATCAACACAAGAGCAGTATCCACAAGATTATCAGGTCGGCGACTTGGTAACGGTACAGCAAACTCGTTTTGGACTATCACAAAATCGTATCCGACTAATCGGAATGATAGAGAGTTTTGACCAAAACGGCAGGAGCTTGACACCTACATTTCAGGAGGGATGAGTATGGCTTTTTCGTACGGATTTTTTAACGCTAAAAACTTAGACCGGGTTTATACGGCTGAGCATTTTACAAGCTATCTATCCAGCATTATTTGTGACGGGATTCAGGACACTTACGGCGAGTGTTTTTCGATTACACCAGCAGGTGGTTTCCAGCTTCGGATTGGCAGCGGCAAAGCTTGGATTCAGGGACACTATTTCCAAAACGACAACGGTTATATCTTAGACTTGTCGCAGTATGCAGATAGTTCCCTGCCTCGGTATGTCACTGTTGGGATTTCCTGCGACACGCAAGAATCTGTGCGGAGCGTGCAAATCGAGGTGCTTGCAGGTACGCCAGCCGTTGCACCGTTTATCCCGTCTTTCAGCAACAATGGCACGAAAACCACACTGACCCTCTGTCAGGTGCGAGTCAATGGTGGTTCAAGCGGAATTACCGCATCCAACATTACAGACTGCCGGGAAGATGAGGAATTGTGCGGTTATTGCCGCTGCATCCTCGGCAAGTGTAGGGTTACAGAGATGCTGACAAAAATGGAGCAGACTAATGCTTATCTAAAGCAGTTGCAAAAGCGGCTGGACGATATGAGCAATCAGGTTGCAGATTTGCAGACAAAAGTAGACGATTTGACAGGCGGAGAAGTTTCAGAAACGGGAATTTGTGGCGAAAACGTTTATTATGTACTATACGCCAACGGAAAATTACTGCTGCGTGGGACTGGTGCAACTTACGACTACAAAGCAGAGAGCACGGTGTTTGGTAGCAATCTCAACATTAAAAATATTGTTGTTAGCAACGGCATTACAAGCTTAGGTGACAATTTATTTTATCATTGCGAGAACGCAGTTGCTGTTGATTTACCATCCACACTTACAAGCATTGGAGATAACACGTTTTCGCAATTTGAAGCCGAGAGGACAATTAACGGCTTAACTGCGGTCACAATACCGCAAACAGTAACCGCCATCGGGCAGCATGCCTTTGAGCAAAATGCTATTACTGAGATTATAATCCCGGCAAGTGTTAAGACTTGGGGCGATTATGCTTTTAGTGGCTGTCGAAAACTCACAACCGCCAGAATTGAGTGCAGCTTGATTGGTTCGTTTGCCTTTTCGTGGTGTGATTTGCTCGACGGTCTAACAATTTCTACGAATTGTAAAAATTTCGGGTCTAATTTGTTTACTTATTGCGAAAAATTAACAGCTATCACCTACGAGGGAACAAAAGAACAATGGAACGCCATTACAAAGCCAACCAACTGGATGGCATCGGATGCAAAAACCAACTACCACAATGGATATTTGCAGCGAATCAATTGTATTGATGGTGCATTTGTTTGGAATTCCAAAAATATGGACTGGGAGGAAGAAACATAATGCTTGTATTTAGGATTACTGGACAAAAAATTGATTTAGAACGCCGAGAAGTCGTTGCGGATGAACAAGTTGCGTTTGTAAATCTACTGTTTTTGTTTACTCCGGAATGGGAACAGATTGATAAAGTTGCACAATTTAAGCAAGGCGAAAACGTCTATAATGTGCACATCGGAAAAGGAAATGTTGCACAATGTACGCTTCCGTCGGAAATTACAAATGGACAAACGTCTATAAGCATTTTTGGCTATCATGACGAGGTACGGGCGACAACAGCGACGCTGGAGTTTCGGGTGTGCCGTTCCGGTTTTTCCGATTCCGGAAGCGTTCCGATTCCGCCAACGCCGGACTTGTACGCCCAGCTTCTGAAAAAAATAGATGGAAAAATTGCATCTTTGCACGATGGCAAAGACGGAAAGGATGGCGAAAATGGGAAATCCGCCTACGAAATCGCTGTGCAAAATGGATATGACGGAACGGAAGCGGACTGGTTGGAATCCTTAAAAGGACAAAAGGGAGATACCGGCGAGCCGGGAACGGCTGGGGCAAAAGGCGACCCCGGAGAAAAAGGTGACCAGGGCGAACCAGGAACACCCGGCAAAAACGGCGTAAACGGTAAGGATGGAGCAAACGGAATCAATGGAAAAGACGGCGAGGATGGATTTTCTCCGGTTGCAACAGTTACCGAAACGGACGCTGGAGCAACCATTACAATCGCCGACAAAAACGGCACAACCACAGCGACCGTCAAAAACGGCACAAACGCAGAGGCTACACTGTGGGGTGATTATACACCCGGATGGGATAGTAGTGCACATGCAATGTATTGCACCGCCAAACTGGTAACTGTATATGGCAAGCAAACGTGGCAGATATTGCCGTCTATCAGCACCGTAGCTCACAATGCACTGGGTATTGTACCGGATGGGCTGTTTGTGCTGGATTTGTCGCCGGATGTGGCTGAACTGAAAGCTTCCGCCCACATACACGACAACAAAGAAGCGTTAGACAGCATTACCAGCGATGAGATTACAACATGGGATGGATATTCCGAGGAAATCCAGACCATAAAAGATGGATTAGTAGGCAAAAAAGACCAAAATTCGGTATATATTACTGGTGAAATATTTAATGAATATAAGAAAAATAAGGCTACAGGTTATTGTTCTCATTCGGAAGGCAGCAATACTACAGCATCCGGTACTTGTTCTCATGCAGAAGGCGAAGATACTACAGCATCTGGCAGAGCTTCTCATGCAGAAGGTTATTTTACTATAGCATCCGGCAATTACTCTCATTCAGAAGGTTTCAATACTACAGCATCCGGTACTTGTTCTCATGCAGAAGGTAACGTTACTACAGCATCCGGCAATCACTCTCATTCAGAAGGTAATTATACTATAGCATCCAGTTCTTATCAGCACGTACAAGGGCAGTTCAACGTTGAAGATTCTGATTCCAAATATTCTTTTATAATTGGTAATGGCAAAGATAACAACAATCGTTCCAATGCCTTTGCAATTGACTGGAATGGAAAAATCTATATTGGCAATGATACAGATGGCGTGGATGTTTCTGCATTGGCTATTACGATAGCCGAATTACAATCACAACTAAACCGGAAAACCATCCAATTCCGACATGGAAAAGGAACATTTACCGCAACCGCAACTGGTACAAATGTTGTGTGGCAGTATGGCGGGCAGCAAGTGCAAGGGGGTAGCTGCACGTTTGATGTAAAATCAGATAACGGGCTGATTGCTCTGGAATGTGATACAATCGAATCTTTTACAACTCAAAACGATGCTGCAAACAAGATGGACTTATCCGATTTAGG
>HF997931.1 GCA_000433635.1 Ruminococcus sp. CAG:254
GGCAGCAGCAACGACTACACAGCCGACTGCACTGCAGGCAGAAGCTCCGGCAACAGCATCGACCACACAGCCGACTGCACCACAGCAGGCAGCTGCTCCGCAGAATGGAACGCCAGTTTCTCCGCAGCCTGCTGCAACTGTTCCGCCACAGACTGCTTGGCAGAATCCGCAACAGCAAGCACAGCCAACACCGAACGCTGGTCAGCCAACTGGACAGCAGCCACAGATGAGTTGGCAGGATTGGCAGAATTTCCAGAACTGGCAGAATGCACAGCAGCAGGGACAAAAGGCTGCCAACAACATCAATCTTTCCAACGGTGTACAGAAGTTGGAAGAGAGCGATAGCTTCATGTTCCGTTCGCTGGGCTTGACCTTGAAAACACTGATGAAAAAGCCGGTTCAGCTTTGGGGATTGTCCCTGTTGGGCGTGATTTTGCAGAGCCTGAGCAATGTATTGTGTGCAGTTCCGCCGATTCTCGGCATGGGCGTTTCCAGCACGCTTTCCGCTGGAATGGAAAATGTCTTTTTGGATGCATACCATCAGAAAGAAATCAACTCGAAACAGATTTTCTCTGGATTCTCTTCTGGAAAGTCGTTCCTGCGAATCGCTGGTGGTATGCTCTGGAGAACACTCTGGCTGTTCCTCTGGGCATTGTTCGCATTGATTCCGATTGTTGGATGGGTGATTGCACCGATTATGTTGGTGATTAAGGGGATTTCCTATTCGTTCACCCCGTATCTGCTGCTGAGAAAGAAAGATATTTCCCCGTTGGATGCTCTGAAACGCTCAATGGAAATGACAAAGGGCTATCGAGGAAAAATCTTCCTGACTTACTTAATCTGTTATGCTGCACTGCTTGTCGTTGGATTGTTGCTATTCTTGATCGCAAAGATTGGCGGATTTGCAGTTGTTCTCGCTGGTTTGATTGGCTTAGTGATTGGAATCTTCTGCCCGTTGTTCTTTGGTGTTCTGCGAGCAGCAATGTTCACGGAAGTTGTACGGCTGGAAAAAGTTACAGACATTGAACTGTAAGCATATTTCAATTGGTATGAAAAAACCGCTGTCCTTGAAGTCGATTTCAGGGCAGCGGTTTCTTGATAAAAGAAAGAGAGGAATAGAAACCATGGAACGCTTGATTTTTGACACCCACAGCCATTATATGGACGATGCTTTTGTAGAAGACCGAGATGCAGTTTTGCAGGCACTGCCGGAGGGCGGTGTTGCTCTTGCGATGTTGGCGAGTGTAGATGCAGCCGATTCCGAACAGAATCTGAAACTTACAGAACAATATGATTATCTGTTGGGTTCTGTCGGGATTCATCCGGAGAATTTGCCGGAGCATCCAGCGGAGGAACTGGAACGCATTGCTGCATTGGCAGCCCACAAGAACTGTTATGCCATCGGAGAAATTGGGCTGGATTATCACTATGAAGGCTATGACAAGGAAGCACAGATTGCGATTTTTCAGGAACAAATTACCTTGGCGAAAGAGTTGGATTTGCCGGTTATCGTTCATATTCGAGATGCAACAGCAGATGCTCTGCAAATTCTGAAAGACCGGAAGCCGAAGGGGGTTGTGCACTGTTTCAGTGGCAGTGCAGAAACAGCGGAAGAAGTTTTGAAACTGGGGATGTATCTGGGCTTTACTGGAATTCTGACCTTTAAGAATGCGAAGAAAGCACTGCGGGCGTTATCCGTGATTCCAGTTGACCGATTTGTATTGGAAACAGATTGCCCGTATATGGCACCTGTTCCGTATCGAGGAAAGCGGTGTGATAGCCGAATGATTATAGAAACAGCGAAAGCAGCCGCAGCAGTGAAGGAATTGCCAGTGGAAACGATTTTACAGCAAACATTAGAGAACGGAAAACGACTGTATGAATTAAACCGATAAAAGATAGCAAATTTCGAGCCACAGGCAAATAAAAAATTTTGAGATTACCTGCAAATTACGAGCCGCAGGCAGCTGAAAAGTTT
>HF997932.1:0-216 GCA_000433635.1 Ruminococcus sp. CAG:254
TGCGGCTCGTGATTTACAGCCTATAAATTTTATAATATCTCTCATTCCTGATAGAAAGGAGCGGTTTCTTATGCGAAAAATGCAATTTCGTGTTCTCTTACTGGCTCTATTGCTCTGTGGCATCGGCATTGTGCTATTTCTCTGGCTTCACCCAAAACAAAAACCTGCTACCAATTCCCTGTCGATCTTCTATCGGCTACCCGAAGAATCCGACCG
>HF997932.1:228-2342 GCA_000433635.1 Ruminococcus sp. CAG:254
CGAAGAATCCGACCGCCAAGCATTCCTCACAGAACAACATTACACACTTCATTCCGGCAATGCTGTCCGTTCCTGCCCCGTTCTGATTCCAGATGAAAATGAAAATAGCTCCGTTTACCAGTCTTATTGGACACTGCAAACGGAGCAAAAATTGCCGCTTTCTGCATTCTGCGGCTGTCAGGGAATCGAATATACTTATTCTCTCCAGACAGACGAATGCATTTCTCTTTTATTGTCAGAGGATGGATTACTGCTGGCAGCTGTTCGCTATGACGCAACAGACCCGCAAACCCTATTGCCGGTCATCCAATCAGGTGAAACTTCCCAATCACTGGCAACGTCTTTGCCTTGCCCTGTGCAGCCTGCACCATACCAAACACAATCAACGCAATGATACAAACTGATACTGCCAACTGAACCAAACCGGAAAGAATTCCACCAATAATCGGAATTATTCCTAATACTGCTCGCACCAGCCAGCTTGCAACTGTCAGCGTTACATAAAAAATCAACAAGATTAAACCCTGATTCGCATGAAATTTTCCGTAGGCAGAATTGGGCACAGCCACCAGTGGCAAGAAAAACAGAATGCCGAAATACGCAAGAACTGACCAAATTTTTGCATCCTGTGCATCTTGTGTGTCAAATTCCATGGTATGGTCTTCTGACTCAAAAAAATGATTCTGATCTTGCATGTTTTATTCTCCTTCTTCTTTCGATTCTGCCATTTTTGCAGCAGCCGTTTCTTCATCCAATGCACTAATTGCCGCTACAAAGCTTGCAACGTCTGTAAAATCCTCATAAACCGAGGCAAATCGAATATAGGCAACTGCATCAATTTGCTTTAAGTGTTCCATGACCCAGTTCCCAATGTCCACAGACGTTACTGTGCTCCGCATTGCATTCGCACACTGCTGTTCAATGCCTTCGGCAATCGCTGCCACTTGTTCCACACTGACAGGACGTTTCTTGATGGCATTAAAAATGCCGGTAATCAGCTTCTGACGGTCAAACGGTTCAAAGCTGCCGTCCCGCTTTTTCACCATCAGCAGCGGACGTTCTACCATTTCATAAGTTGTGAATCGCTTTCCGCAAAAAATACACTCTCTTCTTCTCCGGATTCGATGTTCTGCCGGACGAGAATCCAATACTTTTGTATCTCTTGCACCACAAAACGGGCATTGCATGGTTCATTCCTCCTTCTCCTGTCAGCTCTGAATCATTCGCTGTAGGATATGATCGTTATGCAGCAAATCCTGCAAGGTGCGGAATCCGCTGCGATATAATTCTAATACAATGGTACAGTTTGGGCTAAGCTGTGCGAGTGTCTGTAAAAATGATTTTACAGCAAACCGTCCTGCACCAATCTGCAAACAGTCGCCATATTCGCCGTGGTCGCTCATATGCACATGGACAACCCCACTGCCGAGTGTTTTTAGCATCTGCATTGGGTCTTCTTTGGAACGCACTGCCTGCTTGATATCCAGCACAAATTTTGCATCATCCCCCATTTTCTGCTGCATCTCCTGCAAAAACGAAAGGGAACGGCTCGTACAGCGTGCAACATTTTCCTGTGCAACGGTCACACCATAAGATTTTCCCAAGTCTACCAGTTTCTGAAACCGCTCACAATAAAAATCCACATCCACGCCGACCAGCTGTTTATTGCCATGTACTACAAAAATACTTGCTCCCAGCTGCTGCATAGCGGTAAAATAATAGCGGCAGTATTCTAGATAATCCTGCAAACGCCGTTTGTATGCGGAAAACAGCATCATAGTTTCAATCTCACTGGTGAATGGATGCAGGGAACAGCACTGCACTTCAAATCGGTGCAAAATATCGGACAATGCAGCAACAAAGCTGCGTTTTAGTTCTGAATGGGTATTGATAAACAATTCCACCATAGTTACCCCACCCAATGCAAGATCATAGAGGGCTTCCTCTATGGGTTGCGGATAGAGGCAGGCAGTGGAGATTCCTGCTTTTAACATAAAGGTCGCCTCCTTTTCCATGTTATTGTAGCATATTTTCAACAATTTTGCAAGAGGGTTATTCATGCGAGCCGCAGGCGAAACAAAAAGTTTTTTGATCCAACAATTTTTCAAAAATGT
>HF997933.1:0-17011 GCA_000433635.1 Ruminococcus sp. CAG:254
CTCCTCCGCCGAGCTGAGCCAGCTCGACCGCAGTTTTCTGCAACAAAATCTGCCGATCTTCCCTTTGAAAATCAATTTTCCCGATAATTTGCGTTCTACTCTTGCATCTTTCCGCTTTTTTCGGTATAATAGAGAAAAGAACGCTCAGGAGAAAGAGGAGAAGTACCATGAAAAACGGGTTTTTCCCGATTGCCTGTGCAACGCCCCCCCTACGGGTGGCAGATTGCACCTATAACGCCGAGCAAATCATCTCCCTGACCAGAGAAGCTGCAAAAAACGGCAGTAAACTGGTCGTCTTTCCGGAACTTTGCATAACCGGATATACTTGCGGTGATTTGTTCCTTCAGCAAATTCTATTAGACGGTGCGTTGCAAGCACTGCGTACCATTTTGAAAGAAACCAGTAACCTTTCCTGTATTTGTGTAGTCGGTCTGCCCATCCGGCATACCGGAGCAATTTATAACTGTGCAGCGGTCTGCTATCAGGGTTCTGTATTGGGCATCGTTCCAAAGCAGCATCTGCCCAACTACGGGGAATTTTACGAACAGCGTCACTTTACCCCTGGTATACCAGCAGACGGCAAGACGTTCTGGCAAGCAGATGGCATTGCTCCCTGCCCGTTCGGAGCACAACAGCTGTTCCAGTGTGCAGAAGCACCAGATTTCACCTTTGGCGTGGAACTCTGCGAAGATGTCTGGGTTGCAGATACGCCTTCCGTTGCAATGGCTCGCATGGGTGCAACGCTGATTGTCAATCTCTCATGCAGCGATGAAATCATTGGAAAAGCTGCTTATCGCCGTACCATTTTGCAGGCAAAATCCGGTAGCCTGCTCTGTGCCTATGCCTATGCAGATGCCGGCATGGGCGAGTCCACGCAGGATATGGTCTTTGCCGGACACAACTTGATTTTAGAAAACAGTGCGATTCTGGCAGAATCCAAGCTATTTTCAGATGGTCTGCTCTATGCAGAACCGGACTTACAGCGAATGGCAGCAGAACGGCAGCGTTCCAACTCGTTCCAGCCGTTGCCGCTGACAACGGTCTGCACAAGATTTTTCATGCCGCTGACAGAAACTGCCCTGCATCGCTTTTTCTCTCCAACACCGTTTGTGCCTGCCGGAGCAGCAGAACTTTCTGAACGCTGCGAAACCATCTTGACGTTGCAGGCAACGGGTCTGGCAACCCGTCTGCGACACATCGGCTGCAAAACGGCAGTCGTTGGCTTATCCGGCGGACTGGATTCCACATTGGCACTCATTGTGATGGTGCACGCTTTCGACCTGTTGGGACTGCCAAGAAGCGGAATGCTGGCTGTTACAATGCCCTGCTTTGGTACGACAGACCGTACTTATCAGAACGCTTGCCGTCTGGCAAAAGCCTATGGGGCAACTCTGCGAGAAATTCCAATTCAAAAGAGTGTTCGACAGCATTTTGCTGACATTGGTCAAGACGAATCCGTTCACGATGTCACCTATGAAAACAGTCAGGCAAGAGAACGGACACAAGTTCTCATGGATTTGGCAAACCAGTGCGGTGGGATTGTTGTTGGCACGGGTGACCTCTCAGAATTGGCTCTGGGCTGGGCAACCTACAACGGCGACCATATGAGTATGTATGCCGTCAACGCCTCCATTCCAAAGACGTTGGTACGCTATCTGGTACAGTATGAAGCCAGCAAAACACCGGAAGCTCTCCGTGCCGTCCTGCTGGACGTTTTAGATACGCCCGTCAGTCCGGAACTGCTGCCGCCAGAACCAGATGGCACGATTGCACAGAAAACAGAAGATTTGGTTGGCCCTTATGAGTTGCATGATTTCTTCCTGTATTATGTGCTGCGATTTGGATTCACGCCGTCTAAAATTTATCATCTGGCACAAAAAGCACTGGGCGGAAAGTATGAAACAGCAGTCATCTTGAAATGGCTTCGCAGTTTTTATCGGCGATTTTTCTCTCAGCAGTTCAAGCGTTCCTGCCTGCCGGATGCTCCGAAAGTCGGCAGCGTTACCCTCTCCCCAAGAGGTGACTGGCGAATGCCAAGCGATGCCTGCCGGACGCTGTGGCTGGCAGATTTGGAACAGCTGTAATTTTATTGTTTCTTCGTTGCAATTGCAACTTTGATTCTATTTCATATCAAATTGGATTGACACCGCCTAAAATTTATCATCTGGCATAAAAAGCACTGGGCGGAAAATAGGAAACAGCAGTCATCTTGAAATGGCTTCGCAGTTTTTATCGGCGATTTTTCTCTCAGCAGTTCAAGCGTTCCTGCCTGCCGGATGCTCCGAAAGTCGGCAGCGTTACCCTCTCACCAAGAGGCGACTGGCGAATGCCAAGCGATGCCTGCCGGACGCTGTGGCTGGCAGATTTGGAACAGCTGTAATTTTATTGTTTCTTCGTTGCAATTGCAACTTTGATTTTATTTTCACATCAGAAAGGAAGTATCCCAAATGACTTACAAAGAAGAATTTATCCGGTTTATGGTGGACTGTGGCGTTTTGACGTTCGGTTCGTTTACCCTCAAGAGCGGCAGACAAGCCCCGTATTTCATCAATACCGGCAACTATAAAACCGGCAAACAGCTGGCTCAGCTCGGCAAATATTATGCTGCCTGCATGAAAGAACACGGACTGAACCCAGACACCTTGTTTGGACCTGCTTACAAGGGCATTCCGCTTGCAACCAGTGCAGCCGTTGCTTTGGCAACCGAATACGACCAGGAAGTCGGCTACTGCTTCGACCGAAAGGAAGTCAAAGACCACGGTGAAGGCGGCATGTTTGTCGGCAAAAAACTGGCTAACGGTGACAAAGTTGTCATCATCGAAGATGTTATGACTTCCGGCAAGGCAATGGCAGAAGTTTACCCGAAGCTGACAGGTGCAGCAAAGGTGGACATCATCGGTATGGTCATCACGGTAGACCGGATGGAAAAGGCATTGCAGGGCAATCAGTCTGCCGTTCAGACCGTCTATGAAACCTATGGTGTTCCGGTTTATGCCATCGTCAACATGGAAGACATCATTGCAGCCATTCAGAACGATGTCATCCCAGGCAAAGAATATCTGGATGCCATGCTGGCATATCGGGAACAGTATGGCGTAACAGCATAACATTTCTCCATCTCGAACCAACAGAATGCCCCTTTTCTGCACGAACAAAGGGGCATTTTTTCTATCATCCCTTTGAAATTTGAAAAAGGAGGCATTCATTCTTTGGCAAAACAACACTGGAAAGGCAGCGTCCTATTAGCACCTGTTCCACCGGTACTGGTCAGCTGCGGAACAATGGAACACCCCAATATCTTAACAATTGCATGGACAGGAGTTCTGAACACGCATCCGCCTATGGTTTCTATTTCTGTTCGCCCCACTCGCTATTCTTACCCGATTCTCATGGAACAGCGAGAATTTGTCATCAACCTGCCGACCTCTGCAATGTGTCGAGAAACAGACTTCTGCGGCTGCCGGAGCGGAAAAGATATTGATAAATTTCAAGCCTGTCACTTTACCCCAGAGCCAGCACAAACCGTTTCTGCTCCGCTGATTGCAGAATGTCCGGTCAGTCTGGAATGTAAGATTCAATCCACACAGCTGCTCGGCACGCATGAACTGATGCTGGCAGAAATTACAGCGGTCAATGTGGAAGAACGCTATGTGGACAGCAAAGGCAAACTGAATCTCCAGCAAATGGGACTGCTCGCCTACGCTCATGGGGAATATTTCTCGCTGGGCAGAAAATTAGGCGATTTCGGTTATTCCGTCCGCAAGAAGAAAAAAACACCCAAAAAGCCCCCTCAGAATAAAAAACAACTTCCCTCTCAGAAAGCGTGATTCTACGATGACAGACCGTTTAAAACAACAACTGGATTTCATCCTGGAAATCGACCAAGAAAAAAATATTCTCCGGCAAACCCACCTCTCCCACCACGGCAGACGGGAAAATGATGCGGAACATGCCTGGCATATGACCATTATGGCATACCTGCTGAAAGAATACGCCAACGAACCCATCGACATTGCAAAAGTGATGATGATGTGCCTGCTGCACGATGTGGTAGAAATTGATGCCGGCGATACTTACGCTTATGATGAAGTTGGCAAGCAGACCCAGCAGGCACGGGAAGCCGCTGCAAAAGAACGCATTTATTCGCTCCTGCCGGACGACCAGAAACAGGAATTGCAGGCACTGTTTGACGAATTTGAAGCCCGTCAAACCCCAGAATCTAAATTCGCCCATGCCATGGACAACTTACAGCCGCTCCTGCTCAACGACAGCAATCAGGGCAGCGACTGGAGAGAGCATACCGTCACAGCGAAACAGGTCTACCATCGGCAAATTCAAACGAAAGACGGCTCGGAAGTGCTCTTTGATTTAACCGACCAAATTCTCCAGAAAAACATTGCAGACGGAAATCTGCCGGACACCGCTCCGAAAATCTCGTAATTTTGCACAAAAATCAATTGACAACCACACGCAGATTATGCTATAATAGAAAAAGCAGTGAAATTTCCCTGCCCTTCCATGAAAAAAATTTTTAAATTACCGTTGAAAAGGAGTAACCCCTCATGGCAAAAACAATTGATGAAATTATGGCGGAAGCAAGAAATGGCTTGACTGGTGAAAAGAGTGTGGATATGGTTCATCTGGAACATATCGCAGAAGAATATGCCGGAACAGAAATCGGCAAAGAAGTCGAAAGTCAAATTGCTGACCTTGCTTATGAAATTCTTCCAGATGAGCAAAAAGAAAGAGTTGCAAAAATGCTGTATATTGACGGCAAGCGGATGGACAAGGTTTTCGCTGAAGCCGTTGAACTGGTCAACCAGAAGAAAATTAAGGAAGCTTTCAAGCTGACCGAAGCTCTCTATACAAAAATCTGCATCAACTTCCGGGAAACCGAAGAACATTTGTACTTGAGTATGCGGAACACGCTGGAACATCAGCTGTATCTGTTCTTCTATCATCCGTCTAAGAAACTGATTCGTGCTCCGTTTGACCTGTGTGCAATGGTCATGCTGCACGGCTATGTACTGCTGGATCTTGGCAGAGCAGAAGAAGCGGTTTCCGTTCTGGAAGATGCGATTCGATACAATCCGCTGAATTCAGACCCGTATTTTGAAATGGCAGAATGCTATAAGTATCTGAAGCAGCCGGAAGATTTGCTCGGCGTAACCAAGGAAACCCTTTCCGTTGCCACTACACCGGTAACACTCTCCAGATGCTATTGCAACCTCGGTTTCTACTGCATTGAAAAGAAAGACTATGACAGTGCAATCTGCTTCTATTATGAAAGCTTGATCTATGCTGACCATCCGGGCGTACAGGCAGAATTACACCACATTCACACCATCACCCAGAAAAAGATTGTTCCGCCGACCAGAGAAGAAGTCAACAAGGCTTTTGAAAAATACGGCATGGAACCGGGTGCAAGCAAGGAAGTCGTTGGCGTTGCTGCTGCTCTGGCAAAGGAAGCCATCGAAAAGAAAGACTTGTCCGGCTCACAGTTCTATCTGCTTGTTGTTTACAGCCTGACCAATGACCCAGAAGTGAAAGAACTGCTGGAAAAAGTTTCTCCGAAGAAAAAGGCTGCCAAAACAGAAGCAGGCGAAAAGCCAATTCAGCAGACCAAGTAACCCCGTTTCTACACAAAAGGAGTGGTGAACAATGGGTGATTGGATTGGATTCAGCATCATGCTGCTTTTCTCCATTGGCTGTTATGTGCTATCTGGATTCTTCCTGCACGGAAAAGGTGCATGTTTGATTGCCGGATATAACACCATGTCAAAAAAAGAACAAGAACAATACGATAAAGACAAACTTTGTCGCTCTACTGGCTACGGCATGCTCATCATCGGAATAGCATTGACTTTGCTCTCGTGTGTGATTCTGCTGACAGAAATCATTCCCGTTCTGCCAGAATGGACGTTAATCGCTGGTAACATTGGTTTTTGTAGCATTGTAGCACTGGTCACGTTGGGCAATCTGCTGTTCAGCAATACCAAAGCAAAAAAATAATCAATCACGTCCGCAACTGTGCGGATGATCAGGAGGACTTACCATGGAACAATGGGATATTTACGATGAAAACAAACAGAAAACCGGACGGACAATGAACCGCAACGACTGGAATATGCAGCCGGGCGATTTTCACCTGACGGTACTGGGCGTATTATGCCGTCCAGATGGTACTTACCTGATTACCCGCCGCAGAATGGACAAAGAATGGGCACCGGGCTGCTGGGAAGTGCCGGGCGGCGGTGTTCGTGCCGGAGAATCTGCTGAAGATGCTGTAAAACGAGAAATCTTAGAAGAAACTGGCGTGGATGTTTCCAACGCAGACGGCGGCTATGTTTTCTCTTACAAGCGAGTAAATCCGGAAGAGAAAAACAACTATTTTGTGGACATCTTCCGCTATACCATGGATATTCCGGATTCTGCTGTACATACACAGGAACGGGAAGTCATGGAATATGCATTTGCAACGCTGGAACAGATTCAGGAATACGGAAAACAAGGTGTATTCCTGCACTACGACAGCATCAAGCAGGTATTTACCGACTAATTTTTATATTCACAACAACAACCATACAAAAAAAGGACAGGATGACGATTGCATGCCATCTTGTCCTTTTTTGTCTATTTATAAAATCTCTGCTAAAATCGCATTGGACACCAGACACCCTTGCGGGGTCAATGCCACACGGTCATTCAAAAATTCCACCAATCCGCCAGCTGCATAACGCTGTAACTTTTGCAGCTGTTCTGTATGCAGCCAGCTGCATGGAATGCCCTTCCGCAACCGCAGCCCTAATAGAATCTGTTCTTCTCGGGTGCAGGGGTTGTCATCTTCCAATACTGTCGGCTGGGTTGCTGCCGCACAGAACGCCTGCAAATCCGAGGGCACATAAAGCCGCTTTCCACCATAGCAGGAATGGGCAGATGCCCCAAACCCCAAATACGGTTCACAGTTCCAATACTTGCAGTTATGTCGGCTCTCATAGCCTGCCTTTGCAAAGTTGGAGATTTCATATTGCAAGAAACCAGCTGCTTGCAAGGTTTCCACTGTCTGCAAATAAAAATCTGCGGTTGCATCTTCATCCGGCAACTGCTGCACCCAGTTCATGGATGCAAACGGCGTTTCCGGCTCTACTTTTAACAGATAAGCCGAAATATGCTGAATTGGTAAAGCTGTCAATTGTGTTAAAGTGCCCTGCAATTCTGCCATTGTCTGCTTTGGCAATGCCAACATGACATCACAGGACAGATTCTGAAATCCAACGGCGGCGGCCTGCTCTACCGTTTCGATTGCGGTTTGAGCATCATGCAGCCGTCCCAAGCGTTTCAACTGCACATCAGAAAGCGACTGCACACCAATGGAAAGCCGATTGATGCCAATTTCTCGCAATTGTTGCAATGTTTTACGGTCAACCGTTGCCGGATTACATTCCAATGTAATTTCAGTCTGCCGGAGAGAAACCGTTCCGGCAATCGTCTGCAAAATCTCCTCCAACAGAGAAACAGGCAGCAGGGACGGCGTTCCACCGCCAAAATAAATCGTATCTACTGGCAAATCGGTCTGCATCTGCCGCAAGAACCGACAGAGTGCTGTTCCATACTGTTCCATTCGCTCTGCTGTCTGCGGAACGGAATAGAAATCACAATAGGAGCACTTCCGCACGCAAAACGGGACATGAATATAAATCCCCAGCGTGGATTCACTCGGCATCGTTCCGCACCACTTTGGTCAGCGGACAGAAAAATGCATCAAACAGCATCGAAAGCAGCCATGCTACTATAATCGTTCCTGCCATAATCAAATATGCCTTGGCATCGCTGTTTTCAATGAAATAAGTTGCAAATACAACGATCACAGCAACTACCATCAGCACTGTCCGGACAATGGCAGAAGTCTTGCCATTGACAGCCCGTCTACCGCAGGCTTTGCAGACTCTGCCTTTGGTGTTCATGTTGCCAGCAAGGGCTTTGGTCAGGGGATTAAAAGACTTTTTGCCACAATAAGGGCAATCATAAATCGAATGTTTTTCCGCCATAAGAGTTCCTTTCTCTATTATTCTTCATCCAATTTCAGCACGCTCATGAAAGCTTCCTGCGGAACTTCTACTGTACCCAGCTGCCGCATCCGCTTCTTGCCTTCCTTTTGCTTCTCCAGCAGCTTCTTCTTTCTGGTAATGTCACCGCCGTAGCACTTCGCCAAGACATCCTTCCGCATTGCCTTAATCGTTTCTCTTGCAATAATCTTTCCGCCAATGGCTGCCTGTACTGGCACTTCAAACAGCTGCCGTGGAATGTTTTCCTTCAGCTTCTCTACAATCTTTCTTGCACGTTCATATGCCTTATCCTTATGAATGATAAATGACAGGGCATCAATCACATCGCCATTCAGCAGAATGTCCAGCTTAACCAGCTGAGAAGCAGCGTAGCCCGTCACTTCATAGTCAAAAGATGCATAGCCCTTTGTTCGGGATTTCAGCACATCGAAGAAATCATATACAATTTCATTCAGCGGCAAGTGATACTTCAAGGATACACGAGTATCATCCAAATACTGCATATCCAGAAATACACCACGTCGATTCTGGCACAGTTCCATGACATTTCCCACATAATCCGGCGGTGTCAGGATTTCTGCCTTGACCATTGGTTCTTCTGCCAGCTGAATCAAAGCCGGGTCTGGGTAATTGGTCGGGTTGTCAATCATCTCTACATCCCCGTTTGTCATCGTAACCCGATAAATAACAGATGGTGCAGTGGTAATCAAGTCCAAATTATATTCCCGTTCCAACCGTTCCTGAATAATTTCCATATGCAGCAGACCCAAGAATCCGCAGCGGAATCCGAAGCCCAGTGCAATGGATGTTTCCGGTTCAAAGGACAAAGAGGCATCGTTCAGCTGCAACTTCTCTAGTGCTTCCCGCAAATCGCCATACTTTGCACCATCTGCCGGATAGATACCAGAGAACACCATCGGATTGACTTTTCGATAACCCGGCAGCGGTTCTGCACAAGGATTGTCTGCCAGTGTCACCGTGTCACCAACTTGTGTATCACCAATGCTCTTAATGGAGGCGGACAGATAGCCAACTTCGCCAGCAGAAAGCTGCCCAACATTGACCAACCGCTTTGTATCCATATAGCCAGCTTCTACAATGGTAAATTCTGCACCCGTTGCCATCAGGCGAATGGTATCGCCGACTTTGACCGTTCCCTCTTTGACACGAATATAAATTACAACACCCTTATAGGCATCATAATAGCTGTCGAAAATCAGGGCTTTCAGCGGTGCGTTCGGGTCGCCGTTCGGGGCAGGAATATCCGTGACAATACGTTCCATCACTTCGCCAATGTTGATTCCCTCTTTGGCGGAAATCCGTGGAGCATCCATTGCCGGAATCCCGATGACGCTTTCGATTTCCTGACAAACCCGTTCCGGGTCAGCCGCCGGCAGGTCAATCTTATTGACAACTGGAACGACTTCCAAATCATGTTCAATTGCCAGATAGGTATTTGCCAAGGTCTGAGCTTCAATGCCCTGCGAAGCATCGACAACCAGAATTGCCCCCTCACAGGCTGCCAAACTTCTGGACACTTCATAGTTAAAGTCCACGTGTCCTGGCGTATCAATCAGGTTAAACACATAGGTTTTCCCGTCTTTTGCCTTGTAATTCAGGCGGACAGCACGGGCTTTGATGGTAATGCCCCGTTCCCGTTCGATGTCCATATTGTCCAGAATCTGTTCTTCCATGTCCCGCTTTGCAACCGTAAAAGTCTGTTCAAGAATCCGGTCTGCCAGTGTGGATTTTCCGTGGTCAATATGGGCGATAATGCAAAAATTCCGAATTTGTTCCATGCTATTTGGTTCTCCTTGTCGTTGGTTCAGCGAATGCCTTTGCAGTGTGCCAATTTTTCTTGCAGGCACGCCATGACTTGCACGTCATCATTTGGCTGAAACGCATTCCGCTTTAAAATATAAGTGCTGTTCGTGGATTTTACATACAGGAAAAAATAAGTGTCATCCTGTAAAAATCGAGTAATATCCGAATAGGGCAGCTGCAAATCTCTACCATCTGGAATCCCTTCATCCCGAATTTTCAGCATCTGCGGCTGAAAATAATAGTGATTGATGAGCGGTGCAGACGAATTGCAGAGCTGCTGGGTAACTTGCTTCAATACTTTTTTGTTGCTCCAGATGGGCATAATCAGCAAAAATCCGGCAACCAGTGCACAGAATAAAATCCCATAGAAATAGCTTTGTATCCATGTTCCAAGTATCATTAAATAGCCGATTTGCCAAATTGCACCCAGCAAAAAAAGTCCGGCAATGAGATAACGAGCAAGTTGCCCTTGCCGATTCATTGCCTTTTGCATTGCCATCACAGCCGGCACTGTGACTTCTGTTTTATTTTCCAGTATCATTGTGCACACTCCTTTCGGGTTCTGTGATTGTTATTATAGCACATTTTCCCGTTTCTTGTAAAGTATCAATCACAAATCTACGTTCAGCGGTAATCACACTTTTCACATTGAATCATTGGGTGTATTTGTTCCTCTTTGTGATATGCCCCAGCCCATTGACAAATCTGCTGTAAAATCGGCACAACAGACGTTCCCTTTTCCGTCAGCTGGTATTCCACTCTTGGCGGAATTTCATCGTAAGAAGTTCGGAGCACCATGCCGTCTGCTATAAGTTCTTTCAACGTCGATGACAGCACTGCATCCGTAATATTCCCCATTTCTTTCCGCAAAACGCTATACCGGAGCGGTGCTTGTGCTGCCAGCACGCAAATAATTCGAGATTTCCACTTTCCGCCGAAGGTCGCAAGCCCATATTCCAGCGGACAGCGAATATCTTTTTCCATTTTGGGTTGATACACGAATGATTTCTCCTTTCTGGTTTGATTTTGTTTTCCACAAGCCACTTTGCTTTCCACAGTTACTTGGATTTTCCGAGCAGCCGATTTTCACAAAAAGCCGGTACAGGCATTGCTGCCCATACCGGCTTCTGTTACTGCTTGTTCAAACGGTCAATGCTTATTCAGCATCTTCGCCTTCTGCTTCGTCTTCGAGCAGAGCACGCATCGAAATACTAATCCGCTTGTTGTCGATGTCGATGTCGATAATCTTTACCTTTACAACATCACCGATTGCAACGATATCCTTTACATTTTCAACCCGCTTGTCAGCCAGCTGAGAAATGTGAATCAGACCGTCTACACCATCCATAATCTGTGCGAATGCACCGAACGGAGTGATGGAAACGATGGTTGCATCTACGATATCGCCAACTTTGTAGGTAGCCTTAAACTTTTCCCACGGGTTGTCTTCGGTCTTCTTGTAGCCCAAAGAAATGCGGTTGTTTTCCGGATCCAGTTCCTTGATGTAAACTTCGATTACATCGCCAACCTTAACAACTTCACTCGGATGCTTGATCCGCTTCCAGGACAGTTCAGAAATGTGAACCATACCGTCGATGCCGCCCAGGTCTACAAATGCACCATAGCTGGTCAAGGACTTTACTTCGCCCTTGTAAGTTGCACCAACTTCTGCAGTTTCCCAGAACTTTTCCTTTGCAGCTTCCTTTTCAGCCTTCTGTACGGCACGAATGGAGCCAACTGCTCTTCTTCTGTGTTCGTTGACTTCGAGAATTACAAACCGAACCTTGGTCTTTACCAGTGTATCCAGTTCAGCCCCTCTCGGCAGACCGCTCTGGGATGCCGGAATGAATACCCGTACGCCAGCGTAAGCAACGATGATGCCGCCCTTTACAACGCCCTGTACAGTGCCTTCCAGTACGGTATCATTTTCCTTTGCAGCTACGATTTCTTCGAAGCCCTTCTGTTCGTCAACCTTCTTCTTAGACAGGGTTGCAGTACCATCCTGGTCATTGGTCTGGATGACAATCAGATCCAGTTCGTCACCAACATTGACAACATCAGCCGGCTTCAGGGACGGATCATCGGTCAGTTCAGAAAGCGGAACATAGCCTGTATACTTTGTGCCAGTGTCTACAATTGCTTCCGTGTTGTTTACCGCAGCCACAGTACCCTTGACTTTTTCCCCTTTATGTATTTTCTTGAAGGACTGATCCAGTGCCTCCGCAAAATTGATGTCCTCTTCATCGTGACGTTCCATGATTTCGCTCATTGTCGATTCTACCTCCTTAATGATGTGTGCCGGCGTGGACGCACCGGCGGTAATGCCGATTTTCTCCGCATTACATAGGTCTAAAGTGTAAAGCTCGTCCGCCGTTTCAATATGATAAGACCGGCAGTTCTGCTTGCAGACATCGAACAGCTTCACAGTATTGGAACTGTGCTTGCCGCCGACAATAATCATCAAATCAGAACTGCGGGACAAAGTATCTGCATCTGACTGCCGCACTTGCGTTGCATGGCAGATGGTATCATAAACCATAATGTTCGGGTCGTCGCTGGGAAGCAACGCCATACACCTTTCCCATACTAATATATTATACGTTGTTTGGGCAACAATTGCAAGCTTTTTTTTTAAATTTTCATAATTTGTTTTAAAAAAATGGTCGAGGGCTGCGGAATCTGCAAAAACGGTGCAATTTTCTCCGCAATGTCCGACAATCGCCTGCACTTCCGGATGGTTTTTGTCGCCTGCAATCAAAATATAATCGCCTGCAAGAGTATGTTTCTCTACAATCTTATGAATTTTCGATACAAAGGGACAAGTTGCATTGATGCAGGGATTGCCGGCAGCGGCAATGGCATCTTCTACTTGCTTGCTGACCCCGTGGGAACGAATGACAATGCATTCTTCCGGTTCCAGCTCGGAAACATCCTCCACAATCCGTGCCCCCTTCTGACAGAGGTCATCCACAACTGTTTGATTGTGGATGATTGGCCCTAAAGTTGCAACGTGGGGATATTGCTCCAGTGCTTCGTAAGTCATCCGCACGGCACGGTCTACGCCGAAGCAAAAGCCGGCAGATTTTGCAATGGTAATCTGTTTCATTCCTGCTGCTCCTTTGCTGCCTGCTCTGCAGCGGCTTCTTCCTGATGGTGGATGGTTTCCAGCCGTTCTGCCCGATGGCGGTCAACTGCTGACTGCTTGTGCGGCTGGTCGTGTTTAATCGGGAATGGCGGATTTTCTTCTACCAGCTCCCGAATTGCCTGCATGATGTCCTGTTTCATCTGCCGCATTTCTCTCGGTGTGGATTCCGGTGTCAAACCGTAATCAGATGCATAAATCGGCTTCCCCAGCCGAACACAGATTTTACTGCGAAAGTGCAGGTTGTTGGAATTGAAAATCAAACCCACAGGAATGACAGGCTTTCCGCTTTTGGCTGCCAGCACGCAAACGCCGCTTTTCCCGCTGCCAACTTTTCCATCTGTATGGCGAGTGCCCTCTGGAAAAATCGTCAGGTGACGGTTATTGTCCAGCCGCTTCACTGCTTCTGATAGCATATCATAGTTGGGGTCGGCTTTCCACGTTGCCGGAAACGCTCCCATAAACCAGATAAACCGTGCAAAGACTTTATGCTTGAACAGCTCCTCTTTGGCGATATAATTGAATGGATGCGGTGCACCCATTGCCACGAGTACTGGATCTAAATAGCTGCGGTGGTTCGAGGCAAAGATAGCAGATTCCGTTTTGGGCGGTGCATTTTCTCTGCCCTCAAATTGAATGTCATAATAGAAAAAGAATGCAAACCGCACGATGTAATAGGCAAGCCGATAAAAAAATGCAACGATGTGGTTGTACAAACTGAACGCCTCCTTATTCCAAATCCAGACGTTCCTCCATCAGTTCCAGCAGGGCATCACAAACTTCATGGAATCCCATGTTGGTGGTGTCAATCAGAACGGCATCTTCTGCCTGCCGCAGCGGAGCAATTTCCCGATGGGTGTCCTGATAGTCCCGTTTCTTGATGTCTTGCAAAATCTGTTCATAGGTGGGAGCGTCCGGTTTTTCCTGTAATTCGAGATACCGCCGGCTGGCACGTTCTTCCGGAGAAGCTGTCAGGAAAATTTTCAGGTCAGCGTCCGGCAGTACCACCGTTCCAATATCTCTGCCATCCATGATGACATGATGTTCTTTTGCAATCTTCTGCTGTAAATCAAAGAGAAAATCCCGCACTTCCGGAATGGCAGAAACCTTGGAAGCCAGCATGGAAATTTCTGGTGTCCGAATATCATCTGTCACGTCTTCTCCGTTGAGCAGAATGCACTGTGTTCCGCCGATGAACTTGATTTTCAAATCAATCTTCGGCAGCTGCCGGATAATATCCTGTTTGTTGCACAAATTGTGCTGTTGGGTATACAGGGCAATTGCACGGTACAGTGCCCCTGTATCCACGTAGATAAAGCCCAACTCGGCAGCAAGTTCTCTTGCAATACTACTCTTACCCGCTCCGGCAGGGCCGTCAATGGCGACATTCATGGTTTTCATAGCGAACTCCTTTTTTCTCCTTTACTTGCAGCAGAACTGCTGCGATCAATAAAAATAAAATCCATCTATTTCAAGCCGGCAGTTTCTCCGGCACGAAATCATTTTCATAAACTGCCAATGGCATCCGCTGCACAAGCGGCAGTGGAAAAGGCAATCTGTAAATTAAATCCTCCGGTGTATGCGTCCACATCCAGCACTTCCCCAGCAAAATACAAGCCCTCACAGCATTTGGATGCCATAGTTTTCGCCTGTACTTCCCGAACAGAAACGCCGCCCCGTGTAATAATCGCTTCTTTCAGCGAACGTCTTGCAGTGATATGCAGCGGAAATGCCTGCAAGCCCTGCACCAAAATCCGGCGTTGTTCTTTTGTCAGAGCATTCGCCTTGGTTTCCGGCGGAATGTGAACCGCTTCCAGAAAAACGGGAACAAGTTTCAACGGCAGCAGCCCTCGGAAAATCGTGCCCATTGCCTGATTGGGGTGGGCGGCACAATCTCGCTGTATGCGTTTGTCCAGCTGTTCCGGTGTTAAGCCGGGTTTCAGGTTCAACACCAGCCGACAGCTGCCATCTTTCGGAATCTGCTCCGGCAGCAGAGAACTTGCCGTCAGTACCAACGGCCCTGAAACCCCGAAATGTGTGAACAACATCTCTCCCAATGCATCATAGCAGCATTTTTTCCCATTGTACAGTTTCAGGGAAACATTCCGCAGGGAAAGCCCCATCAAGTCACTGCACCATTTTTCCTGTACTTCCAGCGGAACAAGTGCTGGCAGCGGTGGCACAATTGTATGCCCTGCCTGCTTTGCCAGCGTATAGCCATCCCCCGTAGACCCCGTTGCCGGATAGGATGCCCCACCAGCTGCCAGCAGCACACAATTTGCAGCATACTGCTTACCAGAGGCAGTCTGTACGCCAGTACAGCGACCGTCTTGCAGTAACAATTGCTGCACGGTTTCCCGATAAACGGGAATCCCTGCCCGTTTCAGGGCACGCTGCAACGCTGCAACAATATCTTCTGCTCGGTCACTCACCGGAAATACTCGGTTACCCCGTTCCACTTTCAGCGGAACACCCAGCTGTTCAAAATATGCCATCACATCTTCCGGCATCCAGCGAGCAAACGCACTGTACAAGAACTTTGGATTTCTCGGCACATTTGCCATGAGCGTATCCAAATCACAGGCATTGGTGAGATTGCAGCGACCTTTTCCGGTAATCCGCAATTTTCTCCCAATTTGCCCATTTTTTTCTAAGATGATACAGTGTTTTCCGGCTTTCGCCAGCAGCAGAGCAGCCACCGTTCCGGCAGCTCCTCCACCAATGATGAATACATCTGCTTCCATTTAGTCCCTTCCTCTTTTTCGTTTTCGCATCCGTTCCAACATCCGATTTCGACGTTCTTCCGTTGCAGCAGTATCTACTTCATAGTGGTCATGAACCCATTGCAGAACATCGCCATCCCGTGCCCCCTCCGGCATCTGGTCTGCTGATACCGTCTGCATTCCCGTGTCAGTTTCCAGAACGGCAACGCCATCATCCATGCGGTCAATGATGATCATGATGCATACTCCTTATCAAACGACCACTTCAATTCCCCGTCCTCTACCTTACAGATGACTGTTCCATCTAAATCCGTCCGGTAAATCTTATCGCAGTAAACGCCAAGACGGTCGAGTGCTTCTTCATGCGGATGACCATAGGAATTATCTGTTCCGCAGGAAATCACTGCATAGGTTGGTTGAATCTGCTCCAGCAGGGCTTCACTGGAAGAAGTCCGGCTGCCGTGGTGACCTGCCTTAAAGACATCCGCATGCATGCCATCAAATACGCCGCTTTCCAGCCAGTCCGCTTCTTCGTCCTTTTCTGCATCGCCCGTAAACAGGAATGTTTTTCCGCCGCAATTCAAATATGCTGCCATGGAATAATCATTCAGGGAAGAATAGGTTTTTCCGGCTGGCGGTGCAATGAGTTCCAGTGTAGTACTGCCGCCTAAATTCAAGGTCTGCTTTTCCGATACAAAGGTAGGGTCAATGTGGTTGTCTTCAATGCCATCCAAAAATGCTTCATAGACTCGTGTCGTCGGCACATCTTTGTCCGGCACTTCCGGCAGCAGCACCATGGAAACGGTCAAATCAGAAGAAACGGCTGCATCTTCCAACACATCTACCAATCCGCCGATGTGGTCAGAATGCGGATGAGAAGCAATCATGTAATCAATGGTGGTAACACCATATTTCTTCAGGTCGTCCAGTACGACACTGCCCTGATCTCGTTCACCGCCGTCAATCAAGACGGTTTTTCCGGCTGCCTGAATCAGAACGCTGTCCCCCTGTCCAACATCCAGAAAAGAAACGGTTGCACTCGCATTGGAATCCACCGCTGGTGCACAGCCGAACACTTTTGCACCGCCTGCAAAGGCAACGACAATCAGTGCAATCAGCCCAATGATTTTTTCTTTCTGCTGGTTGGCTTTCTGTTTGCCGTTTTTGGCGGCTGGTTGTTTGCTTTTTTGGGTTGCTGCCATTTTGAAGTGCCTCCATTTCGTCTTGCAGCTGCTGTGGCAGGCTGCCGAGTTGAT
>HF997933.1:17031-22539 GCA_000433635.1 Ruminococcus sp. CAG:254
GCTGTGGCAGGCTGCCGAGTTGATGATTTCTTTGCGTGGGTGTCTTTCCGCTCTGAACCTGCTGGAATCAGGCAGTGTGCACCGTTTCCAACCAAATCCATTCTACCGGCTTTCCGCAGGGCTGCCAGCACCAAAGGACGGTTCTGCGGCAAGAACGATTGCAGCAAAGCACGCTGCATTGCCTTTTCCTGCTCTGTTTTCGGAACAAAAACCGGTTCCATGGTATAAGGGTCATATTCGGTATAATACATACAAGTGGAAATCGTTCCGGGCGTTGGGTAGAAATCCTGTACCTGCTCCGGATGAATGTGATTTTCTTTCAGATAAACTGCCAGTGCAATTGCATCCTGCAACGTGCTGCCCGGATGGGAGGACATCAGATAAGGGACTAAATACTGTTCCTTGCCAATGCTCTTGGTAATCTCATAGAACCGCTTTTGAAATGCCTGATAGTGTTCAAAATGCGGCTTTCCCATCTTATCCAATACATGATTGCTACAATGTTCCGGAGCAACTTTCAGCTGACCGCTGGTGTGTTCCCGTACCAATTCCCGAAAAAAAGTGTCGTCTGGGTCGGCAAGCAGATAATCAAACCGGATGCCGGAACGGATAAAGACTTTCTTCACCTTGGGCAACTTTCGCAGCTGCCGGAGAATGTGCAGATATTCAGAATGGTCGGCGTGAATTGCCGGACAAATCTCCGGAGCAAGGCATTTCTTGCCCTTGCAAAGTCCCTTTGTCAGCTGCTTTTTACAGGATGGAGCACGGAAGTTTGCCGTAGGCCCACCAACATCATGAATATAGCCCTTAAAGTTGGACATTTCTGTAATCTGCTTTGCCTCTTTTAAAATGGATTCCTCACTGCGACAGGTGACACGTCTGCCCTGATGCAGGGCAATGGAACAGAAGTTACAATATCCGAAACAGCCCCGATTATGGGCGATAGAAAACTGTACTTCTGCAATTCCTGGCACACCGCCTTGTGCATCATACATCGGGTGCGGCTTTCGCTGGAATGGCAGCTGATACACTGCATCTAATTCTTCCTGTGTCAGCGACAATGCTGGCGGATTTTGTACCAACATCTGTTTCCCATGCCGTTGAATGACCGTCTTTCCATAGATTTCATCCTGCTGGTCGTACTGCTGCCGGGTCGCCTTGGCATATGCCTTTTTATCGCTGGCAACCTGTGCAAAGTCTGGGCACTGCACCGCTCCCCACGGGGTGTTGACAGGGTCTGTCAGGTAACAAGTCCCTCGAATATCAGTCAGGGCAGAAATCGGCTCACCATCCCGCAGACGAGCTGCCATCTCTGTAATGGAGTGTTCCCCCATTCCATACATCAGGAAATCTGCACCGCTTTCCACCAAAATAGACGGTCTGACCGTATCCGACCAGTAGTCATAGTGTGCAAACCGCCGCAAGGATGCCTCCAGTCCACCGATGGCAATCACTGCATCCGGATATGCTCGGCGAATGCACTGGCAATATGTAATCACGGCACGGTCTGGGCGAAGTCCGGCTTTTCCGCCGGGGGAATAAGAATCTTGGCTGCGTTTTCGCTTGGCAGCGGTATAATGTGCCACCATGGAATCAATATTGCCGCCTGTCACCAAAAATGCCAGCTTGGGCTTTCCAAACCGCATGATGTCCTTGGTGCTCCGCCAATCCGGCTGCGGCAGCATTGCCACGGAATAGCCCTGTGATTCCAGCAGACGGGAGATGATTGCAGCCCCGAAACTGGGGTGGTCTACATATGCATCTCCGACCACATAGACAAAATCCGGCTGGGAAACGCCCGTTTCCAGCAATTCCTTTTTCGTAACCGGCAAAAAGCCTTGTGCCATAATGGCTGTTCCTCCTCTTGGTTTCTTTTACGGCAGATTCCGCATTTTTCGTTCTTCATACTGCTGCTTGGTCATCAGCACTTTTCGAGGTTTTGCCCCGTTATATCCGCCGACAATCCCCATCTTTTCCAGTTCGTCAATCATTCGGGCAGCACGAGCATAGCCAACATTCAAATAACGCTGCAATGAAGACGTGGATGCCTGCCCCAACTCTACAACTGCCTGAATCGCCTCTTCGAGTCGAGGATCTGCATTTCCGTCCGGACTTGCCGTTTCACCCTTCAGAACTGGAATATTCTGTTCAACACCGACCAAAGCAGAATCATCATAAGCCGCCTGTGCCTGCTGCTTGACGAATGCCACTGTTTTTTCAATTTCCTCTGTGGAAACAAAACAGCCCTGTACACGAATCGGTTTCGGCATGCCGTTCGGCAAATACAGCATATCACCGTGCCCTAACAGCTTTTCTGCTCCGCCTGTATCCAAAATCGTTCGAGAGTCCACCTGTGACATGACAGACAGGGCAATTCGGCTCGGAATATTCGCTTTAATCAAGCCCGTAATAATATCAGTGGTTGGTCGCTGCGTTGCAATAATCAAGTGCATTCCAGCAGCTCTTGCCTTTTGTGCCAGCCGACAGATGGCATCTTCCACTTCTTTGGATGCGGTCATCATCAAGTCTGCCAACTCATCAATCGCAATGACAATTTGCGGCAGCGTCTGCCCATCAGGCTGACTCTGGATTTTCTTGTTATAGTCTGCCAAATCCCGTACCCCGTTGTCCGCAAAGGTCTGGTAACGGTGTTCCATCTCCTGTACCGCCCAATTCAATGCACCAGCTGCCTTTTTCGGGTCGGTGACAACCGGAATCAGCAGGTGGGGAATGTCCTCATACACCCGAAATTCTACAATCTTCGGGTCAATCAAAATCAACCGCACCTGTTCCGGTGTCGCATGAAACAGAATGCTCATGATGATAGAATTGGTACAGACAGATTTACCAGAACCTGTTGCACCGGCGATAATCAAATGCGGCATTTTTGCAATGTCGCCAATAATCGCATTTCCGGCGATGTCCTTTCCAACTGCAAACGCCAGCTGACTTTTTGCAGTCTGGAACGCATCGGATTCGAGAATATCTCGCAGTTTTACCACATCTTTTTTCCGATTCGGGACTTCAATCCCTACGACTGATTTTCCCGGAACAGGGGCTTCAATTCGGATGCTCTGGGCAGAAAGATTCAAGGCAATATCATCCGACAAGCCTGTAATTTTAGAAACTTTTACCCCAGCATTCGGCTGCACTTCATATCTGGTAACAGATGGTCCACGCTGAACATCCTTCATGGAAACACCTACATTGAAATCTTTCAGGGTTTCCTCCAGCATTCTTTTATTGCGTTCCAATTCCTGTTGGATCTCCGGACTTTTGCCCGTGTTGTTACTCCGCTTCAACAGGGAAAGGCTTGGGATCTGATAAGCAGGCTCTTCCTGCTCTGAATGCATTGCATTTTCCGGAACAACCGCTTCCATTCCCTGCTCCTGAAACAAATCCAACTGTCTTGGCATCTGTTCCGATTCTGGCTCAAAAATCGGTTCTTCCGGCTCTGGCGGCTCAACGTCAAGCGTTGGTTCAACCGCATCATACTGCATCTGAAACGGCTCTTGTAAGGGCGGTTCTTGCGGTGGTATCGGTGTTTCCGCTAACCCATCGGTTGCAGCGATAATTTCGCCAGCATCCAATTCCTGTGTATTTTGTGCCTCTGAGGCCTGCACTGCTTCCGCTTCCTGCTCCTGTTCTTCTGCCTTGTGAAATAGGTTGGAGAAAAAGCCGATTCTTTTTGGTTCTTCCAAATCTGGAACGTCTTCTTCCGCTGGTAACGCATCTTTGGTCGGGAACAGCAGATTTCGGAGGAAACCGCCAGCCCGACAGACCCAATCTTTCAAGTCCAGCATATCCCAGCCCATCAGCCACATGACGACTAAAAACAGGACAAACAAGACACAAATTTTATCGCCGGGACTGCCCAGCAGAGCCGATAAGATATAGGCGAGCACACTAATTGCACCGCCGTTAAACAAGGGGTTATCCTGCCCAGCGTGATAGAATGCAATTAGAGCATCTATCGGGTTCTTGGTTCGGAGCGTCTCCCCAAACCAAACCTGCACCGTACTGCTGACCAGAACCGCAATGCCCAATCCGTACAAAAAATATGTACTGACATCTTTCGGTCGGTGTTCCTTTGGTTTTTGTCCCTGAATCTGCCGCTGTAAGAATAGCCCTGCCAAAACCAATACAATCGGCCATGTCAGAACGGAAACACCGAACAGTCCTAGTAATCCATTGTGCATCCATCTCCAACCGGAACTTCCCGGAATGAATACCAGCAGCAATACCAATGCTGCTGACACCATCAGCAGAACGGATTTGAATTTCAAATCCGTTTTCTGCTTCTCGGTGAGTTTTTCTTCTTTTTTGGTATCCGCATCAGCAGCCCCTTTGATTTCGGCTGCATTAAATCCCTGCGTATTTTGATGATCGCTATTCTTGGGGGTGGCTTTTTTCTTTGGTTTTGATTTTGCCGTTCGTCCCACTGCAACCGTCCTTTCCCAGTGTAGATGACGGCACAGACGCATCCGTATAACGCAGCGGTGCTGCTTCAATCAATTCATACAGGCAGGAAATCGCATCCTGTAAGCTGCCGAGCTGGTCAATCAGCCCTTCTGCCACTGCTTCTTCACCGGTCAGAATCGAACCGATGTCGGTTGCAAGGGCATCTGTACGATGCATGAAAGAAAGCAGCCGTTCCGTTTGGATGTGACTGCACCGTGTAATAAATTCGATAATTCGATTTTGAATCTGATTAAAATAAGCAAATGTCTGCGGCACGCCGACAACCAGTCCATTTGTTCGGACGGGGTGAATCGTCATCGTTGCCGAAGGCACAATAAAAGACCGCTTCGCACTCACTGCTAGCGGCACTCCGATGGAATGGCCGCCGCCCAGTACCAGAGAAACGGTCGGGGTTTGCATTCCGGCAATCATTTCTGCAATGGCAAGCCCTGCTTCCACGTCACCGCCAACCGTATTGAGTAAAATCATCAGTCCTTCAATGCTGCGATCCTGTTCAATCGCAATCAAAGCGGGAATGATGTGTTCATACTTGGTTGTTTTATTTTCAGCCGGCAGAATATAATGCCCTTCCACCTGTCCAATGATGGTCAAACAGTGGATGAGATGTTTTGCATTCTGTGGGCGAATGCTGCCGGATTCTGCAATCAAAACGGCTTCTTGCAACTGCTGTTCTGATTCATCTGTGGCAGAAGGCGTTTCTGCCGAAGTGGATGCTGTCCATGATGTCTGCATATCCATTCCGCCTTTCCTGTGGATTGTTTTTCAAACAGTATTCCACAAAAGCGAAAAAATATACTGCAATACCATTTAATAGACAGGTTGGCATACTGCTATCATTATAACATTTTACCCTTAGAATGTCAAGCGGAAATCCAGCTGGAAAATAGAAATCAAGCTGCAACTTCCCTATAGAAAAACGGGAGCAAATGGTTTCATCTGCTCCCGCTGCATGTTTTATTTTTGACACTTAATAAAAATCAATGTAATTCTCATCGACCCAGCCGTAATAATCTCCGTCATCGGAAT
>HF997934.1:0-2591 GCA_000433635.1 Ruminococcus sp. CAG:254
GTAATTTTACAGCAGACTCGCCATATCTTCCGGCAATGCTGCCCCAACGGTCACTGTTCCCGTCTTCTGTACCAGCGGCAGAATCAACCGTCCGCAATGCAATGCCTGCCGGTCAATTGCATCTGTTCTGCCGCCATAGAGCGTATCTCCTGCCAACGGGTGCCCAATATAAGCCATATGTACCCGAATCTGATGGGTTCGCCCTGTTCCCAGCCGCAATTGCAGCAATGTATATTTGTCATTGTGCTGCAACGCCCGATAATGCGTCACAGCTGGTTTTCCATCTGCTCGCACACAGCGAATGATAATGGACTCCTGTTCCCGTGCAATCGGAGCAGAAACCGTTCCCGAACCCGTCAGCACCCCTTCCACCACCGCATAATATCGCTTTTGCAGGTGATATTGCAGTTGATTCGCTGCATAGGCACTCTTTGCAAATACACACAAACCGCTTGTATTGCGGTCTAAGCGGTTCACGGGGCGACAGGCAAGCCCCGGATAGGCTGCACAAAAGCAATTTCCAAGCGTATCTGTATAATGATTTTGGGAGGGATGCACTGGTAAATCAGATGGTTTATGATAAACCACAAAATCTGCCGTTTCAAAGCAAATTGGCACAGAACGAACTGCATTTGCCACCACAGACGGCACTTCCGGTAGCCGCAGTTCAATCACATCACCGAACTGCACCAGGTCAATGCTTCGGATGGGTGTTCCGTTGCACCAAAGCCCGTTGGTACGCTTCAGTTTGATCAGCAGCCGCCGGGATACATTTTTTTCGCTTCTGAGAAATTGTTCGAGGGTGCAGGGCTGTTCCTGCTCCATTCGCCATGTGAGTGTTTGCGGCACGGGACATTCCTCCTTTTTTTCGTTTTCGTTGAGCAGTCTGTGTTTCCACCCAGCAGACACCGACATAAACGGTCTGCATCATTGCAAGCCTGCTCCAAAAATGCGGCAGCAGCCAGAACGGCAGACTTCGCAGCATCAGCCGATACCATTCTTTCCGCCTGCCCTCCATGAGCGTCAGAGCATCACACACCAGACTCCAGCAGCGATGTTCCGGAAACAGCACTTGCAAGACGGGTGCAGCCAGACAAACCGGCAACAGCCACAGCCAGCCAGCCAAAAATAGCACTGCCAATGTAAGAAACTGCATCCCTGTCCACAGCCACCACACACCATCCGAAACCGTTGTTCCCTGCTCTAAGCACCAACGCAAACTCCACAGGCACAGTGGCAACGGCAGCAAGACCAACAGCCGCAGTCCTCGCAGACACAATGCCATGCGATACACTGCCCCCTTTTTCGGAGCAGGTTGTTTCGTCAGGCTGGCAGCAGCTGCACACGCATACAGACAGCGATACAGCAAGGACGTCAGCCAGAGAAACCCGCCCACTGCAAACATCAGCCGCAATCCATACCAGGTAGCCTCTAAAGCTGGCAACAGCCCTAAGAATGTAAAGCTAATCTGCACCGCATAGCAAAACGCAATGCGGCAGAGCATCCACAAGATACAACCGCCCAGCCAGCTCCAGAAAAAATAGGAAACGGACTGTTCTGTCTGTCGCATAACTGTTTTTGAAAATTCTGATAAGGTGTGCAGCTTCATCGCATTTGCTCCTTTTCCCCGTGCTATCTATTCCAATGATTACAGATAGTATCACCCAGAAAAAAGGCAGTTATACTTCTTTTAGTTGTTGGCATACGGTGTCATGCCCAGAATTTCAAATGCACCAGAACGCTGCCAGAGCGATGCCGTCACCAAAATATCATACCCCTCTCCCGGAGCAGGCCGCAGTTCTTTCGGGTCAATTTTTGGCAGTCCAAACCCTGCAATCAAATTGGTGATAATACCGGCATGTGTAACAACAGCAGTGTGCAAAATATCATTCTGCATCATGTCCAAAATTATGGTTCGCAGTGCCTTGAACAACCGCAGCTGCACTTCCTGTAAACTCTCGCCCTTTGGCGGACGGCTGTCTGCTCCGCCCTTGAGCCATTCCAAAAACTCCGGCTTCTTGACCAGTTCATCCGCAGATTTTCCCTCAAAGTCCCCAAAATCCATTTCAATCAGATTTTCCACGATTTGTACCGAAGAATCCGGAAATAAAATCTCTGCCGTTTCCGTACATCGCTGCAACGGACTGCTATAAACTTTTCCAACATGCGGATATTCAAACTCATCTAATTTGTTATACAGTTCGCTGATGCCCTTTTGCGACAGCGGATAATCTGTCCGCCCGATATAAATGCCCTTGTCATTGGCTTCTGTTCTGCCGTGACGAATCAAACTGATTCGATATCCTTTCATATCTTTTGCCCTCTTTCCTAAATTTTTTCTGTTGCTGTCATGATTTTCTGCACTTTCGACGGATTTCGGAAAAATAGACCCAAATCTATTTACAATCGCCGTTCTTTCTATTATAATAGAAACGTACGCCTTTTCATCAAAAGTGCGTCTGCATGCCGAAGCAAACCTGCTCCGGTGCATTCGACAGTATGTCTATCATACCATGTTTTCCATTAAAAAAAAAGAGGTTTCTGTTTCTACAGAAAATTTTTTTGCACCTATTTTTCGATTGTCCCAGAAA
>HF997934.1:2677-8348 GCA_000433635.1 Ruminococcus sp. CAG:254
CGACTGCCGAATTTATGCAAATCTGTGAGAACTTCCTGCAAAGCAGAAATCCGTTGGAACTTGGCTTGCTGTCGGCAGAAACAGCAGGCAGCCAACCCTGTCCGCAGGAACAAACACCAATTTTCCGCAGAAGATTTCGCTGGTCGAAATGTTCTGTCCAGAAGGAGGCTATTTTATGAGAAAAAAACTCAGCGGCGTAAAACTGGCACATCACAAAAACACCGCAAACACTGCCAGCCAGCCCCTGCCGCTGCCGAAACGGGTTCGGATTCCGATGAGTATGCACATCGGTGCACCCTGTTCCCCGCTGGTCAAAGTGCGGGACAGTATCTGTGTCGGGCAGAAAATCGGTGACACCGATGCCTTTATGGCTGCCCCGATTCACAGTGGCGTGTCCGGAACGGTCAAGGCAGTTTCCGATTTCCGAATGAGCAATGGCAGAACTTGCAAATGCGTGGAAATTGAAACAGACGGACTGCAAACGGTTGCGGATACCGTACAGCCGCCAGTCATTTCCAGCAAAGAAGATTTCCTGCACGCCATTCGGGAAAGCGGTCTGGTCGGCATGGGTGGGGCAAGTTTTCCGACCCATGTCAAGTTAGCACCAAAGCAGACCGTTGATACACTCTGTATCAATGCCGCAGAATGTGAACCCTACATCACATCCGACAATCGGCAGATGGTGGAACATCCGGAAGAAGTCATTGATGGCATTCAACAGGTACTGCACTGGCTGAACATTCCACACTGCATCATCGGTGTAGAATCCAACAAGCCGGAAGCCATTCAGATTTTAACCGAAAAAGCTGCCAGCGACAACCGCATTCAAGTGGTAACGCTGCCGTCTACCTATCCACAGGGTGCAGAAAAGGTTCTGATTTACCACACCCTCGGCAGAATTGTTGCAGAAGGCGAACTGCCAGCAGACCAAGGTGTTATTGTCATGAATGTTTCCTCTGTTGCCTTTGTCAGCCGTTACCTGAAAACCGGCATGCCGATGGTACAGCGAATGGTAACGGTAGATGGCGACTGCATCGGCAACCCTTGCAACGTCATTGTGCCGATGGGAACGCCTGTGGAAGATGTCCTGACTTTTGCGAAGTGCGATTTGGAACGGGCAAAGAAGCTGCTCTATGGCGGGCCAATGATGGGCATGGCAATTGCCGACCTGCAAGACCCGATTTTAAAGGCAAATAATGCAATCGTTGCATTCTCCAAACTGGAGGAAACCGCACCATCCGCCTGCATTCACTGTGGACGCTGTATCCATGCCTGTCCGCTGCGGCTGATGCCGCCGCAAATTGCAAAGGCATACCGACAGAAAGATGTTGCAGCCCTGCAAGCATTGCATGTAACGCTGTGTATGAACTGCGGCTGCTGCACATACGCCTGTCCGGCAAAACGTCCTGTCGCTGAAACCAACCAGTTCGCCAAAGCAATGGCAATGGCAGCGATGAAAAAGTGAGAAAGGAGTGTCTGTTTTGCAATTATTGACCGTTTCCCCCTCTCCGCACGTTCGGAGTGGTATGACTACACAAAAAATTATGGGGCTGGTACTACTTGCCCTGCTTCCGGCAGCGGTTTGCGGTGTCATCTTCTTCGGTATCCGGGCACTGCTGCTCATGCTGTTCTGTATTCTGATTTCGATGGCGACAGAAGCCATCTGTCAGAAGCTCATGAAAAAGCCTGTAACCATTTCTGATGGCAGTGCTGCTCTGACAGGGCTGCTGCTCGCTCTGAATCTTCCAGCAACCTTGCCGCTTTGGAAGGCAGCCGTTGGCTGTATCTTCGCCATTGCAGTTGTAAAACAGCTGTTTGGTGGTCTGGGCTGCAATTTCGCCAACCCTGCCATCACCGGACGGGTGTTCCTGCTGTTATCGTTTGCCGGCGATATGACAACTTGGGTCAAGCCGTTCTATTATCACGGTCTTTCCATCGGAAATCAGCTGAGTTCTTCCGCTGGCTCGCTGGATTTGGATGCGGTTACCTCCGCAACGCCGCTCGTAACGGGAACAGAATCCCTGTCGAATCTGTTCCTCGGCAATGTTGGCGGCTGTATTGGAGAAACCTCCGCACTGGCACTGCTCCTCGGCGGACTGTTCCTGATTTTCACCCGTGTCATTTCCCCGTCCACCCCGATTGCTTACTTAGGTTCTCTGGGGATTCTGACCTTCTTCCATGCCCTTGCAACTGGCGGTTCTCTGACAGAAGTTCCGTATGCTCTGCTGAGCGGCGGCGTTATGATTGGAGCATTTTTCATGGCAACCGATTATGTTACCACTCCGATCACGACAAAGGGCAAGTGGATTTTCGGCATCGGCTGCGGCATTCTGACATTTGTCATCCGAGAATTTGCAAGTATGCCGGAAGGCTGCTCGTTCTCCATCCTGCTGATGAACCTGCTCACACCATACATTGACAAGTTCACCATGACCAAACCGCTGGGTGCAAAGCCGATCAAACAGAAGGAGGAAGCATAAAGATGGCATCGAAAAACAATCTCATCAAGCCGCCGGTTGTGTTGGCGGTCGTCTGTGCCTGCTGCTGCGGTCTGCTTGCCGTTGCCAACAGCGTCACAAAAGATAAAATTGCAGCCGCAGAAGCTGCCTCCATTCAGGAAAGCTTACAGCAGCTGCCGAACGCTGGAAATTTCACCGAAGTTTCCGATTTTCAGCCAGCAAACAATGAAAAAGCAACCGCAACCGCTGTCTATGTGGATGAAAACCAGCAGACTGCTGTTCTGGTGACTGCGAACGGCTATAACAAAGGCGGTTTACAGGTTGTCATTGGACTGGATGCAGAAGGCACTGTCACAGGGATCACCTTTGTATCTGTCACCGAAACGCCGGGACTTGGAACAAAAGTCCAGAGCAATCCGGAATTGCTGACCGACCATCTGGTTGGGCTGTCCGATGCAGCCGCTGTCGAACAGGTGGACGGCATCACAGGTGCAACATATTCTTCCAACGGCATGAAAGCCGCTGTCACCTGTGCCATGGATACCTTCGCACAGAGTAAGGAGGCCATTTTATCATGAATTACGGAAAAGAATTTACAAAAGGACTGATTCGGGAAAATCCAACCTTGGTTTCTCTGCTCGGAATGTGTCCGACTTTGGCAGTTACCACCGGAGCATTTAACGGCATCGGCATGGGACTTTCCACGGCATTCGTTCTGATTTTCTCCAACTTGGTCATCAGCCTGCTGCGGAAAGTCATTCCGGAACAGGTCAAGCTGCCTTGCTATATCGTCATCATTGCAACATTCGTCACCCTGATTCAATTCTTGCTGCACGGTTTTGTTCCGGCACTGTACACGAATTTGGGTGCATTTCTGGAACTGATTACCGTAAACTGTATTATTTTAGGACGGGCGGAAATGTTCGCCAGCAAGAACACCCCACTGCCGTCTATCCTAGATGGTGCAGGCATGGGATTGGGCTTTACACTTGCCCTGTTCCTGATGGGCTCGATTCGGGAAATCTTCGGTTCTGGCAGCTGGTTCGGGCTGTCCATTCCGTTCATGCAGGGACACACCATGTCACTGTTCGTCATGCCGGCAGGCGGTTTCTTTGTCCTTGGCATTATCATTGCCGTTGTCTGCCGTCTTTCCAAGAAAAAGCCACCAAAAAAAATCGGATGCAGTGCCTGCCCGAATGCGGCTGCCTGCCGGGCTGCAAATTGTGAGGAGGTTGAAGCATGAGCACGGTTATTACCATCATCATTGCTGCCGTTTTAACGAACAACTTTGTTCTTTCCAAGTTTTACGGCTGTTGTCCGTTTCTGGGCGTTTCTAAAAAGTTAGATTCCAGTATTGGCATGGGGGCTGCGGTTGTATTCGTCATGGTCTGTGCGGCTCTGGTCACCTATCCGATTTATTATTTCCTGTTAGAGCCAAACGACCTGACCTATCTGCGTACAGTTGCCTTTATTCTGGTCATTGCCGTATTTGTACAGCTGCTGGAAATGATTATCAAAAAAGTGATGCCACCGCTCTATAAAACACTGGGCGTTTATCTGCCGCTGATTACCACGAACTGTGCCGTTTTGGGCGTTACCATTATGAACATTGATGAAAATTATACCTTCGTTCAGTCCCTCATCAATGCCTTTTTCTCGGGCTTTGGGTTCGCACTGGCAATGGTATTATTCTCCGGCGTTCGTTCCAGAGTAGATGATGCAGACGAAGAAACTCCGGCGATGTTTCGGGGCGTTCCGGCAACACTGGTTGCTGCTGCCATCGTTTCAATGAGTTTCCTCGGCTTCGGCGGTCTGGGACAGTGAGAAAGGAGCAGAAAAAACAATGGAATATATCCTGCCTATTGGCATTTTTATTGTATTCGGGATTGTCTTTGGCGTTCTGCTGACGGTAATTTCAAAAGTCTTTGCCGTCAAAGTCGATGAACGAGCACAAAAAATCACCGAAACCCTGCCAGGTGCAAACTGTGGTGCTTGCGGCTATGCCGGCTGTGCGGACTATGCGGATGCCATCGTGAACAAAGGTGCTCCGATGAATGCCTGTCTGCCGGGCGGTGCAGCTGCTGCTTCCAAAATCGGCGAAATCATGGGTGTTGCAGTTACCGCAGCAGAACGGAAAATTCCGGTGGTTCACTGCAACGGCACTTGCGAAGCAACCAAGCCAAAATTTGCATTTGATGGCGTTCAAACCTGTGCTTCTGCGAAGCGATTCTACGGTGGTACAGGAAGCTGTATGCATGGATGTTTAGGATTGGGCGACTGTGCAGCTGCCTGTGAAAAGGATTGCATTCGGATTCAAGACGGTTTGGCAGTCATTTGCACCGAAGAATGCATTTCCTGCGGGAAGTGTGCAAAAGCCTGTCCAAACGGATTGATTACATTGCGTTCTGAGAAGAAAAAGGTAGATGTGCTCTGCTCATCCAAGGATATGGGAAAAACAGCGATGCAAGCTTGTCAGCATGCCTGCATTGGCTGCAAAAAGTGCGAAAAAATCTGTAAATTCGATGCGATTCATGTCATTGATAATCATGCTGTGATTGACTATGACAAATGTCGTTCCTGCGGACTTTGTGTCAAGGAATGTCCGAAGCAGTGCATTGTTAAGCAAGTTGGAAAGCGTCCGGCAATTGTAAAGCCGAAAACAGACGCTGAACCAGCAGAATCGGCTGCTCAGAATTAAATGAAATAAGAGAAAAACAAATCAAAAGAAGTTGCCGCCAAATCGAATTGGCGGCAATTTTTCTGCCGCAGGCAACCAAAAAGTTTTTCGGTGCAGCAGTTTTTCAAAAATGCGCCGAGGTGTGGGCGAGCAGCCCACATTTGCGAAGCAAATCAAACTTGCAAATAAAACTATAACAAAAATCTAGAAGCAAATCGAAAGAATCGCAATTGCCTTCAAAATCAGAAGGTTGTAATGAGAGATAAGGTTTCAGGGGCAATTGCGATTCCCAGGCAAGCTTGGGGATGTGCCCCAGCCTTGCGAAACCGGATTCGGATGGTTTTCCTAGAAATGAGGTTTCCAATCACAAGCCGCAGGCAAACAAAAAGTTTTTTGCTCCAACAATTTTTCAAAAATGTTGGCGAGGTGTGGGCGAGCAGCCCACATTTGCGAAGCAAATCGAACTTGCAAATGAAACTATAACAAAAATCTAGGAGCAAATCGAAAGAATCGCAATTGCCTTCAAAATCAGAAG
>HF997935.1 GCA_000433635.1 Ruminococcus sp. CAG:254
TTGGAGATGACACGGATGAAACAAGATTCCCATATTTATTTGCTGTTACAATATTATAGCTTGTTTGCAATTCCTGTTCGGCTATATGAAAACAAGCAATTGATTTTTCAAAAGATTCCATTTATTGATACCGAAGACCCTGTGCAATTGGTTCTTCCAAAAATCATGAATGACAACCGAGAAATTGGATATTGTTTAGATTCCAATCACTTTTGTTATGGCTTTATTACAAGCAGCAACCGAAAAATCATTGTTGGCCCTGTCAGTGAATTGGAAAAAACAAAGCAGGAACTTCGGTACATTGCATTTAAGTTGAATTATCAAAACACAGAATTTTTGATTGCACAAATGCAAGCCATTTGTTGGTTCTTCCAAAAATCATGAATGACAACCGGGAAATTGGATATTGTTTAGATTCCAATCACTTTTGCTATGGCTTTATTACAAGCAGCAACCGAAAAATCATTGTCGGCCCTGTCAGTGAATTGGAAAAAACACAGCAGGAACTTCGGCACATTGCATTTAAGCTAAATTATCAAAACACAGAATTTTTGATTGCACAAATGCAAGCCATTTGTATTATGCATCCAGATACTTTGCTGCAATCTTTGATTTTTTTGAATTTCTGCATCAATAAAACCATGATGGAAATTTCAGATGTCCGAATCAAAAAAGAACAACAAATCGGGATTACCACAGACTTTAAGGAACATACTTCCTTTGAGAAAAAAGATGCCTTTTTAACCCGTTCTCGTTCCTATGTGATTGACCAAGGGATTGTAAGAAAAATCAAGGCAGGAGATGTAGAAGGATTAAAGCAAGGTGCAAATCAAGTGCCTTCTGCCAATCCAAGAAACTTTGCCCCACATCTTTTAAGACATACCAAAAACTTTTTTATCCGACTGCTTGCGATTTGTTGCTTTGCAGCAATGGAAGCCGGTGTGAATTCCACGGAAATTGCAGAGTTGGAGGAACTCTATATTCTGAAATGCGAATCTTTAGAGGATGTGGAAAGAATCAAAAATTTGCAGTATCATATGATATTAGATTTAGCAGAACGGGTTCAAGCACTCCACAAAAGAAATCCAAATCATTCTCAGCTAGTAAAAAACATCACGAATTACATCAAGGAAAATCTAACAGAACGGATTACTGTATCCGAAATCGCAGAATATCTCTCAAAAAGCCGTGGATATGTGACAACAGAATTTAAAAAAATCACTGGTATGAATTTATCCGACTATATCTCTGAATTGAAAATCAACGAGGCGAAAGAACTCATTCGATATACCGATAGAAGTTTTATTGACATCAGCAGCTATCTTGGTTTTTCGACGCAAAGTCATTTTATCAAGGTATTTAAAAAGGTCACTGGAAAAACACCAAGAGCATATAGAGAACTGGCAAACCTGGATGAAGAAGAAAGACTCCTCTAAATTTGGTTTACAAATATACCATTTTCAGAACAAATATGCTATACAAG
>HF997936.1 GCA_000433635.1 Ruminococcus sp. CAG:254
CCAGAATCTGGAGGGTTGCACCCGGAACTTCTTCGCTGCCGGTTACAGACTGCTTGCTGATGGTTACCTTGGTCACATCATCCTTCATGACAACCTGACCATTGACATCCTCGCCGTTGACGGTGACCTTACCAGTCTTGTCAATGGTAAAGGTGATGTCTTCTGCATACGCATAACCATCCGGTGCGTTTTCTTCGTGCAGGGTATAGGTTGTATCAGCGTTCAGAACACCCTTCAGAACATAAGCGTTCTTGGTGGAGATCCACTTTGCAACCTGTTCGCCGTTTTCGTCCAGAATCGAGAGGGTTGCCCCTTCTACTTCTGTCGTTCCGGTGATATCCTGCTTGCTGATGGAAACTTCTGTTGCCGCATCCTTCATGACAACAGTTGTAACTTCGCCCTTTTCATCCACAGTGAATTCGACATCTTCGGCATAAGTATAGCCATCCGGTGCACCTTCTTCGTGGAGGGTGTAAGTCTTGCCAGCAACCAACTTTTCGTTGATTTCGTGCGGCTTGTCGGTGGAAGTCCATTCTTCGATGACCTTACCGGTTTCATCCTTGACCTGAAGCTTTGCTCCCGGAATTTCCTTGTCGCCAGTAATGTCCTGCTTGCTGATGGATACCTTGGTGGTATTATCTTTCATCACGATAATGCCGCCAGCATCTACATCTTCGCCGTTTTCGTTCTTTACTGTAACCTTGCCGTTCTTGTCAACGGTAAAGGTCATGGATTCTGCCAATACATAGCCGTCCGGAGCGGTTTCTTCTGTCAAAGTGTAAGTGCCAGCATCGAGCTGAACCAGTTTCGGTGTCTTCTCTGATACCCATTCT
>HF997937.1:0-1244 GCA_000433635.1 Ruminococcus sp. CAG:254
TAAGAGACTTCCCAACCGCTTGATTAAGAAGTCTTTTAGAGCATACAACACCAGCAGCGAGCTTATACGCCTTGAATTGTTTGAGTGCAAATGCACCCAAGCGCCGTTGTTCGGCATCGGGTTTCGTTTCAAAGATGTCACCGTAATCAGCCATGACTTCGGGATCTTCGTGCTTTGTGCCGTTCAGCCAGCACTCCACGATCTCAAATTCAAGGTCAATACAGTTCTTAAACTCCTCATCGTCCTCACGGCACTCCGAATTGTTTATCATGTCGATCAGCGTTTCAAAGTTCCATTGATCTTCGGGGTACATAGCAAAAATCAGTGCAATATACGCAGTATAGAGCAGTTTCTCTGCTTTCACCCAAAAGTCATCGCCGGACGGCTGCTGAGAAGAAGAAGTATTCTTGATAAGGACTTCCACGAATTTGAGAATGTCCTTCTCACGGTTTTTCTTGCTGATGTAAGCAAACGGATTGTAGTGCATCGACTTCGCAAAATCAATGGTATTGAACACCTTGATCTTGTAAGGCTCATAGACAGGGATATATCTGCCTTTTTTATCTTTCAGATAGTTTCCCTTATCGTCCCTGCGGTACACAACATTTCCGTCAACTCGTTTCGGGCGGCCCCTTTGGAGCATTCTTCCGCACTCCACAAGCACCGTGCCTTTCGGATCGGTGACTACATAGGAGGAGTGCATCTGCATCAGGTTCGGCTTTACGAAAAATCGTGTCTTACCTGAGCCTGAGCCACCGATAACGAGGATATTTTTATTTCTCGCAAACTTCGGTGCAGAGGGCTTGCCCATTGTGAGAGATTCCGTCTTTGTGAGAATTACATTGTTTTCGGGGCAGGATAAGTCCATATACGGCTCAATATCCTTTTCACCGCCCCATACGGCAGAGCCGTACTCCTCACCCTGGCGAAATTTCTTCCTGTTTTTCGACTTGACATAGAGGACGAGCCTCATTACACCCGCAAGAACCAAGCCGAAAAGAATATCAAACGGGTGTAAACTGGGAATGATTCTTGCAAATGCCACACCGAGATTGCTCATGAAGGGCAGGAGCTTTTCCTGAAAGCCGTCGCCCTCAGCGGTTCGGTACGCAAAGCCAATCAGGTTACCCACATAAGAGAAAGCTACATAGGGGATAGCCTTGATGATCAGCTTTTTGAGTTTTCTCGTGTCGATCTGCAATTCGCAGACCTTTCCTTTCTGTTGGTATCGGCATCAAAAACCG
>HF997937.1:1260-21066 GCA_000433635.1 Ruminococcus sp. CAG:254
TGTTGGTATCGGCATCAAAAACCGCCGTAAAAACATCATCGTCCCTTGCCCGTGGAACGGGCACAGGCATGAAATAGCCGTAGATCATCGTCTGTTCTCCCTTGTTTTTTCTCTCTGTTTCTGTTTTCGAGGTTTGCTCCTGAGTTTCTGAGCCTGCTGCTGCATCTTCTCACGGGTGAACTCACCACGCTTCGGTGTCTTGCACTGGTCCTTGCCGACATACTCCGAAAATGCCCTCTTGAAATCCTCTGTCTTAGCAGCGGAAAAGAAAACATGATAGGTAGGCGGCGAGGTGCTTTTATCTCTTTTTAGAGCAAAATCCACATCGTATTTTCGTGCGGTTTTCAGGAAATCCCCGATATTTCGGTCTGAAACCTCAATGCTGTCGAGCTTTGACGGCGACTTAGCCTGCAACTGCTTATAGGTCATTCGCCCTTTTTTCTCTGCCTTGCCCGACATAAACTCCTGCAATGCCGATTTCAGCACATCAGCGGTCATTTTCTCCGCCTTGATTGAAATGTCAATGGTTTTCTTCGCACCGTTCTCATAGTCGGACGGCATTACGCATCACCGCCTTCGTCTGCGGTCGGCATCTCAAAAGTTGAAAATGCTTCACTCTGGAGCCAACGGGTAATGTCACGCTGGACACTCATCACCTTGTCATAGTCGGGCGAGTGATACAGCAGATTTTCCTTGTTGGTCACATCTGTGCCAACGATACAGTATTCATCTTCCGAATGCTCCTCATCGACACCGACAGGACGCACTTCGACGCTGACCGCAATCAGGTTATCGTAGTTGACGAGATCGCCCTCCGGTGTCAGAATAGACTTAGCCATGATCTTCACCTTCCTTTCAAAAAAGCTCATTTGCCGTCTTTCAAGCAGCTACGTCCGGTTTCTTCTCCCCTTCCATAGCCACCACCTCCTCTCAGGAACGTTCAGTCATCATAACCGCCAAAATCTCTCTTGACAGCATACTCAGCCCATCGTCCCTCAGCATTTTCCTTGAAACGCTTGCCGTTGGCTTCGTTGAACAGAGTGCTGATAAGATAACTCTCATAGTTCCGCACATTGTCTGTACGCTTCATCTGCTCAATAGCATTTTCAAGAACGTTTATATCAACCTTTAGCATAGCGGACTTGACAACTTCCCTGGGGAAGTCCTGTCCGCAGATACGCTCCGTTTTCTTTCGGGAACATATCCGCCGAACGATCATCTGAACGATCTCCTCAGCTTCTTCCTCATCACCGAGCCATTCTGCAAAGTAGGAAAAGTCGATGTTGTTTTTCACTACTTCGGTATAAATCTCTTTTTCGCAGATATATCCGTCAATCCGTCCGTCTGTCTGTTTTTCATCATTTTCAACAGCTTTTCCGCTAACGGAGTGGGACTGATTGATAGATACTTGATCACTCAGTATTTGATTTTTCTTTATTATCTTCTTAGTATTTATTTGTCCCTGATTTTCTACCTCTTGAATTTCTACTGGTAGAATTTCAAGAGGTAGATTTTCTATGCCTTGTTTTTCTGCTCCTTGCGGAGCTTTTTTTATGGAGTTTACTTCGGCAGCGGATGTTTCTTCGTCCTCATCGTATGTATCATCATCGTCCCGGTCTGCATCAGGCGAATCCTTTTCTGAATACTCATAGAAGTCATAGACATACTCTATACGACCGCTCTTCGTTTCATTCGGCATCAGCTTAGTCACAGTGAGGTAACCCCAATGCTTCAGTTCGTCCAATGCTGCCTTGATCGCTGTTTCTTTCTCTTTGCAGATAGCTGTCAGACCTGAGATAGAGTAATCCCAATTCTCCGGCAAAGAAAGAACCTTACTCAGAAGCCCGATTGCTTTCAGACTGAGGTTAGTTGACCGCAGATGATAGTTGCTCATTACTGTATAGTTTGCATTTTTATTGACACGGCACACCGATGATGGCATTGTTTTGACCTTTTTTATTTTTTTAGCAGACATATCCATTTTCCTCCTGTTTTCAGCTTAAGCGAGCTTCATTTGTGTGATCCTGACCTTATTGACCATATAGGTCTTACCGCTGCGTCGGAGGTAGCCTGCATTGTAAAGTTCGTTCAGAGCGTTCCTGATAGTTTTCAGAGAATCATTCTCAAAGAACGGACAAAGCTCCTCTGCGGTATGATAGTCCGTATCGGGAAAATTGAGCATTCTCAGCAGTATAGCTGTTGCTTCGCAGGACAGCTTATCATCGCTGATCGTGATGATCTGGCATTCAGACATAAAAAACCTCCTATTTTTCATTTCGCTTAATTAAAACAGCAGACATGATATAATGTAATAAAGTGATACATCAGCAAAATAATGTGCAGCTATGATTATCAAGCCTGATATTTATGGTGATTCTGGGATTCATAAGTTTTGACAATAAAAAATGCCCCCCATTGCTGAGGAGCGTTATCTCTGTATTCGGTTTTCAGGCATAAAAATAGCGGATAACGCTCCAATTATATGGAACATCGTCCGCCAAATGATTGATTTTTTGATTTGATTTTAGAGGTCAAAAGCACAAATCCGCTTTATCTGTAACAATAGATTATCATTTTCTTGTGTGGCAAATACACGAGACATTTCCTATCTTTTGTGCCAATTTCTTCTACCAAAATCGGCATTTTTCGCAGGGAACTAAATTTATTTCGTGTGTCTACCGTAGGTCTACCAAGTCAAGTTATCGGCTTTTGTCTACCACAAATCTACCGAAAGTCTACCAAAAAACATGGTTTTTTATGATTCTTGAAAGCTGCTGTAATTCGGCGTTTTTCAATTTTTGATACTCAAAAAGCTCGAAAAATCGGGCACAAAAGGGAACAAAAGACCACAAAAGAAATTAAAACGCTTCACTGATTTAAAAACTTAAAATCCCTCGGAGTAAAATCCGTACCGGTTCAAGTCCGGTCAGCGGCACCAAAAAGAGGTATGCATGTACATGTATACCTCTTTTCTTTTTTTCATAAAAAATTCAGAAACTTAAAAGAAAAAAGCAGGTAGGGAAGCCCCTACCTGCTTTTTCCATCTATACTGCCTTAAAGGTTTACTTGTTCACAATGTCGTCCCATGTAACATCAATACCGGCTGCTTTTCTTGCGTAATAGGTCAGCAAATATACTGCATCGGAAACCGCTACGACGCCATCTCCGTCAACATCTGCTGCTTGGAACTGTGCAGCGGTGAAATCGCTGACATCCATTCCAGCTGCGGACATCGCATAGATTTTGAGCACATCGACAGCATCGGATACGGAAATGACATCATCCCCATCCACATCCCCTTGCATCAGTTCTGCTTCAGTTGTTGTGGTAGTCGGTGCAGTTGTTGTAACAGGAGCGGTCGTTGTAGTCGTTGTAGTCGTGGTCGTCGTCGTGGTTGCTTCTGTGGTCGTAGTTGTTTCTACAGCATCCAGTGCGACGAAATTCCGATCGTTGTGATTTGCATACTCATGTGCAGTAGATACATTGAAACCGTAAATGGTGAAAACATTCATTTTTCCAATTAATGTATATGAGTTGTAACTGTCGTAAATCTCACAATTCGGATTCAGAATTGTGATTTTTTCAAAATTGCTATTCCAAGGCTCTTGGTAGAATGCAGCATCTCCAATATATTCCACGCTCTCTGGAATTGTAATTTCGGATAAGCCGCTTAATTTAAAAGCGTCACTTTCAATTCTTTCCAATCCCTGCGGAAGTGTTACTGTTTTCAGGTTGCTTGTGTAAGAAATTGCTCCACTATTGATATATTTTAGGCTATCTGGAAGATTCAAAGTTTCCATTTGATGTTTATATAAAGCCTCGGAGGCGATTCCCACAGTGCCTTTTTTAACGGTTACAACGGAATCATCCGTATGATTGGTATTATAACCAATCAGCCAGTTATCCGCATATTTCAGTGGCGACAGACCATTTTCCATCAATGCAGAATCAGAAAATGCACCATTTGAAATGAAAGTCAAACTGTCTGGAAGGTCAATTTTTTTCAAAAATGTACACTTTGCGAATATACGATATTGCAACTCCTTCAGTCCTTCGCCAATCGTAACATTTAAAAGAGCACGATCTCCTTCAAAAGCACGTTCGCCGATTTCTTCTGTTCCATCACCAATTGTGACATCTGTGAGGGCGGTATCATTGGAAAAGACATAAGTACCCATCTTTTGAACATTGTCGCCGATTGTAACAGTTTTAAGGTTGGAACAGTCATTAAAAGCATAATCGTTGATTTCTTTTACACCAGATTCAACCACAACCGTTTCAATTTTTGTTTTGCTAAAGGCATAACTTCCTACAGATTCCACGGTACTTGGAATTGTAATTTCTTTTAAGTCTGTGCTTTCAAATGCATAACTTCCAATGGAAATCAAACCTTCTGGAAGATTCATTTCTGAAAGATTGATATAAGGGTACTGATTCTGAAATGCTTTGTCCCCAATATACTTCAAAGTGCTTGGAAGTTGAACAGAGTTAATGTAACGAATGCTGCTATTTGCAATTCCGACTGTTCCTTCTTGAATGACAATGTCTTTTTCCTCTTTGCTGAGATTGCTTTTCAATCCGATTACCCAGTTATTGAAATATTTAATAACAGCTTCATTGCCGTCTTCATCATATTGCTCATTAAAAATAGCAGTATGATAGAGTGCATCCGCACCCATTTTAACGACATTTTCAGAAACATTCAGCGTTGTCAACGATGTGCAATTACGAAAAGCTTCCGATTCAATTTCCGTTACATTGGAAGCATTGACCGTTGTCAGCGATGTACAGCCATAAAAAGTTTGCTGCGGAATGGCACTGATTTCATCCGGCAGTGTGATTTCTGTCAGATTTGTGCAATTCTTAAATACAGAATCGCCCAGTTCCACGAACTGAATCGGATAGCCGTCATATTCTTCTGGGAATGTCAAAGAGGTGATGGTTGTATCTTTCACATCCGTTATTTTCAGAAGAAATGTTTCATCTTCTTTCTGTTCCAGCACTTTGCACACCAGATTGTTGTCAATGGTGACCGGAGCACCCAATTGCAGTGCGTTTTCTGTAACGGCAGACGTTGCCGAAACAGGGAACATTTCCGCCGGAATGCATGACAGTGTAAGGATCCCCGCAGACAGCATTGCAATCGTTTTTCTTGATGTTACCTTCATAACTGTTCCTCCAACTAAAAAATAAAGAATTTAGAATCCCGCAAAATCCTTTTACAATATTATATCATTTCCGTTCATTTCTGTCAATCTATTACAAAAGAATAGCGGAAATCTCTGTATTTTACACAAAAAAATAAATTTTCATCTAATTTTCTACTACAAAGAGCCAAATCGGAGAAATATAAAAAGAAAATCCGCCTATCTGTGCGGATTCATAAACACAGGGAGGCGGATTTCGATTTGTTTTTACAAGGAATTGCAAATTAAGTTCTAGCCGGATATTCCGGAAGTTTGTTTGTCAAGAAGAGTACGAACTTCATCAAAGAGGTCGCATCTTTTTCATCCACGCTGCCATCTTTGTAACAATCGGCATTTTCCATTTGCGTATCAGAAAGCTGAATCATATTTGCGAGATATTTGTTCAGAACGATGATATCTCTCAAATCGACCTTATTATCGGTATTCAAGTCGCCATATGCAGTATCATCTGCATCGCTCTGTGCAATGGTGGTTTCATATACACCATCGCCATCTTCATCGACTGCAACACCAATGGTTTCTTCGTCAATCTCATAGAGTAAAACATCGGTGTAATCGGTTGAGAAAGTGATTTCTGCGTTTGCATCATCGTTGTATGCCTGTGCAGTAACATTGTTCAAGTTATCTGCATGAAGGACATAGCCCTCTTCGGTCTGCTTCATATTGGCAGCATCGACATGATTTCCTTCTACCTGGAAAGAATACCAGTCTGTTGTATGATATCCATCATTATAGAGCATATTGAAATGATAATCGGTATCGCTGCCCTTTAAAGATACATAACCAGACGGGGCGAATACGGCAACATTGCTATTAGAACCTGTTACGAAGAATGCACTATTTTCATACCACATGGACAAGTCAACATCTTCTGTTCCATCCAACTTCAATTCATAGCCCTTGGTTGCATCTCTCATTGCAAAATTCAAGTCACCATTGTTTTCGTCTACATTGTCTGTAAAGTCAGAGAAGGTTCGAATTTCATCTGCCTCTGTAGCACAGAATGTATAGGAATTTTTGTCTTGGTTGAAATTAATTTTTGTGAGAGCATAATTTGATTCCAGTGAATTGGATTGCAGAGAAGCGATAAATGGGTCAGCAGTAATTGGGTCATCTTGTGTATCAATATATCCATGATAATTGATGAAACCGATATAATCCGAAATAAATCCTAATCGATTTGCATCGCTATAATGCGGTATCGTCCAAGTACCCTTAGAGGAATTGAAATACAAATCGTACTTATCATCTGATAATTGAGTAGCATTGTTGTCGTAAATCAACACTTTTCCGTTATAAGCTTTACCATTAATACTATAAGTTCCATATTGTAAGTCGTAGGCAACAACTGCGTGCCCCCACTCATTCCCATTCGATGCAGTGCCCCAAAATGTAAGGAGCGTAGGCGATCCATCTTTTAAGCAATTCACTAAAATTTGCAGTTTTTCTTTTTCTGTAAAAAACAGAAACGTCTTACTCTTATTTTCAACTACATTTGTTTTTTGTAATGCCATATAATAGTTGATTAAAGATTTTACTTCTGCACTTGGTGGAGCATCGATATCACTTAAGAAAGTGGCACCATCTTGCCAATCGGACGGATTCAAAATGCCATTTGCTGCTAAAATAGAAGTCACAGCCATTCCGTAACAAGAACCTGACCAATTTTGATATAATAGACCATTGACACGGGCTTTTTCTATGTTGGTCAATCCATTCATCAATTTGCTATAATCAGAATCCGATATCCCATCACGATATGTTTTGTCATATCCGCCAAAGCTATAACCGGAATTCAAAAAGTTCCATTTGTCTGCTTCAGGAATGAATGTATACACATTTGTTGTGGTAGTTGTCGTGATTGTCGTTGCTGTGGATGGTTCTGTGGTTGTGGTAGTTGGTTGTGTCGTCGTTGTGGTTTCTGATTCAGTTGTGGTTTCTGATTCGGTAGTTGTTTCTGGTTCTGTGGTTATCGTCGTTGTCGTTGTGGTGGTAGTTGTAGTCATCGTAGTTGTGGTTGTGGTGGTTGTTACAACAGGTTCATAGTGAATAGAAACACTAGAAGCAACTGCATCATAACCAACTGAAATTTCATTCCATTCTGCTTCTGTACCATTATAATAGAGATCGGTCAGCTGACTGCAATATCCAAACGCATTTTCTCCAATGCTGGCGACACTGTTTGGAAGGGTGACGCTGGTCAAATTGCTGCACTGCCGAAATGCCCAATCTCCAATTGCAGTGACACTTTCCGGAATGGTAACACTGGTTAAGCCTTCGCAACTCCGGAATGCAGAATATCCGATACTGGTTACAAAAGTAGGAATGGTATAAGTACCTGTTTTTCCCTGCGGGTAACACAGCAAGGTTTCCATGCTTTCATCAAATAACACGCCATCTTGAGATGTATAGGAAGTGTTCGCTGCGTCAACAATAAATGCTTCTAAGCCGCTGCAATTCGAGAATGAAGTATTTGCAATATTGGATACACCACTGGAAAGATAGATGCTTGTTAAGTTAATGCAGTCGGAAAACGCACTTGCTCCAATTGTTGTAACACTGTCCGGAATGATGACATCTGTTAGATTGGAACAACCCCGAAATGCACTTTCTCCAATATTGATTGCACCGTCTGGAATGGTGTATGCTCCAGATTTTCCCTTTGGATAATACAGTAACGTTGTCAGATCCTTATTGAACAATACGCCGTCTTCAGATGTATAAGAAGGGTTCTCTGGGTCAACCATAAATGTTTCTAAGCTGTTGCAATTGGAGAATGCAGAATTTCCAATACGAGTTACACTTTCTGGAATATTGATGCTGGTTAATTTGCGACAATCTGCAAATGCAGAGTATCCAATTGTGGTGACACCATCCGGAATCGTGATGTCGGTTAAACTGCTGCAATTGGAGAATGCATATCCGCCAATGGTTTTAACACTGTCTGGAATGACGATGCTGGTCAAATTGCTGCACTTTTCAAATGCCCAATATCCAATACTGGTGACACCATTCGGAATGGTGATACTGGTGATATCGCTACAGCCACTAAATGCACTGTGTCCGATACTGGTAATTTGTTTCCCCTCGATTGTGGATGGCAGCTCGACATCTGTGGAATAGGAACTTACAAATTTTGTAATCTCCAAAGTTCCGTCATCCAAATAGTCATATTCCAATTCCAACCCAAAGGAAGCCCCTACCAAGTTTGTGTTTTCTGTTTCTGCTGCTGCTGTCAGTTGTAATTTTGACAGGGATTCCTGAGAAAGACCAATCGTCCCTCCGGCAAGTAAACAAGTTGCTGCGATGAAAATTGCAATTGACTTTTGATGCCATTTTTTCATGCTCATCATCCTCCTTTTTCCTTGTTCTTATTATACAATTTTCAACAGAAATTGTCAATGCGTTTTTGTGTAGTGTTACAAAAACATGGTTCTAAGTTGCTTTTTAGGTGGTTCTATCGCCTAAAAGGGAAATAAAATAAATGCAATGCGACAACTGTTCATTTTTAAGGGAAAGCGTTGACGTGATATGCAAAAACGTGTATAATGAATTTAATAAAAACACAATATGCACGTCAATATGAAACAGGAGATTTTTCAGGATGAAGAAAAAAAACACCATTTCACTATATCGGCATGGAAGAAATCAGAGGGCTGTATATTTATGAAAGCGATGATGCAGACTCTGGCGAGTTCACGTATTTCTGCATGGCACCGGATACTATGGCGACCACATGGCACATTGAATTCCGCTATGGCAGCGATTTGGATGCATTGAAGCAGTATGATGCTGGGGAATATGCTTACTGGCTGGCATCGGGCATTTCTGTGGACTGTTCCGAAGAGGATATCAACAACTGCATCAACCTGTTCTGCACCGAAAACCTTTCTGAATAACAGAAGCAATACGATGTTCCTTTGCATGGTTTGAATTTGATTCATCCTGCAAAGGGACATTTTTATTTTTGTAATTTCAATCTTGATAACAAGTTTCTGAGCCCAGCAGAGCAGGCATTCTTCATGGAAAAACAGGAAGATGCTCTGATTGCATACTATGACCAACTCGAGCCAGAATATGCACAAATTTGGGAAGATTAAACCTGTGAACAGAAAAACCAGCATCGAATTTTTCGAGAATCGGTGCTGGTTTGTTTTCTGTTATTTCTGGTCATTTTTGAAACTTTTTAAAAAATCCCTGCCGGATGGGAATCACAATGAGCCGGCAGGGGATATTCAAATGAGAGCAGCAATTATATTAATAGTTGTTGTTATTTTTGGGTGTAAAAGACGTGCGTGGCTGTCTGAACACATAACCACAAAGTGGGCATTTCGCACCAGGTGTATAATACTTGGTTCCATTTGGTTGCTTCCGTGCACAAGCATTACCTCCTACTTGTGCTAACTTTTCTACATGTCCATTACATTTACTGCATACAGTGAAATCCTTGTCACAATCCGAACAGTGATATTTTATTAATTCTGCTTCTTTTGCTCCTGTAAAAGCTCCAATTGCTGCACCGCCTAACAATCCAATTGGCCCTAAAGCCAGTGCACCTAATACACCAAGAGTGGCTGCTCCAACTCCACCATACTTCAGTTTTGTGTTTTTTGAAACAACATTTTTACTTTCACAATAAGGGCACTTCAATTCAAAAGTCGGCATTTTTCGTTCCTCCTGTTTCGTTCTTTACACGATTACAAATCAATCAATTAATCATCATCACTATACTGCGACATTGCTTGCTGATAGCCATTTTTAAATTGATTTGTAGCAATGCTTCCAAATGATTTTCCCGCAGCACCTCTGGCTTTTTTCTCCTGTGCACTCAACTGATTCGGTACTTTTTTTCCGCAGTTGTTGCATTTTCTTCCAGTACTATCTGTTCCTGTTCCCAAACCAGCAGCAAGCAATCCAATCGGCCCAAGTAAGAATGCACCAACAGCCGCACCAATTGCACCATTTCTCAGTTTGTCATTGTATTCTGTGTAAGAAGTGCCTCCGCATTTTGGACACTTGAAATTGTTCTTGTTTTTGCTCATAAAAATAACTCCTTATTCAATATAAATTTTAACGGTTGTATGTAAAAGGATTATTGATCAAACAATCACCCCCAATTCTCCAGCCATCTCTTAATATCTCGGCTCAAATTTGGAACATGCAAACGTTGCCTGCGTCTGTCCGGTTCTCTGGTAGCAAGTTTCTTTTTCCTTCATCTCCACCTGAAACCGTCCGCCCAACACTGGTTGAATGGTAGTGCTGCCCATTGCTCCATTCCAGTGCCGGCACAGAGCACAAACACGGTCGGTTCTCCGAAAGCATCCCTTTGCCATAACACTTCCTCCTTTCTGATGATACATCCTAGTTTTTGCGTTGCAAGAATGCGTCATTTGCAATTTCTATCCCCATTATAACAATCAAGCCAGACAGACGGCTGTCCGTTCAAATAAAATTTACAGGAATCGGTTCTTTTTTTGTTCCTGCTGGATGTTGTAGACTGTTTCGTCCCATTTTACAAAAAGAACTTGTATGAACCATAAAAATATGGTATAATACGAAAAAAATCAAAAACGTACAAGCGACTACCAGTTTTGGACAAAATTTGTATGTTGGGAAGGACAGAAAAACATGAACTTTTTAGAGGAACGCATTCAGAAAGACGGCATTGTCAAAGAGGGAAACATCTTAAAAGTAGACAGCTTCTTGAATCACCAGATGGATGTAGCGTTGTTTCGGCAGATGGGGGAGGAGTTCCAGAAACGATTTGCCGGAAAGCAAATCAACAAGATTCTGACCATTGAAGCATCCGGCATTGGGATTGCCTGCATTGTTGCAGGATGTTTCGGCGTGCCAGTGGTGTTTGCGAAGAAGTCCAAGAGCGTCAACATTGATGGTGCTGTTTATGTGGCAGAAGTGGAATCGTTTACACATAAGTGCAAGAATCAGGTGATTGTGTCCAAGAAGTTCCTGCATCCGGAAGATCGGGTTTTGATTATTGACGACTTCCTTGCAAATGGTTGTGCCTTGCAGGGTTTGATTTCCATTGTACAGCAGGCAGGAGCAACCGTAGAGGGCATTGGCATTGCGATTGAAAAGGGCTTCCAGCAGGGCGGAAAAATCATCCGGAATCTGGGCTATCAGCTGGAATCGCTTGCCATTGTGGATGCAATGGATGCTGCAACCGGAAAAATTCAGTTCCGTTCGCAGGAAACAGGGGAGGCAGCGACCGCAAAATGAAACAGAAAACAGAACATCAAAAGGAAACAGTAGAAAACATCTATCAATTAAATGGTACTGTTCCGATTGTAAAAGCAATTCCATTCGGGCTGCAACACATTCTGGCAATGTTTGTTGCCAACATTGCCCCGATTCTCATTGTTGCGAGTGCCTGCGGACTGAGTGACCAGAATACAGCGATGCTGATTCAAAGTGCAATGTTGATTGCCGGAATCGGAACGCTCGTGCAGCTATTTCCGATTTTTCATAAGATTGGTTCAGGCTTGCCGATTGTCATGGGCATTAGCTTTACATTCGTTTCCATTCTCTGCTTTGTCGGGACACAATACGGCTATGGTGCAATTATGGGGGCGGTTCTCATCGGCGGTATTATCGAGGGCATTTTAGGCTTGTTTGCAAAGTACTGGCTGAAACTGATTGCTCCGATTGTGTCCGCAAGTGTCGTAACTGCCATTGGATTTTCGTTGTTGTCGGTAGGGGCAAACTCTTTCGGCGGTGGCAGCGGCAGTGAAGATTTCGGCTCTGTCCAGAACTGGATTTTAGGCAGTGTAACCTTGCTTTGCTGCATTCTGTTCCATATCTTTGCGAAGTCCTACTGGAAGCAGCTTTCTGTTTTGTTTGGCTTGGTAGTCGGGTATCTGTTGGCAATTGCAATGGGTGCTGTAGATTTCTCCGCCTTGAAAGACACCAGTATTTTTGCTGTTCCGCACCTGCTCCCATTTAAAATGGAATTTCATCCGGATGCGATTCTTTCTGTTACGTTGATTTTTCTAGTTTCCGCAACAGAAACCATCGGCGATACTTCTGCTCTGGCAGCCTCCGGCTTAAATCGAGATGTCACGAAAGAAGAAACCTCCGGTTCGATTGCCTGTGATGGTTTTGTCAGTGCATTGTCCTCCGTATTTGGTTGTCTGCCGATTACATCGTTCAGTCAGAATGTCGGGTTGGTTGCCATGACAAAAGTGGTCAATCGGTTTACCATTGCAACCGGAGCAGGTATTATGATTTTAGCAGGCATTTTCCCATTCTTTGGGGCATTGCTGGCAACGCTGCCGGATGCTGTACTAGGCGGTTGTACCAACTATTGTTGTCAGTGGCTTGCAAATGATTAGCAAGTGTGGATTCTCGCAGCGAAATATTACCATTGCAGCGTTGTCCCTGAGCATTGGTCTGGGATTCACACAATGTGCAGATTTATTCCGGATTTTTCCGCAGATGGTACAAACTGTATTTGCACAGAACTGCGTTGCAGTCGTCTTTTTGGTTGCGATTCTTTTGAATTTGGTGCTGCCAAAGAACATGGATGTAACGATTCCATCAAAATCCGAGTCGTAAAGAGAAACCATAATAGAAAATTAGAGAAAACCATCAGGAAAGCACTTCTCTCCTGATGGTTTTCTCATAGGAAATGAATTTTCTTGACAAGGGAACTCATTTTTATTATATTTATTATAATGCATCTACTTTTATTTGAAAGGGAAGGAGACATTGACAATGCAAAATCAAAACATTGACCATGGAAACAAGTTTGACTGGGGAAAAACTTCTGCGGACTATGCCCGTTTTCGGGACATCTATCCGCCGCAGTTCTATGAAATGATTTTGAATCGAAACTGTGGTGCAGCTGGGCAACGGGTTTTGGACGTCGGAACGGGAACGGGTGTTCTGCCACGAAATTTATATGCTGCCGGTTCACACTGGACAGGTTGTGATATTGCACCGAATCAAATTGCACAGGCAAAGCAGCTTTCGCAAGGCATGGAGATTGCTTATTTGGTTTCCACAGCGGAAACGCTGCCAACATTTGCAGAGCCGTTTGACTGGATTACAGCGTGTCAATGTTACTGGTATTTCGATGTTGCAAAAACAGCTCCAGCGTTTGCACGGGTATTGAAATCGGGTGGAAAGGTGCTGTTGCTCTGCATGCAGTGGCTGCCATATGAAGACCCGATTGCACATGCCAGCGAAGAGCTTGTTTTACAATACAATCCGAACTGGAGCGGAGCAGGGGAGCGAAAGCATCCGATTGCAATTGCAGAGGAATGGCTTGATGATTTTACAGTTACGCATCAAATGGAGTGTGATTTGGATGTGCCTTTCACACGGGAAAGTTGGAATGGACGCATGAAAGCTTGTCGTGGAATCGGTGCATCGTTGCCGCCGGAAGAAATTGCAGCGTGGGAAGCAGAGCATTTACAGCTGCTGGAACGAATTGCACCAGAATCGTTTTCTGTTCGGCATTATGCAGCACTGGCGGAATTGACGAAAAAATCAGAAAAGGAAGTCGAATAAAATCGTAAAAAAAGTATTGACAAATGAAAAAAATCATGTTATAATAAAAAAGAATCCAAAAAAGAAAGAGGAGGGCTTGACATGGCACAAAAACAAACACGTTCCAAACAAATTGCAGATAACCGTGCTGTTCGGCACTCTTATTTTGTATTGGAAGATTTTGAAGCAGGCATTGCTTTGCAGGGAAATGAAGTGAAATCCATTCGGCAGGGAAACGTAAATCTGAAAGACAGCTGGTGTGATATTAAAGATGGAACACTGGTGCTGAAAGGGATGCATATTTCTCCCTATGAAAAAGACGGATTAGCCCGTACCGATCCCAGACGGGAGCGGCAATTGCTCATGCATAAGCGAGAAATTTTGCGGCTGTTCGGAAAAATCAAACAAGACGGTCTGACCTTGATTCCATTGAATTTGCATTGGAGCGGATCAAATGTAAAGGTACAGATTGGACTCTGCAAAGGGAAAAAGTTGTATGATAAGCGGCAATCCGCAGCAGAGCAGGCAGCAAAGCGACAGATTGACCGCACAATGAAATCACAATACCGATGAAATCAGGGAAAACATGTTTCTATAGAATGGGGGCGTAAAGGTTTCGACGGGGACTGTGCAGTGGAATAAGCGAGCAGAGTTGGCATCGTCTCTTTAAAACGAAGCACGTTTTAAATTAAACGCTAAAAGAAATATCTCTGTAAGCTTCAACAGAAGCTTACAGGTAGCTGCCTAAGTCAGCTACTGTCGCCCACAGGAGTACCACGGCCTGTGCTGCGGCATAACGCAGTGGTGAACGATTCTTCGGCCTGTTCACACCGTTGAATGGCATTTGAACTACGGACAGTTGCAGCCTGTTTATCGGCGGCTTTTGTCCGGAATTTGAAAAGATAAACTACGCTCGTAGAAAGTTGCAGGAATCGGTTTTCGGACACGAGTTCGATTCTCGTCGCCTCCACCACAATCGTATCTTTGATGATACAATGTAAGAATCATGCACTCGTAAAATCGGGTGCATGATTTTTTGCTTTCATGAGCTAAAGTGCAAACGATAGCTCGGCGTTTTTTCAAAAAGCAAACGATAGGTGGCGTTTTTTAAGGGGTTTCGATTTGACTTAATAAAATTAAGTGGGTTTTGGAGAGAAAAAAGGAGTGAAAAAGTAGCCCTGTGGGCTGGGATTTTACAATTATGGACTTGAGTTATGAAAAAAAACAGCCCTGCCGGATTTCTCCAACAGGGCTGCAATTATCTCACACTTTTATCTCCGTCCCATCCCGGAATAGAAACACCAAACTCCCATCATGGAACACGGTGAGATTTTCCAGAACGGCATTCCAGACGGATTCATCAAATGTTTCCAGCACAGAATCGGTTTTCTTTAACGTCAGCAAAATTTTCTGCATCTTGGCAATCCGGCGTTTCCGGTCGGACTCAGCTATCTCCTCAGCATCCAACTGAGCGGAAAGCTCCTCATATTTTGCATTGAGTGCATCGAAATTCTCTCCACCGTGCTGGATGTAATCTTTTAGCTTTTCATTGACTGCCACTAACTCATCTTGCAGCTCCGCTTTTTTGCTCTCCTGCTTTTTCAAGCGGTTTAAGGCAAATTGGCAATTCTTGATGACCGCATCTTTCTGCGAGAAATACTGTGCGAAAGCCTGCAAAAATTTCTCTTGAATTTCCGGTTCATACAAATGCGGCGTGGTGCAGAAATGACTGCCTTTAAATTTGCTGTTGCATTGGTAAATCACTCGGCGATATTTTGAATTGGAATGCCAGACTTTCGCACCAAAATAACTCCCACAATCTCCGCAGATGATTTTTGTGGCGTAAATGCTGGTACTACTGTAGGGCTTGACGCAGCGTTTCTGGAACTCTGACTGCACAAAATCGAACTCCTCCGGTGTGATAATCGCAGGATGGCTGTTTTCCACATAGTATTGTGGAACTTGTCCCTCATTGATTTGTTGCTTTTTCGTTAAGAAGTCAACGGTAAATTTCTTTTGCAGGAGTGCATCGCCTTTGTATTTCTCGTTCGTCAGAATGCTTTTCACGGTGCTTGCTGACCATTTTTCCTTTCCACAGGGAGTCGGAATGCCTTGAGCCGTCAACTCATTTGCAATTTTGTAAGGTGTCAAACCATCAATGAATCGCTGATAAATGTATCGAACGATTTCCGCCTCCTCCGGAACAATCTCCGGCAGACCGCTTTCGCCTTTTCGATAGCCCAAAAAGTGAGCATAGGGCAGACTAACTTTCCCGTCAGCAAACCGTTTTCGCTGTCCCCATGTGACATTTTCAGAAATCGAACGGCTTTCCTCCTGAGCCAAAGAACTCATAATGGTGATGAGCAATTCGCCTTTACTATCAAAAGTCCAAATATTTTCCTTTTCAAAGAAACATTCCACATGATGTTCTTTCAATTTTCGGATAGTTGTCAAGCTGTCAACCGTATTTCGAGCGAACCGACTTACACTTTTTGTGATAATCAAGTCGATTTTTCCGTCCAGAGCATCCGCAATCATGGAATTAAAGCCCTCTCGATGTTTCGTAGATGTTGCGGAAATGCCCTCATCTGTATATATTTTAACAAACTCCCAATCCGGATTTCTTTGAATGTAATTGGTATAGTAAGAAATTTGTGCCTCATAGCTGGTGAGTTGTTCCTCGAAATCGGTGGAAACTCTGGCGTAGGCAGCGACTTTTCGGCGTGTTGGAGCTGAAATATCCTGTCGAGTTGTCCGATTGATAGACGGCGGAATGACGGTTACTTTTGGCATTTTCTGCTCCTTTCTGCGGCAGCCTGTCGCATCTCCGTTGTCCAGCTTTCACTGCGGGAATGATTTTCCCAAGAAACCGTTTTCTCCGTGTTATCTTTGAAAAGAAAAGTCAGTTGATTCGGCGATATGAGAATGTTATCAACTCTGCTTTTCACAATTTCCACGTCAAATTCTTTGATTTGCAAAACAGAGCAAATTTTTTCATGCAGAATCCGTTCGGAAATTTGTTTTGCCGTAGGGCAGTGTGATTTTCCTTGTCGGAGGTAGGTTGCACACATCCAAACCGCACCTTGCTTGTAAATTTTCCGCTGATAGCTTTTTCCGCACCCTGCACATTGCACCATGCCGGACAGTGGATAGCGATTTGTTGCACCGGGATGGGAGAATTGTTCCGTCCGTTCTTTTACTAAGTTTTGAACTTTCTTGAATAAATTCGCAGAAATAATCGACTCATGGGACTGCTCCACGAAATATTTCGGCAGCTCGCCTTGATTTTTCATCTTGCGTTTGCCAATCGGGTCTTGTCGATAATATTTCTGCAATAGCATATTCCCAACATATTTTTCATTGACCAGAATTTCTTTCACACGTTGTCCTGTCCATCGATTACCTTGTCTCGTGGAAATCCCCATGGCGTTGATTTTTTTCGCAATGGCACATTGTCCCATTCCGGAGCAATAATCCGCAAAAATCATCTGCACAATTTTGGCTTCTGATTCCTCAATTTCCAGCACACCATCGGCATTTCTGCGGTATCCGAAAATCGTAATGCTGCCGATTTTGCCTTGTTGGAAATCATTCCGAATCCGCCATTTCATGTTGTCGCTGACGGATTTGCTCTCCTCCTGAGCAAACGAGGCGAGGATGGAAAGCATCAATTCGCCGTCTCCGGAGGTGGAGTGCAGATTTTCCTTTTCAAAATAGACATCAATTCCTAAACTTTTCAGCTCCCGAACCGTTTCCAAAAGCGTGACGGTGTTCCGTGCAAATCGAGAAATCGACTTGGTAATTACCAAATCCACCTCTCGATTCCGGCATTTCTCTAGCATTTTTTGGTATTCCGGTCGCTCATCTTTCGTTCCGGTTTTCGCCTCATCTGCGAACACACCGCAAAACTCCCAGCCCGGATGTTGCCGAATCAAGTTTTGGAAATAGTCAACCTGAGCCGCTAAGGAGTGCAGCATGGCATCTTTTCCGCTGGAAACTCGTGCATAAGCGACAACTCGCAGCAATTTTGGCTTTGGCGGTCGCTGCTGCACCCGATGTACTTTTCGCTCCAATTTCATCACCTGTTTCTTTGTATTAAGCGTATGCTTGCTAACATATTCCCTCTACTGGGGCAGAAAGTCAAGCACTTTCTCGAAAAATGCTGCCCAAAGATAACCCGCATTTCTCGGCGAGAGTTTGTTCACATTGAACATATTCCGACTGGGTCAGCAGTCCGGATTTTAGGAAATTTCGCAAAACCGCCATAGATACTTTGTAAATTTCAATCTCTTTCGTCATTGATATCTTCCTTTCGCAGCACAGGCACGAGAGCAATATTTTCTTGGATGGTTTCGGTAGCTGAGAACCGGTTTTCCGCAGAACGCACAGGGAATCGTGGCTGCGTTTTCATGCCGCATTTCCTGCGGATGGGTGTTCCAATAGTGCATCCGGCAAGCGTCACAGCAGAATTTTTTCTGCTTTCGATGCGGCACTTGCAGAACGGGAGTGCCGCAATTTCGGCAGACATCGTTAGGGTGATTTCGCTGTAAGTAGGACTTGATGGAGTTTTGCGAGACGTGCAGAAAGGCAGCGATTTTGGGAATCGAGATTCCAACCGCCAGCATTTCATCAACCGAATTTTTCTGCGATTTCGTCATAAAAACGCACCTCACTTGAAATTATCGTAAGAAACATACCCTGTCACGTAGCTGCCGACCGGCGTTTTTCCGCAGTTGGCAGCAGTGTTGGTAAGCCGATATCTGCCGTTGGCACAGACCTTGCCATCATAGATGTAGTACGTACCGGAGATTTTCTTGGAAAAAGTTTTTACAGAATCGGAAGAAAAAAGCGGAGCGTTTTGCAGCGTCACACGCTGACCTTTCGCAAAAGAAATCTGCGGTGTGTAGACCGCTTTTCCGGAAGAATCGAAAACAGAGTAGCCCGAATTGCAAGCCTTTTTCGCATTTTTCAGAGAGGAATATGCTCCGATTTGCGACTTGGCATCTGCCCATGTTTTTCGGATGCGGTAAATCTGTGAAGTAGTAGAAGTTGAGGTCGTAGAAGTCGAGCCGTTCAAGTAGGATTGCACCTTCGCCTTGAAAGCAGACCAGTGCGGCAAGATATACAGCGGACACATTTTGTACCGATTGTACATGGTGTTCAATACGCACCCAGTTGCGACTTTGCATCTGCCCAAGACTTTCTCACTCGGTAAATCTGCTTTGTAGAAGGTGCAGAAATAGTGGAAGTTCCTGCATTTAAATAAGACTGTACCTTTTTCTTGAACTCCGCCCAATGCGGCAAAATGTACGCCGGACACATTTTGTACCGATTGTACATGGTGTTCAACTGGTCAACCGTTCCGGACTTGCCGTCCCGGACGTTCAGCCAGTGGGTATGGGTGTATAAATGCGATATACCCAGACCGTATTGTTTGAGCAAAGCCGCAGCCAATCTCGCACAGTTATCTTCCGATTTCTTATCAGTTGAGTTATATGTACCGGACATGATGCACTCAATCGCAATTGTTTTTCGGTTTCCATTTCCGGAACCGTCCGCAGCGTGCCAGCCGGAGAGTGTCGGCGGTAAGTGCGTGTAGAGATGGTTGATGTCCAATCCATACTGTTTCAGAAGTGCTGCGGCAAGTTTCGCACAATTGTCCTCCGACTTCTTATTCGTAGAATTGTACGCAGAGGACATAATACACTCAATGGCAATGGTTCTGCGATTTCCATTACCACTGCCATCAGCGGCGTGCCAGCCGCTCAGGCTGTGGGGCAGATTCTGCCATGCACATACATTATCCACATAGTAATGGACACGCACAAGTTTTGCCACGCACAGGTGTTGTCCACGTAATAGTGGACTCGCACATCGTTCATATTTCCGTTGACAGTCGCTCTCGTATATTGCTCCGCCGGCGTTGTGCCGGATGCTACGGAAATCCAGTCTGTGTTATGCACGGTCACACCGATGATTTTTCCTGCCATGGAAGCGGACGGCATATCAATGCGATTCGGGTTATGTTTGGTAAGCAAATATTCTTTGACGGTCACGCCGCCAAGTGTGGATGTAGAATCCGGTCTTAAAA
>HF997938.1:0-7151 GCA_000433635.1 Ruminococcus sp. CAG:254
ATCCGTCTGATTATTCTGCAAACATCGGAGTGGACAAGTACCGTTCGCCAGTATCCGGCAACAATGCAACAATGACTTTTCCCTTGTTCTCCGGACGCTTTGCCAGCTGAATGGCTGCCCAAACTGCTGCACCAGAAGAAATTCCCACTAGAACGCCTTCGTTTCGAGCAATCTTTCTGCCCGTTTCAAATGCGGCTTCGTTCTCAACGGCAATGACTTCATCATAAATCTTGGTATCCAGTGTTTCCGGTACAAAACCAGCACCAATACCCTGAATCTTATGTGCTCCTGCAAAGCCCTCGGACAACACTGGAGAACTCTTCGGTTCTACGGCAACAATCTTCACATTCGGATTCTTTTCTTTCAGATATGCACCAACACCGCTAATTGTACCGCCTGTTCCAACGCCTGCTACAAAAATATCGACTTTTCCGTCGGTGTCGTCCCAAATTTCTACGCCAGTTGTTTTCTTGTGGGCTTCCGGATTTGCCGGATTGGTGAACTGCGACGGAATAAAGCTGTTCGGAATCTGCACTGCCAGTTCGTCTGCCTTTTCAATCGCACCTTTCATCCCCTTTGCACCCTCCGTCAGCACCAGTTCTGCACCGTATGCTTTCATCAGGTTTCGACGTTCTACACTCATCGTTTCCGGCATGGTGATAATCAGACGATAGCCTCTTGCAGCCGCAACCGATGCCAGACCAATGCCCGTATTGCCGCTGGTCGGTTCAATCAGAACGCTGTCCGGATGCAGCAAGCCCTGTTCTTCGGCTTCGTCAATCATTGCCTTTGCAATCCGGTCTTTTACGCTGCCAGCCGGATTGAAATATTCCAGTTTGCCCAGCAGCGTTGCTTGCAACTGTTCTTCCTGCTCGGTGTGGGTCAGTTCCAACAAGGGAGTATGTCCGATTAAGTCTGTAATTTTCTGTACAATTTTCATATCTGTAACTTCCTTCCCATCAGCTTGGAATCCTACTGCTTACCAGAATTCCGATTTGATTCATATGCAATTATTATAGCAGATTTTTTGCAGAATGTCAAGCAAGTTGACAGATTTTGCAGAGAAATTCTGCCCGAATTTTGTGGATTTTGTAAGAAATTTCGCAATCCTTATTGTGCAAGTTTCCGCTTCTGAATGGTTGCCCAAATCCGCATAATCTGCCCTAAAACGACACCAACTAAAACCGCTGCTAGAATCGTTCCGATGCCGACACTGCCGAACTGATGAAGCACCAGCAGGCACGTGGTCAGGGAAATGACGACCATCGTCAAATCAAATGCAACTTTGACTTTTGGAAAGGCAATCTTGGTCACCTCTGAAACTGCCTGCATAACACCTTCCCCAGCCAGCGGCATGATATTTGCCGGCATATAGAAGAAAATGCCGATTGCAACCAGAACAATGCTGACCAGACACATGCCAATCCGAAGGGCAAAGTTGTGAACAGTCGGTGCAAAGGTCATCAGATAATTGCAGAATGTCGTAAAATAGCCGAACACAATGCCAACTGGAATTTGCAGCAGCGACTTCAACTGAAATCGTTTCCGCAAAATCAAAACTTGAATCAAAACCAGAACGCAGTGAAATAAAATCGTTGCTTTGCCCATTTCCAGCCCCCAGCAACGTGTAATGGTATACGGAATCGAGCTGACCGGCGAAACACCTAGATTCGATTTGACAGAAATCGCAATGCCTGCTGTCATAATAAATAAGCCAACAAAATAACAAATCAGCCGATTCGGGAATGAACGTGTTTTCTCAATGGTTTCCATAAACATCCTCCTTATGCCTTTGATTCAAAATTTTTGTGAATCCGCAGGAGATAGGCACATAACGCCTGCTGTTCCGCCGCAGTAAACCCCTGTAATGCGGTCTGTTCAATCTCTGTAAACGCAGCATCGACACATTTCAGCTGCTCTTTTCCCTTTTCTGTCAAGAAAATATGCCAGCTTCTCCGGTTGCCGTCCAAGGTTTTCCGTTCAATCAGGTTCGCCTTTTCCATACCATTTAAAATGGAAGTCAGCGATGCCGGTTCAATCTGACACGCAGCAGCAATTTCCCGCTGTGTCGTTCCATCGTGTTCTTTTAAGTAGTCCAACACTTTCGGCTGTCCGATACTCAACCCTGTTTCCTTGATTTTCCCGAACAGCGTCTTTTGAAACAGAAAATGGTCTGTCATCAACAAATAATGCAGTGTTTCTTTCATGGATGTTCCCCCCTCCCAAAATAGATAGAATCCTAATGATTAGGATTCTAACAATTATTATATCCCTTTTTCGATTGGCTGTCAATTCGCAGGTTGTACCATTTTTTCCACAAATCAAATCATTTTTCCAACGACAAAAAAGCTGCAAGCATCCACAGGGACACTTACAGCTTTTTATAAAAATTGGGAGGAGAACCTGTTTTTTCGTCAGGCAGGAAGCTTATTCATACTGTACCACGTTCGCCCAACGCAGCAGAAATTCCCGTTCGGATTCGTTGCCCTTTCCAAGCTGGGAAGCTGCCACAATCGGCATCCAAGAACGCACATACTGCTTTGCAATGTCGTTCTTTTCGCAGAAAATCTGCAAGTACTGTTCGGCAACGTCTTCCTTGCCATTCAGGCAGAACAGCAGATACGTTCTTGCTGCGTCTGCACTGGCATTGCCCTGTGTCACGTGTGACCAGTCAATTACATACCAGTCACCATTTGGTGTTACAATGACATTGCTCGGGTTGAAATCGCCGTGGCAAACCTTTTCATGCTCCCGCATGCCGTTCAACCGCATATGCAGTTCATAGCGTGTGGTTGCATCCAGACCGGATTCCCGAATCTTCCTGTTCATCTTGTCTTTCAGGCGGTTCAGTAGCGGTGCACGCTTGCTGAGAATTTCACTCTGCAATGCAACAAACTGTTCCAGATATTCGGTCATCTTTTCCGGATGTGCTGCCATCAGAGATTCCAGCGTTTCGCCCTCGATGAATTCGGTCACGATTGTCCACTGTCCGTCAATCTGCTTTACTTCGAGCAGCTTTGGAATCTGCAAGCCGGTTTCTTCCACTCTTGCCTGATTCAATGCTTCATTCAAAATATCGGACTTCTTGAACGATGCTCCGAACACTTTCAGCCGGAGGTTGCCGTCCTGATAACTTTTCTTGTTTGGTTGTTCTGATAATACCCGCATGTTTTTCACCTTCCTGCTCATTCGCCGTAATATGCCTTCAGATACATTGCCTTGATTTCCGACATCAGCGGATACCGTGGATTTGCTCCGGTGCACTGGTCATCGAATGCCTGCTCTACCATTTCATCCAGTGTTGCAAGGAAATCTTCTTCCTTTACGCCGTAATCCCGAATGGTCTTCTTGATGCCAACCCGTTCTTTCAGGGCTTCAATCTTTGCAATCAGCTGTTCGAGCAATTCTTCATCGCTGTTTCCGCTCAAGCCTAAGAACCGTGCCACTTCTGCATAGCGTTCCAGTGTGTGCGGATATGCATACTGCGAGAATGTGCCCATCTTCTGCGGTCTTGGGTCAGCGTTATAACGCATTACATCCGTCAGCAGCACTGCATTTGCAACACCGTGCGGCAGGTGGTGGAATGCACCCAGTTTATGTGCCATGGAGTGGCAAACGCCGAGGAATGCATTCGCAAATGCCATACCAGCCATAGTGGAAGCATTCGCCATCTTTTCTCTTGCAACTGGTTCATTCAGACCGTTGTCATAGCAAGCTGGCAGATAAGTGAAGATATTCTGAATCGCTCTCAGTGCCAGACCATCTGTGAAATCGGTTGCCATAACAGAAGCATATGCTTCCAGAGCGTGTACCAATGCATCAATCCCAGATGCAGCCGTCAAGCCCTTCGGCTGAGTCATCATCAAATCGGTGTCCACAATTGCCATGTTCGGCAGCAGTGCATAGTCTGCCAGCGGATACTTCACGCCCGTCTTTTCATCGGTGATAACCGCAAACGGTGTTACTTCTGAACCCGTACCGGAAGAGGTCGGAACGGCAATGAAATATGCCTTTTCGCCCATAGTTGGGAACGTGTAAACACGCTTCCGGATATCCAAGAACCGCATTGCCATGTCCATAAAGTCTGCTTCCGGATGTTCGTACATCACCCACATAATCTTTGCAGCGTCCATTGCAGAACCGCCACCCAATGCAATGATAACATCCGGTGCAAAGGCACGCATTTCTTCTGCACCACGCTTTGCACAAGCAAGGGTCGGGTCTGGTTCCACGTCAGAGAAAATCTGATAGGCAATGCCCAGTTCATGCAGCTGGTCGGTGATGCAGTGAACCGTTCCACTCTGGAACAGGAAACGGTCGGTTACAACAAATGCCTTCTGCTTGCCGAGAACCTGCTTCAGCTCCCGCATTGCAACCGGCAGACAACCCTTCTTAAAGTATACCTTCTGCGGTGTCCGGAACCAAAGCATATTTTCTCTCCTCTCTGCAACGGTCTTAATATTTAATAAGTGCTTGACACCGACATTTTCAGAAACAGAGTTGCCGCCCCAAGAGCCGCAGCCCAATGTCAAAGATGGTGCTAAGTTAAAGTTGTACAAGTCCCCGATACCGCCATGAGAAGACGGAGTATTGACCACAATGCGGCAAGCCTTCATGCGTGCTGCAAACTGGTCTAACCGTTCCCGTTCGTGAACCGTATCGATATACAGAGAAGCAGTGTGGCCATAGCCGCCATCCTGTACCAGCTGGTCTGCCTTGTTCAGGGCGTCTGCAAAATCTGCTGCATGGTACATTGCCAGAACGGGCGACAGCTTTTCATGTGCAAATTCTTCTTCTAAATCGACGGATTCCACTTCCCCAATCAGAACCTTTGTCCGTGGGTCAACGGTAACGCCTGCCAGCTCGGCAATCTTTGCTGCCGGCTGTCCAACGATTTTACTATTCAAAGCACCATTGATTAAGATGGTCTTTCTTACCTTTTCGGTTTCTTCCGGTGTCAGGACATAGCAGCCTGTCTTGATAAATTCTGCCTTGACCTGGTCATAAATGCTGTCGTCTACAATCACAGATTGTTCAGACGCACAAATCATACCATTATCAAAGGTCTTGGAATGCACGATGGAGTTGACTGCCAGCAGAATATCTGCGGTCTTGTCAATGACTGCTGGTGTGTTTCCTGCACCAACGCCGAGTGCTGGCTTTCCGCTGGAGTAAGCAGCTCTTACCATGCCCGGGCCACCCGTTGCCAGAATCAAATCTGCTTCCTGCATCAGGGTGTTGGTCAGTTCCAGCGACGGCACATCAATCCAGCCGATGATGTCCTTTGGTGCACCTGCTGCAACGGCTGCATCCAATACGATTTTTGCAGCTGCAATGGTGGACTTCTTTGCCCGTGGGTGCGGAGAAATCAAAACTGCGTTTCTGGTTTTTAAACTAATCAAAGTCTTGAAAATGGCGGTAGAAGTTGGGTTTGTGGTCGGAATTACGGCTGCAATGACACCGATTGGTTCTGCAATCCGCTTGGTACCGAATGCCTTGTCTTCTTCTATGACACCGCAAGTCTTGGTATCCTTGTAAGCGTTATAGATATATTCCGCTGCATAGTTATTCTTGATGACCTTGTCTTCCACAACGCCCATGCCAGTTTCTGCCACTGCCATCTTTGCCAGCGGAATCCGTGCCTGATTGGCTGCCAATGCCGCTGCACGGAAAATACAGTCTACCTGTTCCTGTGTGTAGGTAGCAAATTTTGCCTGTGCTGTCCGAAGGGCTGCCAATTTCTCTTCCAGTGCCGATACAGTGTCGACCAGACCGACCGTCATCTGTTCTGTTTTTTCCGTCATATGCAAATCTCCTATCAATTGATTTTCAAAAACCAGTTTTTCCGGTTTCTGCTGTTATTATACCACATTGTTATTTTTTTGTCAATCTCAAATCGTTATTTTTTTGTCAAACTTTCTTTTGAAACAAAAACGCTGTTCTTCAACAGTTAGTCAACACTAACTACTTTTCTTTCTTCTGCTTTTTTCTCAAAAAAACCAAAAAAGAAAACCCCCTGCCATTCGCTTTTTGTTCCATTTCCCTGCTTTCTCTGCACCCCATTCGACTTTTTTCAGAAATTTCGACACCTTTTCCGAAATACGATTGACATTCCATCGAATCTGTGGTATAATAACAACAATAAATTCCTTTAAGTCGATCCAGAGAGGTCGAAAAGGCGTTTCAAGCTTGCGGCAGATTGTACCCCCTTGCGGCTACAATCTCATTTTTCAGCCCTCATTGCAACCATTTGCAGGAAAAGCACGCTGACTCGTCCAAGGATGAGGCAGCGTTTTTTTGTGTGCAAAAATCCATTGACAGGAAGGAGGAACTCCCACTTTGAAAACCATTATGGATGCATCCGCCATCCAGCGTGCGATTACCCGCATCACCTATGAGATTCTCGAACGCAACCACGGTGCAGACCAGCTTGCTGTGATTGGCATTTATTCCAGAGGCGTGATTTTAGCGAAACGCATTGTGGAACGCATTGCAGAACTGGAACACCGACAGGTGGAACTCGGTGCGTTGGATATTACCACCTATCGGGATGATAAGGTTGTCCCCAATCACGCAGAAAAAACAAAAATTGATTTTTCTGTACAGGATAAAAAAATCATTTTGGTGGATGATGTCCTTTATACGGGCAGAAGCTGCCGTGCTGCCATGGATGCCGTTCTGGAACGGGGCAGACCCACCAGCATTCAGCTTGCCGTGCTGATTGACCGTGGCCATCGGGAATTGCCCATCCGTCCGGACTATGTTGGGAAGAACCTCCCGACTGCACAGACGGAAACCGTGAAGGTTTCTGTCAACGAATTGGACGATGCGGACTGTGTCACTATTTTTTAATCATCCGGTTTTCCCCCACCATTCATTGACTGAGAGGACGGTGCAACCTATGCAGACGATTTTATTACAGCATGCAACGGATGCTTACGGCATTTCCAGCGATTTTCTGATTCAAGATGGTATCATTGCAAAACGTGCTCCGGCAGGTACTTTGCAGGATGCCGCAGATGTGGTAATCCCAGCAAAGGGCTTGACCATTTTCCCGGGCTTGTTCGATATGCACGTACACTTGCGAGATCCGGGCTTTACCCAAAAAGAAGATATTCTGACGGGTGCAGCCGCTGCCTTGGCTGGCGGTG
>HF997938.1:7174-10809 GCA_000433635.1 Ruminococcus sp. CAG:254
CTTGGCTGGCGGTGTGACGGATGTTGCTTGCATGCCAAACACCAAGCCCACCATCGACACCCCCGAAACGGTTCAGTATATTTTAGACAAAGCTGCTCCGACAGGCGTCAAGGTACACCCCATCGGCTGCATTACCAACGGCATGAAAGGCGAATCGCTCTGTGATTATCCGGCTCTCATGCAGGCTGGTATCTGTGCGATTTCCGACGATGGCAGACCGGTAGAGAATGCCGAACAAATGCGGCTGGCTCTGGAACAGGCACGGGATTTGCACCTGCCAGTGATTTCCCACTGTGAAGACCTCTCCATTATTCACGGCGGTATCGTCAACAAGGGTGCTGTTTCCGAACAGTTGCAGGTACAGGGCATGGACAGAGCTTCCGAGGACTATATTACTGCCAGAGAAATCATTCTGGCTGGCTCGGTGCACGGTGCGATTCACATCGCACACGTCAGCACAAAGGGCAGCGTGGAAATTGTCCGGCTGGCAAAACGGGAGGGCATTGCGGTCACCTGCGAAACTTGCCCACATTATTTCCTGCTGACCGAAGAAAAGGTGCTGTCGAAAGATGCCGATTACCGGATGAGCCCACCGCTGCGGACGGAAGAAGACCGGAAAGCCGTTCTGGAAGGTGTTCTGGATGGGACAATTGATTGTATTGTCACCGACCACGCTCCGCACACACCGGAAGAAAAGAGCGATTTCTACCACGCACCCAATGGTGTCATTGGTATGGAAACTTCTCTGGCTGCAACGCTGACGCTCTATCATCAGAATCTGCTGACACTGCCGGATATTGTCCGGCTGATGGCAGACCGCCCGAGAGAAATTCTCCACCTGCCAAAGCAAACCCTCGAAGCAGGTGCACCAGCGAACTTGACGCTGGTCGATTTAAACAAGGAATGGATCGTTGACCCGAACAAGCTGCACTCCAAGGCTCGCAATGCAGTATTCAAGCAGATGCAGTTCCGTGGAAAGGCCGTTTTGACGATGACCGATGGAGTCATTCGCTATCGGGACAAGGATTAAAATAGAAAGGAACGAACGATATGGCATTTGACAGATTGATCAAACGCATTCAGGAAACCGGTAACCCTTCCGTTGCCGGTTTAGACCCAAAGCTGGACTATGTACCGGCATTCATCCGTGAAAAGCACTTTGCTGCGGATGGCATGACCTTAAAGGCAGCTGCAAACGCCATCAAGGAATTTAACTTTGCCTTGATTGATGCCCTTGCAGATGTCGTTCCAGCCATCAAGCCACAGGCTGCTTACTATGAAATGTACGGATATGAGGGCGTTCGGGTGCTGGCGGAAACCATCGCTTATGCACAGAGCAAACACTTATTCGTCATCACAGACGGCAAGCGGAATGACATCGGTGCAACTATGCAGGCATATGCAACCGCTCACCTTGGCAGCGTGACCGTTGGAACAGAAACCTTAGAACCGTTCGGAGCAGATGCTCTGACCGTCAACGGCTATCTCGGCACAGACGGCATCCGTCCGCTGCTGGATATCTGTGCAGAACGGGACAAGGGTATCTTCGTTCTGGTCAAGACTTCCAACCCGTCCAGCGGCGAACTGCAAGACCAGAAAATCGGTGAAAACACTGTTTATGATGTCATGGGCGATATGTGCGAAACCTGGGGTGCGGAACAAATCGGTGCATCCGGCTATTCCGCAGTCGGTGCGGTCGTTGGTGCAACCTATCCGGAACAGCTCAAGGAATTGCGTGTCCGCCTGCCGCATACGTTCTTCCTCGTGCCGGGTTACGGGGCACAGGGCGGCGGTGCTGCCGGTGTCGCAGCAGCGTTTGACCAGAATGGTCTTGGTGCAATTGTCAATTCCTCCCGTGGAATCATGTGTGCTTATCAGAAAGAAGCAGATTGTCCGGCAGAAGATTTTGCTGGTGCTGCTCGTCGGGAAGCCATTCGGATGCGGGAAGATTTGTGCAGCCATATTCAATAACTTTTGGAAAGGACTATTATACTATGTCTTTGTTTAATCAAGGAGAGAAAGCGTATCTCCTGCTTGCAGACGGTACGATTTTAGAGGGCATTCATTTTGGTGTCAAGGGAACGGCAATCGGAGAAGTCGTATTTACGACGGGTATGACTGCCTATCAGGAAACCATGACCGACCCGAGCTATTACGGGCAGCTGGTTATCCAGACATTTCCGCTGATTGGAAACTACGGCGTGAACGAAGCAGACAACGAGTCTGACCGCTCCTATATCCGTGGCTATATCGTACGGGAATGGTGCAATACCCCGTCGAACTTCCGAATGGAAGGCGATGTGAATTCGTTCTTAATCGAACAGAACATCATCGGCATTCACAGCATTGATACCCGTAGCCTGACCCGAAAGATTCGGGAATACGGTGTCATGAACGGTGCAATCACCACAGAAGATGTCTATGCACAGAAAGATGCCCTGCTGGAACAGATTCGTGCTTACACTGTTAAGAATGCGATTTGCTCCGTTACAGGCGACAAGAAGCGTGTCTACAGCAACCCGAACCCGAAATATCGGGTGGCACTGTTCGACTTCGGCTACAAGCGGAACATTCGGAATGAACTGGTTGCCCGTGGATGTGAGGTCACCGTTCTGCCGGCTCTGACCAGTGCAGAAGAAGTCAAGGCAATGGCTCCGGACGGCATCATGCTGTCGAATGGCCCTGGCGACCCGACCGAAAATCAGGCAGTCATCGACAATGTGCGTGCAGTTGCAGAACTGGGCATTCCGATTTTCGGCATCTGCCTGGGACATCAGCTGCTGGCACTCTCGCAGGGTGCTCGCACCGAAAAGCTGAAGTATGGTCACCGTGGTGCAAACCAGCCGGTTATCGACTTGCAGAGCGGCCGTACCTATGTTACCAGCCAGAACCACGGCTATGCCGTTGTTGGCGATAGCTTAGACCCGTCTATCGGAACGGTTTCCCACGTCAACGCCAATGACCACACCTGTGAAGGTATTCGGTATCACAAAATCAACGCCTTTACCGTACAGTTCCATCCGGAAGCACACGGCGGCCCGTTGGATACTGCATACTTGTTTGATGAATTCCTTGCTGGAATGGAAAAGGAGAAAATGTAACCATGCCATTGAGAAGCGATATAAAAAAGGTACTCGTAATTGGTTCTGGCCCGATTATCATCGGACAGGCAGCCGAATTTGACTATGCCGGCACACAGGCTTGCCGTGCATTGAAGCAGGAGGGCATTGAAGTTGTGCTCATCAACTCCAACCCTGCAACCATCATGACCGACAAGGCAATGGCAGACAAGGTTTATATTGAACCGCTGACCTTGGACGTTGTAAAGCGGATCATTCAGATTGAAAAGCCGGACAGCCTGCTCTCCACCATGGGCGGTCAGACAGGCTTGACCCTCTCCATGCAGCTGGCAGAAGAAGGTTTCTTGGAAGCAAACGGTGTCAAACTGCTGGGGGCTGACCCGCTCACCATCCACAAGGCAGAAGACCGTCAGGCATTCAAGGACACCATGGAAAAAATCAATCAGCCATGTATCCCGTCTAAGGTTGTTGAAACTGTAGAAGATGCGGTTGACTTTGCAAAAGAAATTCACTATCCGGTGATCGTTCGTCCGGCATTCACCCTCGGCGGTACTG
>HF997938.1:10830-22404 GCA_000433635.1 Ruminococcus sp. CAG:254
CCTCGGCGGTACTGGCGGCGGGATTGCAGACAACGAAGAAATGCTGCGTGACATCTGTAAGAACGGTCTGCGGCTCTCCCCAATCACACAGGTTCTGATTGAAAAGTGTATCAGCGGCTGGAAAGAAATTGAATTTGAAGTTATCCGTGACCGCAAGGGCAACGTCATTACCGTCTGCTCCATGGAAAACTTCGACCCAGTCGGCATTCATACCGGCGACAGCATCGTTATCGCTCCGGCAGTCACCCTAACCGACCGGGAATACCAGATGCTGAGAACTGCTGCCATCAACATCATCTCTGAATTGAAGGTAGAGGGCGGCTGCAACTGTCAATTTGCTCTGCATCCAACTAGCATGCAGTATGCAGTTATCGAAGTAAATCCACGTGTATCCCGTTCTTCTGCACTGGCTTCTAAGGCAACCGGTTACCCGATTGCAAAGGTTGCAACCAGAATTGCCATCGGTTACACGCTGGATGAAATCATCAACCAGGTAACCGGCAAGACTTACGCTTGCTTTGAACCGGCTCTGGACTATGTTGTTGTAAAGTACCCAAAGTGGGCATTTGATAAATTTGTCTATGCAAAGCGGACACTGGGCACTCAGATGAAGGCAACCGGTGAAGTCATGGCAATCGGCACGAGCTTTGAACAGGCAATCATGAAGGCGGTTCGCTCTATTGAATTGGGCGTTGACTCCATGAACATGAAGAAATATGCAAAGATGTCGCTGGATGAAATCATGGAACACCTGAAGGTGGTCGATGATGAACGGGCATTCCAAGTATTTGAAGCCCTGAAGCGTGGCGTGACCGTCGAAGAACTGCACGAAAAGACCATGATTGACTGCTGGTTCTTGAACAAGCTGCTGAATCTGGTACACCTCGAACAGTGGCTGGCAGACGGAACGCTCACCGAACAGAAGTACAAGCTGGCAAAACAATACGGCTATCTGGACAGCACCATCGAACGGATGTCCGGTCAGAAGTGCCCGATGCATCAGCATGCTGTTTATAAGATGGTTGATACCTGTGCCGGCGAATTTAAGGCAGAAACCCCTTACTTCTATTCCACTTATGATGAAGAAAATGAAGCCCTCCAGTTCATGGAACGGACGGCTTCCGGCAAGAAGAAAGTCATCGTATTCGGTTCTGGCCCGATTCGAATCGGTCAGGGTATCGAATTTGACTACTGCTCCGTACACTGTGTATGGACACTGAAAGAAATGGGCTATGAAGCCATTATCTGCAACAACAATCCGGAAACCGTTTCCACCGACTTCGATACCGGCGACCGTCTGTATTTCGACCCGCTGACCAAGGAAGACGTTGCCAACATCGTACAGACCGAACAGCCGTATGGCGTTGTCGTTCAGTTCGGCGGACAGACTGCCATCAACCTGACACGGTATCTGTCTGACATGGGCGTGAAGATTCTGGGTACAACCGCAGATGATATTGATGCAGCAGAAGACAGAGAACGGTTCGACGAACTGCTTGCAAAGTGCAACATTCCTCGTCCGGCTGGCTTGACCGTTATGAACACCGAAGAAGCATTGGCTGCTGCAAAACAGCTGGGCTATCCGGTTCTGATGCGTCCGTCCTATGTCCTCGGCGGTCAGAATATGATTATTGCACATTCCGATAAGGATATTGTCGAATACATGGCAATTATCATGAGCCACATGATTGAAAATCCGGTTCTGATTGATAAGTATATGATGGGCACAGAAGTCGAAGTTGACGCCATCTGCGATGGAACAGACTTCCTCATTCCGGGTATTATGGAACACGTGGAACGTGCAGGTATCCACTCCGGTGACTCTATCTCCATCTATCCGGCTCAGAACCTGAACCAGAAAGTGACCGATACCATCGTACGATACACCGGCTTGCTGGCAAAGGAACTGCACGCAGTCGGCTTGATCAACATTCAGTACGTGGTTTATAACAATGAAGTTTATGTCATCGAAGTAAACCCTCGTTCTTCCAGAACCGTTCCGTATATCAGCAAGGTAACGGGTATCCCGATGGTCGACCTCGCAACAAAAATCATGCTGGGCGAAACCCTGAAGAGCCTCGGCTATGAAAGCGGTCTGTATCCGTCCGGCGACTATGTTGCTGTCAAAGTTCCTGTCTTTAGCTTTGAAAAGCTGCAGGATGTGGATACTATGTTAGGGCCGGAAATGAAGTCCACTGGTGAATGCCTGGGCATTGGCAGAACCTTTGAAGATGCTCTGCTGAAGGGCTTGATTGCTGCCGGATACGACCTCAAGAAAGAAGGCGGCGTGCTGATTTCCGTTCGGGATTCCGACAAGCAGGAAATCATCCCGATTGCAGATCGGTTCTCACGGATGGGCTTTGAACTGTACGGCACAAGCGGTACAGCAAATGTTCTGAACCACAACATGATTGCAACCAATCTGGTTCGGAAGATTTCTGAGGGCGAACCAAACACCATTACCCTGCTGGAAAGCGGTAAGATTCACTATATGATTTCCACTTCCGAAAAAGGCAGAATGCCGGCAAGAGATAGCGTTAAGATGCGGAGAAAGTCTGTAGAACGCTCCATCTGCTGCCTGACTGCCATCGACACTGCTTCGGCTCTGTCCAAGATTCTGGAATCCGGCAGAAGCATTGATGATGTGGAACTGGTTGACATCACAAAAATCTAACTCATTTCCACTGAATTATCCAACGTGAAAAAATGCGGATAGGGTCTTTCCTATCCGCATTTCCAAAAAAGGAGGCGTTTTTCTATGCATTACTTACAGGGTCGCTATCCTGTGTTAGAAAAGAAGATTCTGGCAAAGAATATGGTGCAATATGTTATTCTCTGTCCGGAAATCGCAGCGGCTGCCCAGCCGGGGCAGTTCGTCCACATTCTTCCAGTCGGCCACACCTTACGCCGCCCGATTTCTCTTTGCGGCATTGACAAGGAAAAGGGCACGATTTGCATCGTCTTTGAATTAAAGGGCAGCGGAACAGAAACCCTCGCAGCCTGCAATGTCGGCGACTGCATGGACGTGCTTGGCCCTCTGGGACATGGCTTCACCCTGCTGCCGGATGCAAAACGGGTGGTTCTGCTGGGCGGCGGGATTGGAAATCCGCCAATGCTCCCACTGGCTCAGTATTATCAGGAACGGGCAACCGTTATCAGCGGCTTCCGCAGTGCGGAATTTGTCATCTTACAAGAGGCGTTTCAGGCTGCTGGTGCAGAAACAATTCTCTGCACCGATAACGGAACAGTCGGACGGCATGGGCTGGTCACAGAACCGCTGCAAGAACTGCTGCAAACCCAGCAGATTGATGCGGTGTATGCCTGCGGCCCGAAGCCAATGCTCCGTGCAATTGCGAACCTTGCCAACACTGCGGATGTGTTCTGTGAAGTTTCGCTCGAAGAACGCATGGGCTGCGGCATTGGTGCGTGTCTGGTCTGTGCCTGCAAGCTGGAACGGGAGGGAAAACCCGTTTCCGCTCATGTTTGTAAAGATGGCCCTGTATTTTCTGCAAAGGAGGTTGTTTGGGAATGACCGATTTATCTGTTCAAGTAGCAGGTGTTCCGTTTAAAAATCCAATTATTCCGGCTTCCGGTGTATTCGGATACGGACACGAATATGAAGAATTGTTTCCGCTTTCCAAGTTGGGCGGTATCGCCACCAAGGGAACGACCATTACGCCCCGTCCGGGCAACCCCTCCCCTCGAATTGCAGAAACCCCATCCGGCATGCTGAACTCTGTCGGCTTGCAGAATCCGGGCATTGATGCTTTCATTGAACGGGAACTGCCGTACCTGCTGACCAAGGACACGGTAATTCTTGCCAACATTGCCGGCTCGACCATTGAAGAATGTGTGACGATTGCAGAACGGCTCGACCAGACCGATGTCCACATGATCGAACTGAACATCTCCTGCCCGAATGTGAAAAAGGGCGGTGCTGCGTTCGGCGTACACTGCGACTCTGCGGAACGCATTACTGCGGCTGTTCGGCAGGCAACCAAAAAGCCGCTGGTGGTCAAGCTCTCTCCCAATGTAACCGACATCACCGAAATTGCAAAGGCAGTGGAAGCTGCCGGAGCAGATGCCGTTTCCCTCATCAATACCCTGTTGGGCATGCGGATTGACATTCGCTCCAAGCGTCCGATTCTGCGGAACAATGTTGGCGGCATGTCTGGCCCAGCTGTCTTCCCGATTGCCGTTCGGATGGTATGGCAGGTTTCCAACGCCGTTTCCATTCCAGTCATCGGTATGGGCGGTGTGGACAGCGGTGCAGCTGCCATGGAAATGATGCTGGCTGGAGCAAGTGCCGTACAGGTGGGGGCTGCCATCTTTACTGATCCCTATGCACCCGTTCGCATTGTCGAAGAATTGCAGGCACTGCTCGAAGAACAGCACATTGCAGATGTAAAAGAACTCATCGGTGCTGTAAAGCCGTGGTAAACCGGAGGAACTGAGATGATTATTTTAGGCGTAGACTTTGGCGAAGCCAGAACCGGACTTGCCATCTGTGACCGCTCGGAACTGCTGGCTTCTCCAGTCGGAACGATTGCAGAAACAGACTTTGACACCTGCGTGGAAAAAGTTGCAGCAGCCGCAAAAGAACGGCGTGCAGCATGTATTGTGGTCGGCTATCCCAAAAATATGAACGGCACAATCGGCGAACGGGCAGAACGCTGCCAGCAGTTCGCCGCATGCCTGAAAGAAAAAACAAATCTTCCGACGGTGCTCTGGGATGAACGCAGCACAACCGTTACCGCCCACCAGTATTTGAATCAAACCAATACCCGTGGCAAAAAAAGAAAAGCGGTTGTGGATACGGTTGCAGCAACCATCATCTTAGAGAGTTATCTTGCGTATCGCAAACACCATCCGGAGGACTGTTCAGAACATTAACGAACCGATATCGTCCAGAACACAGCCAACGGCTTTCATCGCCTTGTTTGCGTTCTTCCGAATATCATGCTTCTGGCGAGATGTGGCTTTGGAAAGCAAATAGCAAGCCGTTCCAACGGCTGTTCCAACGCCAACGCCCCGTACAACAGATTTCAGATTCATACAAGCTGCCTCCTCTCCTGCGAAACTGGAAATAGGATTCCACCGTTCGTTGCAAATTATACGACAGGGGGCAGCTTTTTTTGTAAAAAGGAAGGATTTTGTCGTTGATGAAACAATTGAAAATTGTATTGGTAGAACCACAAATTCCCCAGAATACCGGAAATATTGCAAGAACCTGTGCGGTGACCGGTGCTTCCCTGCACCTTGTTCAGCCGATGGGCTTCACCGTCACGGACAAGCATTTAAAACGTGCTGGTTTGGATTATTGGCACAAGCTGGATATTACGTATTATGACGATTGGGCGGACTTTGTCGCAAAACATGCGGACGAACAAGACCAGTTCTATTTCTTTACCACCAAAGGCAAACACGTCCACAGCGATGCGATTTACACCGAGTTGGACAGCGTGTATATTATTTTTGGACGGGAGGACAAAGGACTGCCAGAACCGCTCCTGCACGCCCACGCAAACCAGTGCGTTCGCATTCCGATGCGGCACACGCTGCGAAGCCTGAACCTCTCAAATTCCGTTGCCATTGCAACCTATGAAGTTCTGCGGCAATGGGGCTATCCAGAATTGCAGTGTGCCAGTGAACTGGATGTCTGTGAGGAAGATTAAAAATAATTGATTAGATGAAAAAAGAGCCTGCTCACGCAGACTCTTTTTTTGTTTCCTTCAGCTGATCTGTTTCTGTCGGTCAAATCAGAATGCCGGAAAAGTGGTCAATTTCGTGTTGAATCACCTGTGCTTCAAAATCTCGGAAAATCTGCTTTTTCTTTTTAAAATTCCGGTCTAGATATTCCACAACAATCATGGGATATCGCTGAGTAGAACGCTGCCCTGTCAGGGACAGACAGCCTTCCTCTGTTTCATAACTCTGCTTGGAATGGTCAACAATGACAGGGTTGATGAGAATCTGATAGGTTGCCCCAATCTGTGCCACTAAAATTGTCTTTCGCACGCCAATCATGTTGGCTGCCATGCCGACACAGTGGTCTGCATGGGCGTGAATCGTATCCAATAAATCTTGTATCACCTGCTGGTCTTGCTTGGTGGCTGGCTCGGATTTCTGGCTGAGGAAAAACGGGTCGGTTACAATTTCTCGTATCATGGTCAGACTCCTTTTTTAAAGATATGCTTTCAGATAGTTGCCCGTATAGGAATCGGCACAGGCTACGACTTCCTCCGGCGTTCCGCTGACAACCAGCGTTCCGCCAGCCGTTCCGCCCTCTTTTCCCAAATCAATGAGATAATCTGCAACCTTAATCACATTCAGATTGTGTTCAATCACGAGCACGGTATTTCCGGCATCGGTCAGCCGCTGCAACACATCAATCAAACGGTGCACATCTGCCGTGTGCAGTCCAGTGGTCGGCTCATCCAAAATATAAATTGTTCTGCCTGTCGGACGCTTCGCCAACTCTGTGGAGAGTTTCACACGCTGTGCTTCCCCACCGGAAAGCGTAGTTGCCGGCTGCCCGATTTTAATATAGCCCAGCCCGACTTCTTGCAGCATTTTTAGCTTCCGGAAAATCTTTGGATGCTGTTCAAAAAAGACAACACCTTCATCCACGGTCATTTCTAGCACGTCATAAATCGACTTCCCCCGATATTTCACTTCGAGGGTTTCCCGATTGTATCGCTTGCCTTTGCAGACTTCACAGGGAACGTAGACATCCGGCAAAAAATGCATCTCGATTTTCAAGATGCCATCACCCTGACACGCTTCACAGCGTCCGCCCTTGATGTTAAAAGAAAACCGCCCTGCCGTGTACCCCTTTGTCTTGGCATCGTTCGTCTTGGCGAACAGCTCCCGAATGTCTGTGAATACGCCCGTATAGGTTGCCGGATTGGAACGAGGCGTTCTGCCGATTGGCGACTGGTCAATGTTGATGACTTTGTCCAGATACTCCAGCCCCTCCATCCGTTCAAATGCTCCGGCACGGACACGGGTTCGATTCAGCTTTGCTGCCAAATGCTTATAAATAATCTCATTCACCAGCGAGGACTTCCCCGAACCGGAAACCCCTGTCACACAGGTAAACGTCCCCAACGGAATTGAAACGGTGATGTTCTTCAAGTTGTGTTCCGCTGCTCCAATTACCGTCAGGAAATTTCCGTTTCCGACTCTCCGGTATTCCGGAACGGCAATTTGTTTCTTTCCGCTGAGATACTGCCCCGTGATGGAATCTTCACACGCTAACAGTCCGGCAACATCGCCGGAATAGACGACGTTGCCGCCGTTGACTCCTGCTCCAGGGCCGATGTCTACGACATAATCTGCCGCTAAAATCGTATCATCGTCATGCTCGACCACAATTAGCGTATTGCCCAAATCCCGCAGCCGTTTCAAGGTTGCAATCAATTTATCATTGTCCCGCTGATGCAAGCCAATGCTCGGCTCATCCAAAATATACAGAACGCCCATCAAATATGAGCCAATCTGCGTTGCCAGACGAATCCGTTGACTTTCTCCGCCGGAAAGCGTGCCGGCTGTTCGGGAGAGTGTCAGGTATTCCAGCCCGACATTTTTCAGGAAACCCAGCCGTTCCTTGATTTCTTTCAAAATCTGCATGGCAATCTTCTGTTCCTGCTCCGTCAGAGAAAGCGTTTCAAAAAATTGCAGGCTCTCTGTAATGGAAAGGTCGGTCAGTTCCATGATGTTCAGTCCGCCAACCGTTACGCCGAGCACTTCTTTCTTCAGTCGCTTTCCGTGGCAGACCGGACACGGGACAGCAGACATATAGGCGGAAATCTCTGCCTTTGCCCACTCAGAGCCTTCCCTTGCACGGCGTTCCAAATTGGGAATGACTCCCTCAAACGCTGCCCGATAACCCGTACTTCTTCCGTTTTCTTGGATGCGGTGCAAAAATAATTCCTTTGTTGTTCCGTATAAGAACGACTTCATCGCATGGTCGGGCAAATCTTTCACGGGTGTATCGAGGGAAACATGCTCGCTCTCTGCAACCGCCTGATAATACATCATGGCGATGGAATTATCATCCAGACTGTTCCAACCAGGGGCTTTGATTGCTCCCTGTGCAATGCTCAAATCTACATTCGGGACAATCAAATCCGGGTCAACTTTCTGGAAAACGCCCAGCCCTGTACAATTTTCGCAAGCCCCATAGGGGTTGTTGAACGAAAACATCCGAGGGGTCAGCTCTTCAATGGAAATATTATGTTCCGGACAGGCGTATTTCTGTGAAAACAGCCATGTTTCTTTCCCCATGATTTCTACCGCTGCCAAACTGCCCGTCAGGGAAAAGACGGTTTCCAAGCTATCTGTCAGACGGGAACGAATCCCCTCTTTGACGACCAATCGGTCTACCACGATTTCAATGGTATGCTTTTTGTTCTTGTCCAGCGTGATGGTTTCTGATAAATCATACAAGCTATCGTCAATCTTCACTCGCACATAGCCGGAACGGCGTGCCTTTTCCAGTTCTTTGGTATGCTGTCCCTTTTTGCCACGAATAATCGGTGCTAACAGCTGAATCCGTGTACCTTCTTCCAGCGACAACACACGGTCTACCATTTCGTCAATGCTCTGCTGACGGATTTCCCGCCCGCAAATCGGACAGTGCGGAATGCCAATCCGTGCATACAGCAACCGCAGATAATCATAGATTTCTGTGACTGTTCCCACGGTAGAACGAGGGTTCTTCGAGGTGGTTTTCTGGTCGATGGAAATCGCTGGCGACAAGCCCTCGATGCTGTCTACATCCGGCTTTTCCATCTGTCCCAGAAACTGCCGTGCATAGGACGACAGGCTTTCCATATACCGCCGCTGACCGTCTGCAAAAATCGTATCAAAGGCAAGGGAGGACTTCCCCGAACCGGAAAGCCCTGTCATTACCACTAACGCATCTCTTGGCAAATCCACATCAATGTTCTTTAAATTGTTGGCTCTTGCACCTCGCACCCGAATGCGGTCTATCATGCTTTCTTCCCCCTTAATTCCTGAATTTTATCTCGCAAATACGCAGCGTGTTCAAATTCCAGCAGCTTTGCGGCTTCTTTCATCTGTGCCGTCAAGGTTTCCATCAGTGCCTTGCGTTCCTGTTCCGTCATCTTTGGAGCAGCTGTCTGCTCTTCGACTTCTTCCTTGGTCGAAATTTCAATGACATCCCGAACCGCTTTCGTAATCGTCTTTGGCGTGATGTGATGGGCGGTATTATATGCCATCTGTTTCTTCCGGCGGCGTTCGGTTTCTGTGATTGCCCGTTCCATCGAGCCAGTCACTTCATCTGCATACAAAATGACCATGCCGTTTGCGTTTCGGGCTGCCCGTCCAATCGTCTGAATCAGTGCCGTTTCACTCCGCAAAAAGCCCTCTTTATCGGCATCCAGAATTGCAACCAGCGAAACTTCCGGAATGTCTAAACCCTCTCGCAGCAGGTTGATGCCCACCAGCACATCAAAATTCCCCAGCCGCAAATCTCGGATAATCTCCATTCGCTTTACAGTGTCCACATCGTGATGCAGATACTGCACCCGTACGGACAGCTTTTCCAGATAGGCAGTCAAGTCCTCTGCCATCTTCTTGGTGAGCGTGGTAATCAAAACCCGTTCGTTCCGCTCCACTCGCTTTTGAATCTCGGAATACAAGTCTTCAATTTGTCCGGATACCGGACGAACGCTAATCATCGGGTCTAATAGTCCGGTCGGACGAATCACCTGTTCCACGATTGCAGAAGAATGCTGCTTTTCAAACTCGCCCGGCGTTGCACTGACATAGATGGCTTGCGGTATCCGCTCATAGAATTCATCAAAGTTCAGTGGGCGGTTATCGAATGCACTCGGCAGCCGGAAACCGTAGTCCACAAGCGTTGCCTTTCGGGCATGGTCGCCGGCAGACATCGCCCGTACCTGCGGCAGGGTCACATGGCTTTCATCTACGACCAGCAGGAAATCGTTCGGGAAGTGGTCTAACAGCGTATACGGGACACTTCCGGCAGGTCTTCCGGCTAAGATACGGGAATAGTTTTCAATGCCGCTGCAAAAACCGATTTCTCGCAGCATTTCCATGTCGTAATGCGTCCGCTGGGCGATTCGCTGAGCTTCAATCAGTCGATGATTCGCTTCAAAATATGCCACCCGTTCTTGTAACTCTGTTTCAATTTCGGAAATCGCCTGCTCGACGTGCTCGCCGCTGACAACATAGTGCGATGCCGGAAAAATGGCTGCGTGCTGTAGCGTTGCAGTAACATTTCCCGTCACGGTATCCACTTCACAGATGCGGTCAATCTCATCGCCGAAATATTCCACCCGAATGGCAGTGTGGTTGGAGTTGGATGGGAAAATCTCCACAACATCGCCCCGTACTCGGAACTTGTTCCGGACAAACTGCACGTCGTTCCGCTCGTACTGAATCGCAACCAGTTCTTTCAGCAGCTGTTCCCGTGGCTTCTCCATACCTTTTCGCACCGAAACTACCATCGAACGGTATTCCTCCGGACTGCCCAGTGAATAGATACAGGATACACTGGCAACAATGATGACATCTCGCCGTTCTGCCAGTGCAGTCGTGGCAGAATGCCGCAGCTTATCAATTTCATCGTTAATCGAGGAATCTTTTTCAATATAGCTATCGGTACTCGGTACATATGCTTCCGGCTGATAATAATCATAATAGCTGACAAAATATTCTACCGCATTTTCCGGAAAAAATTCCTTGAACTCGGAGCAGAGCTGTGCCGCTAGAATTTTATTATGTGCCAGAACAAGTGTCGGCTTGTTGACTTGTGCGATGACATTCGCAATGGTAAAGGTTTTTCCCGAACCCGTAACCCCTAACAGGGTCTGTTCATGGTCGCCTGCTCGAATGCCGTTCACCAGTTCTGCAATCGCCTCTGGCTGGTCACCCGTTGGCTGATAGGGTGCGTGTAATCGAAATTCGGACATCCTGTTCCACCTCCTGTAAAGTCTGTGCTGCATACCTCTTAGCATACCACAAAAAATCAGACATAAGTCTGTCCTATTTTTATAAAGGCATTCCGGAAATCTGCTTATAACAGTGTTTCCCAGAAACCATGTTCCCGCATGGAAATCACAGCATTTTTTCCAATAATATAGTGGTCTTCCAATGCGACATTCAAGTATTGCAAGCCTGTGTAGACTTGCTTGGTCACATAACAATCTTCCTGCGAGGGCGATGCAGAACCGCCGGGGTGATTGTGTGCCAGAATCACGCAGGCTGCTTGATATTTGAACGCTAGTTCTGCGATGCTCCGAATGGAAAGCGTGGATATGGTCACAGAACCCTCCGACAAAAAACACTCCTGTATGATTTGCAGGCTGTTGTCCAGCAATAACACAGCGACTTGTTCCCGTTGCACGCCTGTGTACAGATGCTGCAAGTGCGTTGCCATGAATGACACTCGGTCAAGTTCCAATTGTTTGCGGTTTTCCTGTTCGGTTTCTTTGCTCAGCTGATAATAGCGAAACAATTCCGGCAGCATATTCAGAAATACGGCTGCCTGCTCCCCAATGTCATTAACTTAACATCTAGCCA
>HF997939.1:0-3766 GCA_000433635.1 Ruminococcus sp. CAG:254
TTCATCTGGTTTCTTTTTGCTGAAAAAGGAAAAGTAAGCAAAAGGAAAAAGATTGCCGTTCGGCAGGGAAAGCGTGGAATTCTCTTTTTCATCTGGTTTCTTTTTGCTGAAAAAGGAAAAGTAGGCAAAAGGAAAAAGAGATTGCCATTCGGCAACCGTTTGAACTCTTACAATTGAATGATTTTGCAAAGCGACTTTTGATGATGCAATCAAAAGTCACTTTGTGTTTTTGCACACGAAACGGAAAGAAACATGGAATCGGAGGTGTTCAGCGTGGCAATTCACTATCAGAAACTGACAGAAACCGAGCTTTCAACTTTTATTGATATGCGGATTCAGCAGTTACGGGAAGAAGGAGCAACGGAAGACATTGACTTAAAGCCAGCCCTTTTTGATTATTATCGTCGGCATTTGGCAGATGGAACATTTGTTTCGTGGCTCGCCTTAGATGGTGCAACCATTATCGGAACAAGTGGAATGTCTTTTGTCGAAAAACCGCCCTATTTTGGATGCCCAAGCGGAAAAATCGGGCTGCTTTCCAGTATGTTTACCCATCCGAACTATCGCCGACAGGGCATTGCTAAAAAGCTGTTGTCCCTAGTGGTTGCAGAGGCGAAAGCATACGGTTGCGGAACGGTGCAGATTACAGCATCTGATATGGGTGTGTTGCTGTATACCGATTTTGGCTTTCAGAAAAACAAGAATTTTATGCAGCTGAAATTGACCGATTAACATCACAGAAAGGATCTTTCATGCAATATATCATAAAACATTTTTCAGAACTGACCACAGAAGAATTATTAGAGATTTATAAGCTTCGAGTTTCTGTTTTTGTGGTAGAACAGAAGTGCCCCTATCAGGAAGTGGACGACGCTGACCGAGATTCCTATCACATCTGGTTTCAAGATGAAGACGGCATACAGGCATATGCACGGGTGATGGATGGCGGTGTGACATTTGCAGAACCATCCATTGGCAGAATCATTGCGAAGAAACGGCGGTGCGGACTGGGCAGCAAAATTGTTTCCAACGGCATTCAGCTTGCACAAGAGCGGTTTCATGCGAAACAAATCAAGATTGCCGCTCAGACTTATGCCATTCCATTTTATGAACAGGCAGGATTTCGAGTGATTTCAGAACCGTTTTTAGATGTAGGCGTTCCGCATGTGCTGATGCTGTGGGAACAGCCGAAAGAATCATCCATCAACAGAGGGAACGTGTCGTGAAACAATACATTGTAGATGCCTTTACAGACCGGATTTTTTCCGGAAATCCAGCAGCTGTTTGTGTGTTGGAACACTGGCTGCCGGAACAGCAGATGCAGAATCTTGCTATGGAGAACAATCTTTCAGAAACGGCTTTCATTGTACCGGAACAAGATGGTTATCAACTGCGTTGGTTTACACCAAGTGGAGAAATTGATTTCTGTGGACACGCAACCCTTGCAGCAGCATATGTATTGTTTCGGTTTGTTCAACAGCAGGCAACAACGCTTTTCTTTTCAACGCAGTCAGGGAACATCACTATTCAAAAGCAAGCAGATTGCTATGAGATGAATTTTCCGGCATATACTTGTCATCCAGTTGCCGTGACCGCAGAGATGGAGCAGGCAATCGGCGTAAAACCACTGGAAGCTTATCTGGATCGAGATTTGCTGCTGGTGTTGGAAAATGCAGATGCAGTGCGAAACTTGCAGCCAGATTTTGCAAAGCTGAGCCAATTAGACGGCGTTTGTATTGCTGTTACGGCACGGGATACAGAATATGACTGTATTTCCCGTGTATTTGCTCCAAAGATGGGCGTTCCAGAAGATCCGGTAACCGGTTCGACACACTGTATGATTGTTCCGTATTGGTGTGAGAAGCTGAGGAAATCCTCTTTAACTGCTCTGCAAGCATCTCGCCGTTCTGGTGTTTTGTATGCAAAGCAGTGTGGAAATCGGATTCAAATTGCAGGAAAAGCGGTTTTGTTTGCAGTTTCGGAAATCTTCATGGAAACAGAAGCAGAAACCAAGTGAAAAACCAACTGAGAGAGGAGGGAATACCATGCAGCCTTTAGCCGAACAGATTCGCCCGACTTGTCTGGAGGAAGTGGTCGGGCAGCAGCATTTGCTTGCACCAAACCGACCGCTCCGTCGGATTATTGAGAGCGGAAAAATTCCGAATATGATTTTCTATGGACCTTCCGGCGTTGGAAAAACCACAGTTGCCCGTATGATTGCCAACAGCACCTCGATGTCGCTGCACAAATTAAATGGAACGACTGCCTCCACAGCAGATTTACGGGAAGTTGCTGCGGAAGTCGGAACGCTTTCCGGTATGCATGGCATTTTGCTGTATCTGGACGAGATTCAGTATCTCAACAAGAAACAGCAGCAAAGTCTATTGGAATACATCGAAAGTGGGGACATTACACTCATTGCATCGACCACAGAAAACCCCTATTTTGCGGTTTATAATGCATTGATCAGTCGGTCAACGGTTTTTGAATTCAAAGCCGTTCCGCCGGAGGAACTGCAAAAAGCAGTGGAACGGGCATTTTCCAAGGTGCAGAAAAATTTCCCTGTACCGATTACAATTGCAGAGGGTGTTTGTGCACATATTGCCGGCGGATGCGGCGGTGATGTCCGCAAGGCGATGAATACGGTAGAACTCTGTGTGCTGTCAGCAGAAAAGACAGAATCCGGTCTATCTGTATCGCTGGAACTGGCACAGGAATTGACCCAACGCAGCAATATGCGATATGACCGAGAGAATGACCAGCACTATGATTTATTATCCGCTCTACAAAAGTCCATTCGTGGTTCGGATGAAAATGCAGCATTGCACTATGCAGCCCGATTGCTGGCAGCAGGAGATTTGCTTTCGATTTGTCGGCGGCTGTTGGTGATTGCCTCGGAAGATATCGGGCTTGCCTATCCGCAGGCGATTGTGATTACAAAAGCATGCGTGGATAGTGCTTTGCAGCTGGGCTTGCCGGAGGCACAAATTCCGCTGGCGGAGGCGGTGGTATTGCTGGCGACTGCTCCGAAGTCGAATAGTGCGTATCTTGCCATGCATCGGGCAATGGAGGACGTAGAAAAACATGGGGCACTGGATTTTCCACGGCATTTGCAGAACTGTCATTTTGATGGAGCAGGGGCAGCCGTAAAGGGGCAGCATTATTTATACCCGCACGATTATCCGAACCATTACGTTCCGCAGCAGTATTTGCCGGATGAAATCCGAGATGCAGTCTATTATGAATTCGGAACAAATAAGCAGGAGCAGGCGGCTGCCCTCTACCGGAAGAAAATACTGGAACAGGCAAACAAAAAGTAAATATCAAAATCAACAGAAAGAAGGATTTTTTAAAATGGCATTACCGAAAGACCCTTACATTTTATTGAGTTATTTGAACACCCAGTTGCGGGACAAATACGCTTCCCTTGCAGCCCTGTGTGATGATTTGGAAGAAGACCAGGCTGCTTTAGAAGCAATCATGCAGACGGTGCAATATCATTATGATGTAAATCGTAACCAATTTATTCACAATTCTTAAAACCCTGTTCGTTCCTGAAAATATTAAAAGAAAATAGTTGACAACCAATCTGGAAACGGATATAATAAAAACAATGATTTTCTTGTCAGAATTTGTACGAAAGACATAATAAATCGTACATTTTCACAAAAATATGAAAAAACAAGAAGGGAACGATTGCAATTGAACGAAACACAGAAGAAAAAGAATTCGTCTTACGGCAGCCATCCGCCAGCCAATGCCCTTT
>HF997939.1:3780-12798 GCA_000433635.1 Ruminococcus sp. CAG:254
CATCCGCCAGCCAATGCCCTTTCCAGAGAACAGCTGCAACAGCGAATGCAGGCAGCGTTGCAGAACGGGCAAGGGACAACTCGGAAACGGCCGCCAAGACCTTATACAGAGGCTGAAGCAGAATCCGGATCGGAACAGACCAAAACCAGAAAACCGCCTCGCAGAAGAACATTTCCAGCAGAACACCTGAACCATGATACAGTGGACATGGATGCGGATATGGGTTCGGATGGATATGATATGAATGAAACGGAAAATCGTCCGCAACCAGTCAAGCGGATGCCTCGACCAAAGCCAGAGCCAGCAGAAGAAGCGGTAAAAAGCGGAAACGGCAAGAAGATTGCTCTGTTGGTAAGCTTACTTGTCATTGTTGCATTGCTTGCGGTTTATTTGGTTGGATTTTTCTCGTATCAAAATTGCATGCTCCCGAATACCCGTGTGAATGGCATAGATGTCAGCGGAATGACAGCCGCAGAAGCGGAGCAAAATATTCTCAGCCAAGCGAATGCAAAGGGAATTACCTTTGTGAAAAAAGATGGGGAAGAAGTGCCATTCTCCGGCGACCAGTTTGGTTCAACCGTTTCACTCTCCAGCAATACGGTTTTGACGAATGCTGCTCAGAGCGGACATGGTGCATGGTTTACAAGTTATTTTCATCCAACCGATTTAACGGTTTCGGTTGTCAATTCCTATTCGGAAGAAGACCTTGCTGATTTAATCAAGAATTATACTTGGGGAACGGTTGCACCGACCGATGCAAAAATTGAAAAGGGCGATGATGACACCTATCAGATTGTACCGGAAGAAGAGGGCGATATGGTGGATACGGATACCCTCGCAGCGTATACACTGGAACAGATGAAAGATGGCAACAATACCATTTCGCTGACGGATGCCAACTGTTACTTACAGCCGGAAATCACTTCGGATGATTTGCAGGATAAGCTTGCAGAATATAACCGTTTTTCAGATTTGACCATTACTTATGACTTCGATGATCGGCAGGAAGTTCTAGAGCCAGACACGATTTCCGAATGGATCACCGTCAATGAAGAAGATGATTCTGTGGAAGTGGATCGGGATGCGGTCACCAACTGGGTGAATGAAAACTTGGTAAAGTATGACACCTATGGTTCAGACTATATGCGGACATTCCACTCCACCTTACAGGGTACGTTAGAGATTCCGGGCGGACAGTATGGAATTTACGGCTGGTTGACGGATGTGGAGGCAACGGTTGATAAGCTGGTTGAATATATTCAGAATGGCGAAAGCGTGACTGTAGAACCGGAATACGCTCGAACTGGATATTGCCGGGCAACAGATGACATCGGTGATTCTTACGCAGAAGTAGACATTACGAATCAGAAAGTGTTTGTCTATAAGGATGGCGAACTGGTGATCGAATCTGACTGTGTAACGGGTATGGCAAACGACCCCTCCAGAGAAACACCGCCAGGTGTTTATAAAGTCTGGTCGATGGATCGCAACCGGATTCTGGGGACGATGGAAGCGTATGGTTACGAACAGCCTGTAGATTACTGGATTTATTTCACCGAAATTGACATCGGTTTCCATGATTTGTTGAGAAGTGCTTATGGCGGAGAAATTTATAAGACGAATGGTTCTCATGGCTGCGTCAACTTGCCGTTGGATGTGGCAGCAGAAATGTATGACACCGTAGAAATCGGTTATCCAGTCATTGTGATTGCATAACCAGTACTTGCAAACAGAAAAACAAAATTCAATATTGGAACGAAAAGCAGTCTGTACAAATTGTGCAGGCTGCTTTGTTTGGTTATACACATTTTAAGGATTTAACAGAATCGCCAATCTTGCCGGTTGTGTTGTCACTGTAGTTTCACTTTCTGCAAAATGCCATGAAAAAGCACCTGCCGGAGCAAGTGCAAATCTGATTATTTGTTTCCATGATTACATTTTTTCTTTTGTTTCCTTGACCAGTTGACTTAAAGTGATTTTAGCAAGTTCATTTTCCATTGCCGTTTGAATGTTATCCAGTTTGCTGTCCAATACAGCGTGAACATTTCTGCCTACCGGACAATTTGCATTTGGGTTTTCATGAAAATGAAAAAGAGCTTCTTCTTTTTCGACTGCTTTAAATACATCCAGCATGGTGATTTCATCAGGGGATTTTGCCAATGATGCACCGCCAATGCCTGCTTTGATTTCCACAATTCCAGCCGATGAGAGCAATCCTAATATGTTTCTGACAATGACAGGATTTACATGGATACTTCCGGCAAGGAAGTTGGAAGTAATTTTATAGTCGTCTTTAAAAATCTCTATGCATAATAAAATGTGGGTTGCGATGGTCAATCGAGATGAAAATTGCATACAAGTGCCTCCCGTGTAATGGATATTCTTATTGTAGCACAATTTGGTTGTAATGTCAACTGTTACAATAAAGTAAGTGAGAAATTGTGCAACCATACAAAATATCGTTGTAACTCTTGACATTACAACGAGAACGTGCTAGAATGTAGTTGTAATCAAATAGGTTACAACATTAAAATTTTCGGAGGTAACGATAATGCATAATTTTACAAAGGTACATGTTGCACAGGATGCAAGAACAGAACTTCACGACAAACTTTCTCTGACAGGTGCTGAAATCAGCGTGAACAATCTTCCAGCAGGGGCTGGCGTTCCGTTTGTTCATTCGCACAAAAAGAATGAAGAAATCTACATCATTCTTTCCGGTCAGGGGAAGGCTGTCATTGATGGAGAAACGGTTGAATTGCACGCAGGAGATTTTGTCAGAGTTGCTCCGGCAGCAAAAAGACAGTTCTTTGCAGGGGATGATTCTGCAATCAGTTTTGTATGTATTCAGGTTCAGGAGCACTCTCTTGAGGAATACACAGCAGAGGATGCTGTAATTGCGGAATAAACGGAAAACGGATCCATATCACTTTTCGTCAGCAAACAGCTCGGTCGTGGAAAGACTGAGCTGTTTGTTTTTGTTTAAAGTGGGCAGCGATGGGGCATAGTAGGAATAGGATATTTAGTTCTTGCTATGCAGGGAGGTTGATTTTGTATGCAGTCCATTCGCCGCCGGATTACCATGCTATGCTTAACGATGCTGATGCTGGCAGCAGCCATTGCGGTTCGGCTTGCCTATCTCATCAGTGTACCCAACTATCAGGAAACAGCCCGTCAGCAGGGCACGTATACCATCCGCACCCCGACCACTTATGCCAACCTGTACGATGCCAACTTTCAGAAACTGGTGAATGATACAGTGCAGCAAATTGCGGTCATCAATCCAACGACAGAAGCAGTCACTGCAATTTTGCCCTATGTGCAGGACAAAGAAGCTTTTTATGAAAATCTGCAATACGGCACACCGTTTTCCTGTGTCGTGACTACGAACCATGTGGACTGTGCAGATATTCAGATTTTTTCTGTTCCAATCCGAACAACAGAGCCACAGCTTGCCCAACACTTGATTGGCTATACCCGAGATGGGGAGGGCGTCACAGGCTTAGAGGCGGATTATAACGCCCTGCTGCACAGTGTTTCTTCGCAGTCATCGGTTACATTTACCGTGAACGGCAGCGGCGGTGTCCTTGCTGGCGAGCAAACGCTCATCCATACCGGACAAAGCATTTCACTGGGTGTCGTGACAACACTGCACAAAGAGGTGCAGCAGATTTGTGAAACGGTTGGAAAATCCTGTGGTTTGAAGAAAGGCTGTATTGTGGTTTTGGATGCACAGAACGGGGAGATTCTTGCCTTGTGCAGTTTCCCGTCCTATACAGTTTCAACACTGGGGGAAGCGTTGGAGTCGCCAGATAGTCCGCTCATCAATCGTGCCTTATATGCCTATCCAGTCGGTTCGATTTTCAAGTTAGTGCCGGCAGCGTGTGCCCTGTCGCAAAACCTCAGCCAGTTTTCCTATACCTGTACAGGCAGCATTTCCATCTACGACCAAGTATTTCATTGCCATGACCGCAACGGGCACGGAAAGCAGGATTTGCAGGCAGCCATGATTCATTCCTGTAACCCCTACTTCATCGCTCTCAGCCAAAAGCTTTCCGCAGCAACCCTATTTCAGACAGCAGAAAAACTCGGATACGGGACAGAAATTCCCCTGACAGATAGCATATCTGCGGATGGTGGCATCCTGCCCACTTTACAGGACTTGAAAATCTCCGCCGAAAAAGCAAACTTTTGTTTTGGACAGGGCATGTTGACCGCATCGCCGTTGCAGGTTGCCCGCATGACGTGTGCGATTGCCAACGGTGGAACACTGCCGCAACCTCGTCTGATTCGGGGCATTACGAAAGACGGCATTTCTCTTGTGACAGAACCAGAAACAACCGCCACTCCGGCATTGTCCCCGAATACTGCAACCGCTCTACAGGAATTGATGATTGCAGCTGCTTACGGCAGCGATACGTTTCAGGGTGTTCCGGATGGGATTACCGTTGGAGCAAAAACCTCCACGGCACAAACAGGGCGATATGATGAAAACGGGGTGGAATATTGCCACGGCTGGATTACAGGCTTTTTCCCTGCATCCAAACCACGCTATGTGGTGACCGTATTGGCGGAGGACGGCGGATATGGTAACGATGCAGCAGCCCCCATCTTTCGAGAGGTCATTGAACAGATTGTGCAGCAGAAAGCCTTGCCGCTGTCTGGGGCGGCTCTGTCATAAAGCATTCACAAAAACAGAATGGATTCCGCTTGCATCTTTCCACATTTTGTGATATACTAAAAACAACTATGGGGAACCATAAATTTCTGAGAAAGAAGATTGTAAGTATGACAAAAGTAGATATTTTTTCTGGTTTTCTCGGTGCTGGTAAAACCACACTCATCAAGAAGCTGATTGCTGAAGCATACGCTGGCGAACAGCTGGTTTTAATTGAAAATGAATTTGGCGAAATCGGAATTGACGGCGGTTTCTTGCAGGATGCTGGCGTGAATATCACAGAAATGAACTCCGGCTGCATTTGCTGTAGTCTGGTTGGCGATTTCGGCAATGCTCTGCAAAAGGTACTGGATCAGTATCATCCAGACCGGATTCTGATTGAACCGTCTGGCGTTGGCAAGCTGAGCGATGTCATCCGTGCTGTCCAGAACCTGCACAATGCAGAAATTCATCTGGAAAGCTTCACAACGGTTGTCGATGCAAAGAAGTGCAAGATGTATCAGAAGAACTTCGGCGAATTCTTTAACAATCAGATTGAACATGCAAGCTGCCTGATTCTGAGCCATACCGCTGGTCTGGCAGAATCCAAGCTGGAAGATTGCGTACAGCGTCTGCGTGCCTTAAACACCACTGCTCCAATCGTAACAACAGACTGGGAACAGCTGAGCGGCGAACAGCTGCTGGCTGCGATGAATCAGACGGAAACACTGGATTCTGCTCTGAAGAACCTGCTCGAAGAAACCGAGCACGAACATGAGCATGACCATGAACATGAACACGAGCACCATCATCATGACCATGACGACCACGACCATGATGAATCCTGTGGCTGCCACGATCACGATCATCACCATGACCATGACGAACATGACCACGACCATGATCACGGCGAATCCTGCACTTGCGGTTGTCATGACCATGACCACGATCACGAACATCACCATCACCACCATGCAGATGAAGTATTCACCAGCTGGGGCATGGAAACGGCAAAGACGTATACCGCAGAAGAAATTCAGACGGCACTGGAACAGCTCGAAGATGCAGAAAAGTATGGTATGATTCTGCGTGCAAAGGGCATTGTTGCCGGAGCAGATGGCAAGTGGATTCACTTTGACTATGTACCGGGTACACCGGACGTTCGGACAGGCAGTGCTTCCACCACCGGCAGACTCTGCGTCATTGGTTCTCACATTCAGGAAGATGCACTGGCTGCACTGTTCCGCACCTGCTAATCAAAGGAGGCACATACATGCCAGCAAGAAAACAGCCGGAAGATGTTCCGGTTTACCTGTTTACTGGTTTTCTGGAGGGCGGCAAGACCAAATTCATTCAGGAAACCATGGAAGACCCTCGTTTCAATAAGGGCGAACGCACATTGCTGCTGCTTTGCGAAGAGGGCGAAGAAGAATATGATATTTCCACTTATCCGGCAAAGAATGTTTATCAGGAAGTCATTGAAGACGAATCTGAACTGAATCCGGAACACCTGACCGAACTGCTGGAAAAACATCAGGCAGAACGGGTCGTTCTAGAATACAACGGAATGTGGCAGCTGAAGTTCCTGTTTGAACACATTCCGGACAACTGGACGGTTTATCAGGAGATGTGCTTTGTCGATGCCACAACCTTTATGAACTACAACGCCAATATGCGGAGTCTGGTTGTGGATAAGCTGAACACCTGTGAACTAGTCGTATTCAACCGCTTTACCAAGGACATGGACAAGATGGAATTTCATAAGATTGTTCGGGCAGTCAGCCGGAGAACGGATATTGCCTATGAATATACTGATGGTAAAGTAGAATATGACCAAATCGAAGACCCGTTGCCGTTTGACATCAATGCACCAGTGATTCAGATTGATGACCGGGACTATGCAATCTGGTATCGGGATTTGATGGAAGACATGAACAAATATGAGGGCAAAACCGTCAAGTTCCGTGGAATTGTTGCGGTAGACAAGAAATTCCCGAAGGGAACATTTGCCGTTGGTCGTCATGTTATGACCTGCTGCGTGGAAGATATTACCTATCAATGTGTAGTTGCAGAGTGGAGCAATGCATTTGCCCTGAGCAATCGCCAGTGGGTGAATATTACTGCCTCAATTCATATTACCCGGCATAAGCTGTATCGTGGAAAAGGCCCTGTGCTGACTGTTAAGGAAGTTGCAGTAACTTCCAAACCGGAGCAGGAAGTAGCCACTTTCTATTGATGCGGAACAAATCAAAAACGCAAAAACAAAATAATATTTCCGAACAGAAAGGATTTTTTGAGATGCTGCAACCAATTGATTCGCAGCGGTATCTTCGGCAAATGACATTATCTGGTTTCGGGGAAGCTGGACAGGCTGCTTTGCAGGCAGCCCGTGTGCTGCTCATTGGTGTGGGCGGACTGGGCTGTCCGGCAGCCCTCTATCTGGCTGCTGCCGGTGTAGGAACAATTGGGCTGATGGACGGCGATACGGTCAGCCTGTTGAACCTGCACCGGCAGATTCTTTATACCGATTCTGAAATTGGCATGCCGAAAGTGACCTGTGCAGCAAATGCCCTGCACCGCTGCAACTCCAGCGTGACCATACAGACCTATCCGGTGATGGCAGACGCAGACAACCTGCCGGAGCTTGTCCGGCAATATGATATTGTTTTGGACTGTACCGACCATTTGCCGACCAAGTTTCTTATCAATGATGTTTGCGTTGCAGAACGGGTTGCCTATGTCCACGGTGGAATTCTTGCCTATCAGGGGCAGATTTTCACCTATGTTCCTGAGGAAACGTGTCCGTGTTATCGCTGCCTTTTTGAAGCACCGCCGGAAGAAGGGGCTGTTCCGACTTGTAAAGAAGTGGGTGTTCTGGGAGCGGTTGCCGGTGTCATTGGCAACTTGCAAGCACTGGAGGCGATTCGCTACCTGACCCATATTGGAGAACTGTTGACTGGCAGGCTGTTGAGTTTTGACTTTGCAACAATGAAAACCAGAACGGTTTCTTTCCCCAAAAATCCACATTGTATCGGTTGCGGTACAACGGAAAGGAGTTGAAACAAGTTTGTCTTATCGTGCTGTTTTGTGGGATTTGGATGGAACATTGACAGATTCTCAAGAGGGGATTCTCCGCTGTACGCAATATGCCTTGAAAGCCTGCGGCATAGAAGAATCCGACCCACAAAAATTGATTCGGTTTATTGGCCCGCCGTTGGCATATTCATTTGCTACGTTTTATCAGATGCAAGAACCAATGGTTTCCTTTGCCGTTGAGAAATATCGAGAACGCTATGGAACAGTTGGCTGGAAAGAGAATCGGCTCTATCCAGGAATTGCAGAATGTCTGAAAGCGTTGAAAGCAGCAGGCTATCAAGTTGCGATGGCAACGGCAAAGCCGGAATTTTATGCGAAAAAGATTGTTGCATTTTTTGAACTGATGCCGTATTTTGATGCAGTTATAGGCAGTTCCATGGAACATTCCGATGCATCCAAAGCGTATCTGATGCAACGAGCTATGCAACAATTGCACATTCCAGAAGCACAGAAAGAACAAGTCGTTATGATTGGCGACCGTAAATTTGATGCAGAGGGTGCAGCTGCCTGCGGACTGCCGTTTATTGGTGTTCATTATGGTTATGCACCAGCTGGGGAATTGGAATCATATCCATCGGTCTATCTGGCAGATACGGTTTCGGATTTGAAAACATTTTTGCTGGAACACGCTGCAAGCTAATCTATAAGCAATCACCGCACAACCAAAGGTTGTGCGGTGATTTTCATTTGCAGATAATATTTTTTTAAACCGTTCCGATTTTATTGATGGTGAGTGTTGCACGATTTAAGATGACATCCGTTCCATCTGAAAGAATTTGGAGGACTTCAGGTGCAGTGGTTACAGTAAATGGAATGTTCCACGCAAGTGTATTGCTCTGTTCTGCGGTCGTCATAGTGGTGCTGCTTGTTTCAAGAATGGTTGTTCCCTGTTCAAGAGAAAGGGAAATTGTCAACGGCAGGGTAGCAGTTCCGGTTGGAGAAACTTCCGCTGTAAAAGCAGCCTGATAAATGCCGGGAGTTTCCACTGTAATTTGATTGCTGCCAGCAGCATGTGTCAAATCTGTTCCAGATTGAAGCAGATTAACCGCAAAGAAAACGGGTGTATTTTCAGTCAATGCCTGCTCTGTGGTATCTTGTACCGCCAGAACACTTGGTCTTGATTCAGCAGCAGAAGCCCCAGTCGCCCCGGCAGGAATGACAAAGTTCAACACGGCGTTGCTTTCCGTTCCGGCGTTGGTAACGCTGGCATTTGTCCCCGGTGCACCTGTGGTAGTCGAGCCGACTTGAATAGTGGCAGCCGTGCC
>HF997940.1 GCA_000433635.1 Ruminococcus sp. CAG:254
GGATTGCTTGAAAAATGGTTTCAAACAGATATTTAAACGCCTCTAAAAGAGGAGAAATAAAGCTGTAAATGGCATTCCAGATGCTTGAAATCGTATCATAAATAGCGGTGCAGACAGTTGAAATAACCGTCCATATTGCATTGAAAATGTTGTCAAAAAAGTCGTGAATGCTGGTCAGGATTCCTGCGAAGAAATCATATACAGAAGTGAAAATTGTGACTGCTGTGGTATAGATCGCAGTCACTATTGTGGTAAAGAACGCAGATATTGCATTCCAGATATTTGTGAAAAAGTCAGCAACAGCCTGAAAAGCGGAACAGATGCTGTCCCAGATTCCAACAGAGAAGTCCTTAATTGATGTCCACACTTCATTCCAAGAAGTGCCGAACCAACCGAGAAATACATCTGCCACACCTCTCAGCGTGTTCAGAATATTGCTGAACTGGTTGACTACAAAGTCCCAGATGCCTGTAAAAATGCCTTTGATACCGTTCCAGCACTGTTCCCAGTTTCCCGAAAATAAGCCGATAAATACATCAAGCACGCTCAGAATAGTATCCGTCATAAAGGTGAAAATATCCGAAATATGCTGAAATACGCCCTCAAATACAGGAGCAAGCACACTGCATAATCCATTCCACATCGCTTTCAGCATTTCACCGAAACTCTCAAAATCAAATCCAAGTGCATTGATTCGGTCAACAATGCCTGATGTCAGACGTTCAAAGGTGGACTTTATTTGTTCCCAGATGGAAAGAATGCTGTTTTTGAAATCCTCATTGGTGTTCCACAGATTTACAAATGCTGCAATAAGTACAGCTATAACTGCAACGACAGCCACCACAGGAGCAGAAATACCGCCGATAGCAGCACCAAGCGTTGAAAATGCAGTCTTAGCACCTGCAATCATTGTCGGAATTTTTGAAATGAATGTCATCGTACTTCCGATAGAAGAAATGGTTTTACCCACAACAATCAAAAGCGGACCTAAAGCCGCAACCATCAATCCAATTTTGATAATGGTCTGTTTTGTTGCAGGGTCAAGGGCATTTAGCTTGTCCACAAATCCCTGTATTTTTGTGATGATGTCACGAATAACAGGCATCAGAATTTCGCCGAAAGAAATAGCCAGTTCTTCAAGCTGTGACTTTAGAATGGTAAGCTGTCCTGCGAGATTATCCTGCATGGTTTCAGCCATTTGCAGCGATGTACCATCACAGTTTG
>HF997941.1:0-441 GCA_000433635.1 Ruminococcus sp. CAG:254
CCGCTTGTCGCCCCCTTATGGGGGTGTGGATTGAAATGCAGTAGTTGCGGTGAACACTGCCGTGCAATTCAGTCGCCCCTTACACAGGGGCGTGGATTAACGAAAGAGTGCCGGTCGGTGCCGGTCATTTACAAACCTTTCTATGTGAGAGAAAAATTTACTTTTTTTCTCCGTGTGTTAAGTATGTATTTGACTGTCACCGAACGGCACTTTCCCAGTTTTTCGGGCTTTTTTGCACTTTTGATGTGGGTCGGTGACCTGTTATGGAAGCACAATCTGGGAGAGCACTGTCCCGATTTTATCCCGAATACAAAGGTCTGCTTGCTCGTCAATTTGCGTGGCGTCCCGATTCAAAACGACCAGATGCTCCCCGTTAAAATACCGGAGCAGGCTGCACGCTGGATACACGGTCAGGGATGTCCCGCCGATGAGAAGCACGTC
>HF997941.1:454-2067 GCA_000433635.1 Ruminococcus sp. CAG:254
CCCGCCGATGAGAAGCACGTCTGCCGCAGCGATGGCACGGACTGCCTGCTCCACCGTCTGTTCCGGCAAGGACTCCTCATACAGCACCACGTCCGGCTTGACCCTTCCGCCGCAGCGTGGGCAGTGGGGAACGCCTTCCGTCTGCAAAATCCATTCCGCATCGTAGCAGGCGTGACAGCGTTCGCAGTAATTCCGGTGGACACTTCCGTGCAATTCATAGACCGTTTTGCTGCCAGCCATTTGATGCAGCCCGTCAATGTTTTGTGTGACAACGGCGGACAGAATGCCTTTCTGCTCCATTTCAGCAAGTTTTTTGTGGGCAGCGTTGGGCTTTGCGGATAGGCAAATCATCTTGTCCCGATAAAAGCGATAAAATGCCTCGGTGTGTCGAACGAAATACGAGTGGCTGAGAATGGTTTCCGGCGGCACGTCATACTTTTGGTGATACAGTCCATCTTGGCTGCGAAAGTCGGGAATACCGCTCTCCGTGGAAACGCCTGCACCGCCAAAGAATACAAGACGGCGGGCATGGTTGATGATGGTTTGTAAGGTTGCAAGGTCTGATGTCATTGTGATTCCCTCCTGTTTTTCTCTGCTGTATCTGCGAGAATCTTGACGTAAAATGTCCGGTTGCGAACGCCGTCAAACTCGCAAAAATAAATGCCTTGCCACGTGCCCAGCAGAAGCTTTCCTTGTTCGATGATAATCGTGGCACTGCTGCCCATGGCAGCCGCCTTTGCGTGAGCGGCGGAGTTGCCCTCAGCATGGCGAAAGGCCTTGCGGTCAGGGAATGCTTCTGCATAGGCAAGCAGCAAATCCCGCTGCACGTCTGGGTCAGCGTTTTCATTGATGGTAATACCTGCGGTCGTATGCGGACAATAGACCACACAAATGCCGCTCTGGACACCGCTTTCTGCCACTGCCCCTTTGACTTGAGCCGTGATGGAAACGAAGCCAGAAACAGGCGTGGTGAGATGGTACGTGTAAAGCATGAGAACCCCTCCTTATCGTTATGCTTATCTATATTATAACACAAATTTTGTTTGCAAGAAAGGGCAAACCCAACAAAAACAAAAGAAAAAGATTGTGGAAGATGACGGTTGACTTTTTGGAACACGTAATGTATACTATATTTAGTGGTGCACAAAAAGGGAGGTGATTTTGTGAGTCCACGCACTGGCAGACCAAAAATAGACAATCCTAAGTCCATCAGCTTAAAAATCCGGATTGATGCAGACACGCACCGGGCACTTTTGCAATACTGTAAAGACAACAAACTTACAAAAGCAGCAGCGGTTAGACAGGGGATTGCACTTATTTTGGGCAAAAAAAAATAAGGCTGTAAGTGCCACGGCTACCAAACTGCTGCACTTACAACCCAACACAACGCCGAAACGCTGCGAAATCTATGATAGCAGACGAGGAGGGAAAAGTCAAGGGGGGAACATGAAACCAGAATTAGAAGCCCTGTATGAGGGGCTATGCAGGCAAGAACCGGACTTATTTGAGCCGGAAGCCCTGCACAAACAGTTGGACACGCTTGCACCGGAAACGCTGGATGCTCTGTTGCAGCTGTGTGAGGACTGGCAGAAGCACGCCTTTGCGGTGGGGTT
>HF997942.1:0-33023 GCA_000433635.1 Ruminococcus sp. CAG:254
TGCTGCACCGAAAAACTTTTCATTGCCTGTGGCTCGTTGTTTGCAGCCAAGATTGTCTTATTTTGATGTGATGTTTCACGTGAAACATTGCATATTTCTACATCAAATATTCTGAAAGGATGTGACTACCCATGGAAACCATTGCTGCCATTGCAACCCCACACGCTGCCGGCGGAATCTCCGTCATCCGAATTTCTGGCGATCAGGCATTTGCCGTTGCAGACCGGATTTTCCATTCTGATTTCGGAAAAATCCCCTCCAAAATGGCAGGGTATACTTGTGCCTATGGCACACTTGCCAACTTAGATGACGGCATTCTGACCGCTTTCCGTGCACCGCACAGCTATACGGGCGAGGACGTTGTAGAATTGTCCTGTCATGGCGGAATTTATCTCACACAGCAAATTTTAGATGCTGTTCTGCACGCTGGTGCAGTTCCGGCTCAGCCGGGCGAATTTACAAAACGGGCATTCTGTAACGGCAAACTCTCCCTTACGCAGGCAGAAGCGGTGATGGATGTCATTGCAGCTTCTGGCAGCCGAGAATTACAGTTTGCCAACGCCATGCGAGAAGGGGCAATGGTTCGCCGGGTGCATGCTGTGCAAGAGCAGCTGGTAACAGTTCTGAGCGGCCTTGCAGCGTGGGCGGACTATCCGGAAGAAGATTTGCCGGAAGTCGCTCCAGAAGCCCTACAAACCTCTCTGCAACAGATTCAGCAGGACTTGAAACAGCTGCTGCAAACGAAAGACTATGGTCGGATTTTGAAATCTGGCGTGCTGACAGTCATTGCAGGGAAGCCGAATGTCGGAAAATCTACACTATTCAATCTGCTCTCTGGATGTGAACGCAGCATTGTTACAGAAATTGCCGGAACGACACGAGACGTTGTAGAAGAATGTGTGCGGCTGGGAGAAGTCACCCTGCGGTTATCAGATACCGCTGGACTGCGGGAAACAGAAGACCGCATTGAACAAATCGGTGTGCGGATTGCCAAGGAAAAGCTGGAACAGGCAGACTTGATTCTTGCCGTGTTTGATAGTCGGCAGCCATTGACAGAAGAAGACTGGGCACTGCTTGAACAGGTGAAAAGTCGTCCGGTCATTGTCATTCTGAATAAGAGCGATGCCGGAACAGCACAGATTACACCGGAACAGCTGCCGGATTTCCCGTATTGTATCACAATGTCTGCAAAGGCTGGCAGTGGGTTGACCGAACTGGAGGCAGCTGTAAAGGGGCTGTTTGACCGAGGTGATGTCACACCGGAGCTGGGAATTCTGGCAAATGCTCGACAAACGGCATGTGCAGAAACTGCCTTGCAGATGGTGACAGATGCCTTGCAGGCGTTGCAGAGTGGGGAGTTGCTGGATGCAGTGACTGTACTACTGGATGAAGCAGCACAGGCGTTGATGACCTTGACAGGAGAACGGGTAACAGAAGCAGTTGTAGAAGAAGTATTCCGGCATTTCTGCGTTGGAAAATAAGAGATTGTGAAAGGGAAACGAGCTGCAGGCAAAAGCGGTCGAGCTGGCTCAGCTCGGCGGAGGAGGGTGATTCCCCACAGTGTGGGGAAATGTCCCGAAGGGACAAAAGGGCAGGGCATCTTCTAAAATGGAGGACAAGCTGTCCTCCCTAACAGAGGTATTGATTAGATGGTATTGAAATCTAAGAGAAATGGGCAAATGCTGTTCGCCATTTTGCAAACAGAAAAAATTCAAGAAAACGAAAGTCTAAGAAAGATTGAAAAGTAATTCGGACAACGCAACCACCGGCGAACAGCACATAGGCAGACAGCAAATAAAGATAATCAATTGTGAATTGGAAAGTTTCAAAAAAGTGCAATTGCAGCAGGGAGAACTTGTTGCAAAATAATTTGCTTCGCAAATGTGGGCTGCTCGCCCACACCTCGGCAGCATTTTTGAAAAACTGCTGCATCGAAAAACTTTCAGTTGCCTGCGGCTCGATTCTTACAGCAAGCATGCAATAGTTTGTTTCCCATCAACCACGTTTTCCACAAGTTTTGAAAAAATGGTTGAAACAAATAAAATAAATAATTATATTTGAAATATTCGCCTGCATAGATGCATACAGGTGATGCAAAAAAGGAGATTACCAATGTACGAGATGGAATCTTATACGGTTGCAGTCATTGGTGCCGGTCATGCCGGCGTTGAAGCAGCACTTTCCTGTGCAAGAATGGGCTGCAAAACCGTATTATTTACAATTTCTCTAGACCAGATTGCCAACATGCCCTGCAATCCGTCCATCGGCGGAACGGCAAAAGGGCACTTGGTACGGGAAATTGATGCCCTCGGCGGTGAAATGGGTAAGGCAGCCGATGCTTGCTTCCTGCAAAGCCGTATGCTAAACCGGGGAAAGGGGCCGGCTGTCCACAGCCTTCGGGTGCAGGCAGACCGTGTTCGGTATCATAATTATATGAAGCAAGTCTGCGAACAGACCGAAAACCTGTATATCAAACAGGCGGAAGTCGCAGAAATTCTGGTGGAAGATGGTGCTGTCTGCGGCGTTGTCACCACACTGGGGGCAAAGTATGCCGTAAAGGCTGCCATTGTTGCCACTGGAACGTATCTGAACGGTAGAATTCACGTTGGAACGGTTTCCTATGAGAGCGGCCCAGACAGTGCCCTGCCGAGCCGTGCACTGGGGAAGAGTTTGCAGGCACTGGGCTTGCCGTTGCGGCGATTTAAGACCGGAACACCTTGCCGGGTACACAGCAGAAGCATTGACTTTGACCGGATGGAACCGCAGGACGGCGATGCAGAAATTGTACCGTTTTCGTTCGCAACGCCACGGGAAGGCTTACACAATACGGTTCGCTGCTATATTACTTATACGAACGCAGAAACCCATCGCATTATTCGGGAAAACCTGAACCGTTCGCCACTGTTTACCGGACAGATTTCCGGCATTGGCCCTCGGTACTGCCCATCCATTGAAACAAAAATTGTACGGTTCGCAGAGAAAGAACGCCATCAGCTGTTTGTTGAACCGATGGGGATGCAGACAGAAGAATATTATCTGCAAGGGATGTCATCTTCGCTGCCAGAAGATGTGCAGCTTGCATTCCTGCGGACGATTCGGGGCTTGGAACATGTAGAAATCATGCGTCCAGCTTATGCGATTGAATATGATTGCGTAGATCCAACCGCCCTGCGTCCAACACTGGAAACAAAACAGATCCATGGCTTGTATGGAGCTGGGCAGTTTAACGGTTCTTCTGGCTATGAAGAAGCCGCAGCACAGGGCATTGTTGCCGGAATCAACGCTGCCTTGCAGGCACAGAACAAACCGCCGATGATTCTGGATCGGGCAAGTTCTTATATTGGAACGCTGGTCGATGACTTGGTAACAAAGGGCTGTGAAGACCCATATCGAATGATGACTTCCAGAAGTGAATATCGGCTGGTTCTGCGGCAGGATAATGCAGATTTCCGGTTGATGCCGATTGGTTATAAAGTCGGACTGCTGCCGGAGGCACGGTATCAGGAGATGTTGAAAAAGTACGAACTAGTCGAAACGGAGAAACAGCGATTGTTGAAAACAAATGTTGCTCCGTCGGATGCTTTCAACAAGTTTTTAACAGAACACGAAACAGCACCGCTTTCCACAGGCTGTAAGCTGGCAGATTTGATTCGCCGTCCACAATTAAACTATGCATTGTTGAAACCGTTCGATGTAGAACGTCCGGATTACCCGTTAGAAATTGGGGAACAAGTGGAAATTCAGTTGAAATACGAGGGCTATATTGAAAAGCAAATGGCACAGATTGCCCGGATGCGGAAACTGGAGGAAAAATCTCTGCCGGAAACGGTGGATTATACGCAAATTCGGGGGTTACGGCTGGAAGCAGCAGAAAAATTGAATGCACACCGTCCGGCAAATATCGGGCAGGCAAGCCGGATTTCCGGCGTATCGCCAGCAGATATTTCCGTGTTATTGGTGTGGGAAACCGCCTTGCAGAAAGGAGAACAGCCATCATGAAATGGGAACGTGCGGAAAAAATGTTCGCCCACAGCGGACTGTCCTTGACAGAAGGACAATTTCATCAGTTTTCAACGTATCAAGAAATTTTGGTGGAAACCAACCGCCGAATGAACCTCACAACCATCACGGAAGATGCAGAAGTCTGGAGAAAACATTTTCTGGACAGCTGTCTGCCGTTTCAGTATGTTGAGATTCCAAAAGGGGCAGCGGTGATTGACGTGGGAACAGGGGCAGGCTTTCCGGGCATTCCCATGCGGATTTTACGACCGGACTTGCGGCTGACGATGCTGGACAGCCTGCAAAAGCGGGTGCATTTTCTGGAATCCGTCTGCCAAGCGTTGCAAATTCCAGTGCACTGCGTGCATGCAAGGGCAGAATTTGGCGGAAAACAGCCGGATTTACGGGAACAATTTGATGTTGCGTGTGCGAGAGCCGTGGCAGCAATGCCGCTGCTGTGTGAATATTGCTTGCCATTTGTAAAAGTTGGCGGAATGTTTTTGGCATTAAAAGGGCCGAATGAAACGGTAGAAGATGCCATGGAGCATATGAAGCGGCTGGGCGGAGAACTGGAAGAAACATTTTTGTATTCGCTGGAGCAGAATGAAGCACGGCGGTTGTTTGTGATTCGGAAGGTTCGGGAAACGCCGAAGCAGTATCCACGTTCGCCGAAGCAGTTGCAAAACCGGAAACATTCATCATAAATAATAGAGAATCTAGAACAGGAAACGGAATAAAATACGAGCCGCAGGCAACGAAAAAGTTTTTCGGTGCAGCAGTTTTTCAAAGGCGATGTCAATGGAGATGGAACAGCTGATTTAACGGATTTGGTCATGCTGCAAAAGTATCTGGTTCGGAAGGGAACGATGACCGCAGAACAGAGCAGCCGAGCAGATTTGAATGCAGATCATGTTTTGAATGTTGTGGATGCCATGTTGCTCCGGCAGTTGCTGTTGAAACAGGCATAACATCAAAAATTGAAAAAAAGTATTGAAGAAACAGCAGTTGATGCTGAAGATCGTTTTCCCTAAGAGCAGGTTTTTCTGTAAGGGATTCCCGTTGTAACTGTTCCCCCGGAACAGTTACAAGATGCCTGTTTTTGATTCAGGTTTCACAAGGCGGGGCGGTCTTGTCAATGTCATTAACTTAACATCTAGCCAAGCGAGCTAACAAGGCAACGGGGCAATTGCAGCATACTGGCAGGCAAAAGCAGGGGTGGAACCCCCTTTTGCCGGATGTGAAAGACCGTTTTCCCTAAGAACATTCCATTTGAACAGTAAAATCTCCCCTTGCAATCCCTCCCTTAAAATCCACTTCTCAAGAAATGCACTTTTTGCAAAAACCAGAAAAAATAGAAAAATTGCTTTTGCAATCAAGAAACTTTGTGAATTTCTTGACAACAGACCACGAAATCTGGTACAATAAGCGTATAGGAAGGAAAATCAGTTTCCTTTTTTCCGGCGAGCATCTGGCAGAACCACCGGAAACAAGCATAAGAATCGAAAGGACTTGATGAACATGGGTTTGACATTAACCGAAAAAATCCTGAAGGCACATCTGGTAGAAGGCGAAATGAAAAAGGGTACCGAAATCGGAATCCGTATCGACCAGACCCTGACACAGGATGCTACCGGTACAATGGCATATTTGGAATTTGAAGCAATGGGCGTTCCAAGAGTACGGACAGAACGCAGCGTTGCCTATATCGACCACAACACTTTGCAGAGTGGCTTTGAAAATGCAGATGACCACCGCTTTATCGGCAGCGTTGCCAAGAAGCATGGCATTTATTTCTCCCGTCCGGGCAATGGTATTTGCCATCAGGTACATCTGGAACGGTTCGGCGTGCCAGGTAAAACCTTGATTGGTTCGGACAGCCATACCCCGACTGGCGGCGGTATCGGTATGATTGCAATGGGTGCAGGCGGTCTGGACGTTGCAGTTGCAATGGGCGGCGGTACTTATTATATTACCTGCCCGAAGATTGTAAAGGTAGAATTGACTGGTAAGCTGTCCCCGTGGGTTGCTGCAAAGGATGTTATTCTGGAAGTTCTGAAGCGGCTCTCTGTAAAGGGCGGCGTTGGAAAAGTCATTGAATACTGTGGCGAAGGCGTCAAGACCCTTTCCGTTCCGGAACGTGCAACCATCACCAATATGGGTGCAGAACTGGGTGCAACCACTTCTATTTTCCCGTCTGATGAAGTTACCAAGCAGTTCCTGGAAGCACAGGGCAGAGGCGAAGTTTGGACAGAACAGAAGGCTGACCCAGATGCCGTCTATGATGAAGTCGTTACCATTAATCTGAGCGAATTGGTACCGCTTGCTGCATGTCCGCATTCTCCGGACAATGTAAAGAGCGTTGCAGAAATCGGCAAGCTGAAAATCGACCAAGTTTGCATCGGTTCTTGCACCAACTCTTCTCTGTTGGATATGATGAAAGTTGCCTATATCTTAAAGGGCAAGACCGTAAATCCAGATGTTTCCCTGTCAATTGCACCGGGTTCCAAGCAGGTTCTGACCATGATGGCAGAATTGGGCTTGCTGGAAATTATGATTGATGCAGGTGCAAGAATTTTGGAAAGTGCCTGCGGCCCGTGCATCGGTATGGGACAGTCCCCGAACTCCGGCGGTATCTCTCTGAGAACCTTTAACCGGAACTTCCTCGGACGCTCTGGAACAAAGGATGGACAGATTTATCTGGTTTCTCCGGAACTGGCTGCTTATTCTGCATTGACTGGTTACCTGAGCGACCCAAGAGAACTGGGCGAAATGCCGACCTTTACCTTGCCGGAAAAGTTCAAGGTTCATGATAACATGATTGTAAAGCCAGTACCGGCAGAAGAAATGGACAGCGTAGAAATCCTGAGAGGGCCAAACATCAAGCCGTTCCCGGAAACTGCTCCGCTGGAAGCAACCATTTCCGCTGGCTGCTCGCTGAAGGTTGGCGATAATATCACCACCGACCACATCATGCCGGCTGGTGCAAAGATTCTGCCGCTGCGGTCGAATATTCCGGCAATCTCGCAGCATTGCTTCACAGTTTGTGATGAAGCATTCCCGACCAGAGCCAAGGAAATGGGTAAGAGCATCATCGTTGGTGGCTCGAACTATGGACAGGGTTCTTCCAGAGAACACGCAGCCCTCGCTCCGCTGTATTTGGGCGTAAAGGCAGTTCTGGTGAAGAGTTTCGCAAGAATTCACCGTGCAAACCTCATCAATGCTGGAATTCTTCCGCTGACATTTGTCAACGAAGCAGACTATGAAAAGATTGCACAGGGTGATGAACTGGAACTGGCAGATGTTCGGAAGCACATTGAAAACGGCGAAACAACCCTGACACTGGTCAACAAGACTACAGGCGTTGAAATTCCGGTATTGTGCGAACTGACCGGACGGACAAAGGATATTATTCTGGCAGGCGGTCTGCTGGATTATACCAGAGATGCACTGAGCAAGTAAGCAAAACGGGAAAGGAAAAACGATGGCAGAACCAAAAAATACCGGAAAGGGAAAAGGAATGATTGGCGGTATTGTCATAGCGGTAATCCTCTTTTTGCTGATTGCATGGAGAAGACAGCGAACCGTTCGCAACTTTTTCCATCTTTTTCAGGAAAGCCCTGTCACCGCAATTGTGCTTTTGTTGATTGCAGTTGCAGTGGTCGCAGGCATTGCACTTTTTCGGAAGTATCGTGAAAAATCCTGACCGAAAGGGATTCTACAATGACCAAATTGCATTCCCTCAATCGAAATGAATTGAAATATCTGGTCATCATCGCCATGTTGATTGACCATATCGCATGGGCATTTGTCCCGACCGCATCGCTGTTGGGGCAAATCATGCATATCATTGGGCGGCTGACTGGCCCAACGATGGCATATATGCTGGCGGATGGGTATTATTACACCCGCAGCGTGGAAAAATATGCGTGTCGGCTGGGCATATTTGCTTTGTTGTCTTGGATTCCGTTTTCCTATTTTGAACTAGGATATATTGGCTTGCAGTTTGGTGTGATTTATACATTGCTGCTGAGTCTGCTTGCCATCTGGCTATGGGATAAAGGCAAGTGTCCGCAACCGGTCAAGGTGTTGGGCATCATCGGGCTTTGTATCCTGTCCCTGTTCGGAGATTGGGCAATTTTTGATATTCTCTATGCGTTGTTCTTTTTCTGTTACCGGAATGATCCACGGAAAAAGTGGACGGCATTTTGTATGCTGACGCTGTTCTGCTGCGGAAATATGCTGGCAACGACACCTTGGTGGCTGGCATTCTTTCAAGTCGGAATTTTTCTGGTGTTTCCACTCATTCAGTTTGGATACAACGGAAAGAGCGGCAGCAAGAAACCGTTTCACAAGTGGTTTTTCTATGTGTTCTATCCGCTGCACCTGTTAATTTTAGGTGTATTGCGGTGGGTGGTGTTTGCATAAATGGCACAAGATACAGAAAATAGAATTGATGGACAGATTGAATCTGCATCGAAACCGCAACGCTGGAACAAACGGCTGATTGCCATCGGTGTAATCGGGAGTTCTCTTTTGATTGGCATTCCGATTATCGGATATGGTATAAAGAGGAGAACCAAATCACTGCTGGAGTTTTTCCGGATTTTTCGAGAGAATCCCGTTTGGACGATGGGGTTTTTGGGAATCCTAATTCTTATTACTGGTATCTTATATATACTGGCTCGAAAAATCACAAGAAAGCCGCATACACATTTGCTGGAAGGTTGCATCATACTGGCAGGGTTGCTGATGGGCATCGGATTCATTGCGATTCAGGAACTGCTCTAAACGGACATCACAGAACGACAGGCAAGAAATCGACAGACGTTTTGTAGAAAAAAGCGTGTCGGCAAGGACAACCATGCCGACAGAACCGCTTTGAAAAAATTGTTGCAGCGTCAACAATGAGAAAATCTGAGGAGGAAAAACAATGGCAAAGATTCAAATGACAACGCCGCTGGTAGAAATGGACGGCGACGAAATGACCCGAATTCTGTGGCAGTGGATCAAAGACATCCTGCTGACACCGTATGTAGACCTTAAGACCGAATATTATGATTTGGGTCTGGACTATCGGGAAAAGACAAAGGATCAGGTTACCATTGACAGTGCAAACGCAACCTTAAAGTATGGCGTTGCTGTAAAGTGTGCAACCATCACCCCGAATGCTGCAAGAATGCCGGAATATCATCTTTCCCAGATGTGGAAAAGCCCGAACGGTACGATTCGTGCCATTCTGGACGGTACGGTATTCCGCACCCCGATTCTGGTAAAGGGCATTGAACCGTATATTCCGACTTGGACAAAGCCGATTACAATTGCTCGTCACGCTTATGGCGATGTTTATAAGAACACCGAAATGAAAGTAAAGCAGGGTTCTAAGGCAGAATTGGTTGTTACCAATGCAGAAGGCGAAGAAACCCGTCAGCTGATTTTTGATTTCAAGGATACCGACGGCATTGTTCAGGGTCTGCACAACAAGAATAATTCCATCGCTGGTTTTGCACGGGCTTGCTTCAACTATGGTTTGGATTTGAAGCAGGATGTTTGGTTTGCAACCAAGGACACCATTTCCAAGCAGTATGACCATACATTCAAGGATATTTTCCAGGAAATCTTTGATGCAGAATACAAGGAAAAGTTTGCAGAAGCAGGCATTGAATACTTCTATACCCTGATTGATGATGCTGTTGCAAGAGTGATTCGTTCGCACGGCGGTTATATCTGGGCTTGCAAGAACTATGACGGCGATGTCATGTCCGATATGGTTTCCACTGCTTACGGTAGCCTGGCAATGATGACGTCTGTTCTGGTTTCTCCGACTGGTATTTACGAATACGAAGCTGCACACGGTACGGTTCAGCGGCACTATTACAAGTATCTGAAGGGTGAGGAAACTTCAACCAACTCCGTTGCAACCATCTTTGCATGGACAGGTGCACTGCGGAAGCGGGGCGAACTGGACAACCTGCCGGAACTGATGCAGTTTGCTGACAAGCTGGAAGCTGCAACCATTCAGACCATCGAAGACGGTGTCATGACAGGCGACCTGTACTTGATTTCCAAGCTGGAAAACAAGAAGAAGGTAAACTCCAAGGAATTTTTGGAAGCCATTCGGGAACGTTTGGACGCAGCGATGCAGTAAATTAACAGCAGTATAAAAAGAATAGGAGTGCAATCCAATGATGCTGAAAGAACCGGTTTCTGACTCTGTTGTTCGGAGACTGCCACGCTATTATCGCTATCTTTCGGAACTGGAGCGAGCAGGTGTCGAACGCACTTCCTCGCAGGCACTGGCAACACAGCTCGGCTCGACTGCATCACAAATTCGTCAGGATTTAAATTGTTTTGGCGGATTCGGACATCAGGGCTATGGCTATCATGTATCAGACTTACGGACACAATTGGGCAGAATCATCGGGCTGGAACAGTGTATGCCGGCGGTTTTAATTGGAGCCGGTCATTTGGGCAGCGTGATTGCCGTCAACATTGATTTTCCAGCCTATGGATTCTATCTGACAGGCATTTTTGATATTGTGCCAACGGTTTGCGGGCAGGTGCTGGGCGGATTGACAGTGCAGCATATGACGCAGCTTTCTGATTTTTGCGAGCAGGTGCATCCAGCAGCAGCGGTACTTTGTATTCCGGAACACGCTGCACAGGCGGTTGCGGATGATTTGGTGCATCTGGGCGTTCATGGATTTTGGAATTTCAGTCACTGCGATTTAGAAGTTGACCGAAATACCATCCAAGTTGAAAATGTTCATCTGGGAGATAGTTTGATGGCGTTATCCTATCGGCTGCACCAAGATGGCGGAAACGAATAGTATGAAAAAAGCAGGAACTGATGAAATGCAGTTTCTGCTTTTTTGGAATGGGAAAACCGCCGCAGGAAATCATCCATCCTGCGGCGGTTTTGTTCTGTAATTATGCAAATTTTTTAAGAAATGCTTCTGGTTTTTGTTCCATCATGCGATTTGCAACAGCGTCACACGTTGCAATCAGCATCCGTTCATAGGTGCATTGCAGTGGGGAAACCTGATTTTCATCGCCAGTTTCCAGCCGATTCATACAGCCGCAAGCGTTCGTGCAGCGGTTTTTCAAGGCACATTCCTGACAGCGGTTCGGCGTTGCTTCCCGATGAATCAACTTCCGAACTTTTTCCTTGTCCAGCCCGTGAAAAACATCGCCCAGCAAATACGCCGGATCATTAATGAATTGCGTGCAGGGATACAACGAGCCGTCCGGTGTAACGGGCATCTGCCGAAGCCCTAAATGACAGCGTTCACCGGAGCAGTGTCCCCGAATGCTGTCCTGAATTTTCCCGTCAAATGTTCCGAAGTAGAACGGTGTTCCCTGTAGAAATTGCTGTTCGTAGAACGCTGCCGTTTTCTGTAACTCTGCCTGGAGCTGTTCCAGATGGGCATCTGTCCAGTGTACCCGTTTTCCATATGCGAGGGTTGCATTCATGTTGCGAAAGCCAAGCCGATACAGATATTTGACGGAGTCGGTGTAGGTGTCGACTGCCTCCGGAGCAATCGTCATCATCGCATAACTGTTCGGGAGTTGTTCCAGCAGCAATTTTGCATTGCGTTCCAAGTCGGAGAATGTTCCTTTGCCGTCCCGATACCGCCGGCAGCGGTCTTGTCCTGTGCCGTCAAACGATAAACCAATGTGCATCCCGATGGATTTTGCATACTGAATGAACTCCTTGTCCAACAGGGTGCCGTTGGTGGTCATCTTGCATTGAAACGGGATACCAGTTTCTTTGGCATGCTGTTGACAGCGAGTAACTGCTTTTTGTAGCAAACCTTTTTCCAGCAGTGGTTCTCCGCCGAAAAAACAGATGCCAGCAGTTGTTCCGCTCTGAAAGATATAGTCGCAGGCAGCGTTTAAGACGGTTTCAGACATGACACAATTTCGTTTTTCGTGAACGCAGTAGCTGCAATCTAGATTGCATTGGTCAGTGAGGTGGAGTGTAACGTGCAAGAAAACGCCTCCCTTATGGCTGTTCTGGGGCAGCAGTTGTGGTGGTTGTAGTCGGTTGTGGTGTGGTAAGAGCCCCTTCAAACATGGGTTCTGTTGTCATGGTTGTAGTGGGTTGTGGTGTCGTGAGAGTCCCTGCAAGCATTGGTTCAGTTGTCGTAGTTGTCGTGGATTGTGATACAGGGAAAGTTCTTTCCAGTATGGTTGTCGTTTCCTGTGGTATGATAATGTCTCCGTCTAATGTCGTAGGTTGCGGTGTTGTGAGAGCGCCCTCAAACATGGCTTCTGTTGTGGTGGTTGTAACAGGTGGTGTGGAAATCGTTGTTTCCTGTGGGATTGATGCCTCTCCGCTCAGTGCGGTTGTGGTCTGTGCAGTCGTGGCAGTTGTACCGGACTGCGGTGGGTCAACTGGTGTAACAGGTAAGTTTCCGCATCCGTTTAAGAGTGTCGTTGCAGCAAGTAGCGTTGCTGCTTTTGCCAGATAGGCAGGAGCTTTATACTCCTTCATCGGTTTCCATTGCATAATGCAACATCCTTTCTTTCTTTTTTCATAAAGCATTCCTAAAATATCAGGAATCCGAACTTGTCACCGCATCCGATTCAGAAATGTCAATTTCCCCAGCCAATTGCAGCAGTTCTGATGTGGTTGAAGTGGTCGTTGTTGTTGTCGGAGCAGTTGTTTCGACTTCTCCAGCAAGTGCTGTCTGTGTTGGTTCAGAATCAGACGGCTGTCCGCTGCATCCGCCGAGTACAGTTGCAACAGCGAGCAGGGCAGCTGCTTTTTTCAGATAGGCAGGCAGTTCCGCCTTAGGAACAGGACTCCATTGCATGGCAATTCTCCTTTGAAACAGAAATTTTAGAAATTACTTTGCAAAAACAGTTTAACATTTTTTGAAATACCTGTCAAGACGGCTGTACGAAGAAAATGACAAATCTAATGAAATTCTATAAAAAATGCACAAAAATGCATTTCAGAAAGTAAGGTTTTTAGAGCCGCAGAGTTGTTTTTTTTAGGGCAGCAGCATCAGAGATGCAGAGAAAAGCCGACTGCTCTTTTCAATTTACAGGAAATTTTTAAAAAAGGAAAAAACAGTTGATTTTTTTAATAAAACATGTTATAATAAAGTTGGACAGATGAAAAAATAGTTGTAGCTGATGATAAAATGACTTTTTTTACATCTGAATATGAAAACAGGAGGGATTCAGAATGAATACTAAGAAAATGTTGGCGATTCTGGCAGCTCTGAGCATGCTGGGTACAACAGGTTTGACCGTTGGAGCAGAAGACACTGCTGCAACAGAACCAGCAGTGGAAACAGTCGTTACAACGGAAGCCGAAGCAGAAACAGCCGTTTCGGAAATCGCAGAAACAAGAACAGAAACCACTGCTGCGGATGAAGCAAAAATGGAAGTCAACGAAACTACGGTAACAGAAGAAACAGCAATCACCACGACAATTGTACAATCCGAAGAACCCACCTCCACGACGACTGCGGTAAAAAGTGATGCAGATGGTGTTGAAACAACAGTAGCAGTAACTGGAACAGAATCTGCTTCTGTTACGACGACGACCACGTATTCCGCAGAAGAAACTTCAAAAATTATGGAAGAACTGCAAAAGCAGATCGATAATTTGATCGATGAGATTCAGTCCGGCTCTAATCCTGACTTGCTTCCGGATGAAGAAAATGTAGAGATGCTCCCGGACTATTCGAGCGATAACATTCTTCAGCTGGAGGATGGAACATGGATCGGCACGTATCATACATACTATGTTGACGAAGAGGGCTATACTTATCAAGTCGTTTATTATGTAAAGACGGATGGAACAAAAGATATTTTCTACGTGACCTACTATGACGATTTTGATCACAATGATGCATTGGTTTGCTCGGACAATCCGTTTTATGATGAATTTTATGTGCAGTTCACAACATTCTACAAAACCTTGGAGAATACAAGTGACTACTATGTTCTTTATTGTGCAACTGATGCAGGGGTCAATCCAACCATGTATGTCGTTGTAGAAATGACAGATGGAAATCTGGTATTCTATGCAATTTCTCAGGATGGAATCCAGCAGGTTGACAAGATTCCGACCTTTGAATTTGATGACGATTCCAAAAAGCCGAATGATTCGGCACGCCCGACTGCTGCCGTACAGAAATCAACAAGTAGCACACCAAAAACAGGTGACATGGCGACTGCTCCAGCGGTTGCAATCGGCTTGACTTTGACGGCTGCCGGTGTTGTTGCATTCCTGAATCGAAAGTATAAGTAAAATCATGGTGTTTGTTCCGTTCTGGAACTTATATCAAAACACAAAACCGCCGCAGAATGGATGATTTCCTGCGGCGGTTTTGTGTTTTATCGCTTTGATTTAGTCGATGCGTTCCAGCAATGCCACTGCATGAACAGCAATGCCCTCTCCCGAACCAGTAAAGCCCAACTTTTCTTCTGTTGTAGCCTTGACGCTGACATCCGAAACGGGAATCTCACAGCAAGCAGCAATGTTTTCCCGCATTGCAGAAATGAATCCGGCTAACTTCGGACGTTGGCATAAAATGGTCGCATCCAGATTGCCGACCTGATAGCCCTCATTCCGAACCAGCCGAACAACTTCTTTTAAAAGCAGCATACTATCTGCTCCGGCATAGCGTGGGTCGGTATCCGGAAAATGCTTGCCGATGTCACCCAGTGCAACCGCTCCCAGCAGAGCATCAGAAATGGCATGCAGCAGGACATCTGCATCAGAATGTCCGAGCAGTCCCCGTTCAAAGGGGATTTCCACGCCGCCTAAAATCAGCTTTCGATTTTCGACTAAGCGGTGTACATCATATCCGTGACCAATTCTTATTTTGTGCATGTTGATTCCTCCATTCGTTTTTCCAGCAGCATCCGAGCAATGAAAATATCTTCGGGCGTGGTGATTTTCAGGTTGGTATAGTCGCCAATAGTCATGTAAACCTTGCAATTAATGGCTTCTGCAAGCTGGCAGTCATCTGTAAAATCAAGGTGGTGTTCCAGTGCAAAATCCACAGCTTCAAAGTAGATTCTCTTCTGGAAAACCTGTGGTGTCTGCGTGCTGTAAAGGTGTGGGCGGTAGGGGGTATCGACAATCAGTCCATCATTGACCACTTTAATGGTATCTTTTACCGGAACGCCGAGCGTTGCACCGCCGAACACTTTCGCATCATGAATGACAGCGGCAATGTGTTCCGGCTTTACAAGCGGTCTTGCACCATCGTGAATGGCGAACAGTTTTGTTTCTTTTGAGGCAGCCCGAACACCGTTCAGGACACTTTCCTGTCGAGTTGCACCGCCGGGAACGATTGCAGAGCATTTTTTCAGCTGTAAGTCTGCAATGGTTTTTTGAATGGCATCGTGGTCACTGGGGCGAGCAACCACAATAAATTCTGCAATGCGGTCGCAGTGTTCCATTGCCAGCATGGACATGCCAATGACGTTGGTTTGTCCGAGCGGCAGGAGAATTTTATTTTGTCCTTGCATACGGGTGGCATTTCCGGCACAAACGAGAATCCCGGACGTATCTGGTGAAGAAGTCATGAAAACTCCGTCCTTTCTATCATAGATAAAATCAGTATAGCACGAAAAAGGGGGTTCGGTCAAGTAAAAATCAAAGGTTGTTTTGGTTGCTATAAAAAAGATGCAGAGAATCGTTTCCCCTGCATCTTTTCTGATATTCTCACAAATTCCGAATGGCATTGCCCAGTGCGACAACCTCTGGCAGCGTATTAAAAATAGAGGGTGCAAACCGCACCGTTCCGCCGTCTATCGTTCCGATTGCACGATGTGCCAGCGGTGTATCGTGCAGCCTAAATAAAAGGATGCAGAGAAACATTTTCCCTGCATCTTTCCCTAGATTCTCACAAATTCCGGATAGCATTGCCCAGTACAATAACCTCTGGCAGCGTATGAAAAATGGAGAGTGTACCGTGCAGCCTTGCCCGTAGACAAAAGCCTTTTGTTATAAAAAAGATGCAGAGAAGCGTTCCTCCTGCATCTTTCCCTAGATTTTCACAAATTCCGGATGGCATTGCCCAGTGCGACAACCTCCGGCAACGTGTTAAAAATAGAGGGTGCAAACCGCACTGTTCCGCCGTCTATCGTCCCAATTGCACGATGTGCCAGCGGTGCACAGTGCAGCCCAGCCCGTAGACAAAAGCCCTTTTGGTCGAGTAATTCTGCTGTTTCTTCAGAAGATAAATTTTGTATATTAAATGAAACAATGGGTGCATAAGCAGCCCCTGGCTGTCGGTAGACAGTCACCTGCGGCATGGTTTGCAGCATGGATAATAACTTGTTGCAGCAGGCAGTTTCATGCTGGAAAATCGCAGCAGTTCCGGTTTTTTTGACAAAGGCAATTCCTGCCCGTAAAGACAGAATTCCAGCAATATTCAGCGTTCCGCATTCCAGACGGTCAGGCAGAAAATCCGGCATTTCCAGTTTTGCAGAAAGGCTGCCCGTTCCGCCATATAACAATGGTTTAATGGGAAATTTGGTGTCAGTAATCAGCAAGCCTGTTCCGGTTGCACCATATAGTCCCTTGTGTCCGGCGGTGCAGAGGATATTGATTCCATCCGACATCTGTACCGGCAGCGTTCCGCAAGCCTGTGCACCATCGGCAATCATGCAAATATCATGCTCGTTACAGAGGGCAGCCAGTTCCCGATAGGGAAGAATCTGTCCTGTGACATTGCTGGCAAGCGTGCAAATGATGGCTCTGGTATTGGGGCGAATGCGTGCCCGAAATGCAGCAATGGTTTCCTTGTCATCGACTGAAACCGGAGCAATACTGCACTGCACCCCTCGTTCTCGTACCATTGCTGCCACTGGACGCAATACGGCATTGTGTTCCAGATTGCTGATAATCACATGGTCGTTTGGCTGTACGATGCCCTGAATGGCGAGGTTTAAAGCGTGCGTACAGTTCAGACAAAAGATGGTATTTTCCGGCTTTCCGCCGAAAAAGGCAGCAGCTTCTTCTCTTGCAGCAAAAACCTGTTCTGATGTGCGTTCCGTGAGCTGATGACCGCCTCGACCAGCGTTTCCGCCGTATTTCAGCATCGCCATTTCCATTGCCTGCCGAACAGAGCGTGGCTTTGGAAAGGTCGTTGCAGCGTTGTCAAAATTAATCACTGTGCATCACGCACATTCCGCAGAGATAAAAAGGGAATGTCGTTTTCCTTCAGCAGGTCTGCAATGGGTTTACAAGTCCCTTTTGTCTGCAATAAATAGCTGCATCCCTCCGGTGTGGCGTGTACTTGCCGCTGAATCCGGCAGGAATAGCCGTATCGCTGCAAAATGGCTTGTGCCTTTCGGGCTTGGGTATCGGACTGCATGCCGACTTGACATTCCAACATCATTCTCTCCCCCTTTCTTCTTTTCGGATACTACTATTTTATGCGGAGATTGCAGAAACGTGCGGACGGGAATTTCCATGAAAATTTTGTGAAATCCCTTGCAATTCTGGCGGAAGCTTGTTACAATAGAAATAAAGAAAAAGAGAAAAAAGAATCCGAAACTAACCAAATGGAAACGAAAATTTGGTTACCGTTGGCGGAAATTGGAGGATTCTGCAAGGCTTGCAGAATGGAGAAGGGTGTGACAACAAACCAGTGAGATGGACAGAGTTGATGACGTGGTGTCGGGATGCAATCAACAGTTTGTTCAGTATCCTGAAAACCACAGAATTGGTGGATGTATTTGATATTTTGGTGCTTTCCTATTTGGTCTACTGGGTGATTAAATTGGTACGGGAAACTCGTGCCGGACAGTTGATGAAAGGCATTGTACTATTATTTATTGCGTACATCATTGCAAAGTTTTTACAGATGAAAGTCGTTTCCTACCTGATGGAGCAGGCGTTCAGTATCGGCGTGATTGCCCTGATGATTATGTTCCAGCCGGAACTGCGGCGAGCATTGGAAAAAGTGGGGAATAGTAAGTGGGGGCTGTCCTTTGGACTCTCTACGCCCACAGGAGATGCAGCCGTCTGGGGGACGGCAATTGAAGCGATTTGCGATGCCTGCGTGGAACTGTCTGCAACTTCCACCGGTGCATTGATTGTTGTCGAACGGCAGACACGTCTAGGCGAACAGATTGACAACGGAACAATTTTGAATGCAACGCCCAGCAAGGAATTATTCGGGAATATTTTTTACCCGAAAACGCCGCTGCATGACGGGGCAGTTATTATGCGAGATGGCATGATTTTAGCAGCTGCCTGCTTCCTGCCGAAGCCGCAGAAAGAAGAACTTGTCAATAAAAAGTTGGGTTCTCGCCATCGGGCAGCCATCGGCATGAGTGAAAATTCAGATGCGATTGTCATCGTGGTATCGGAGGAAACCGGTTCAATTTCTGTTGCAGAAAATGGGCTGCTGAAAAGCGGATTTACACGGGAACAGCTGAAACAATTGCTGACAGACCGCCTGATTCAGACGGATACGGATTCTGCCATTCGGAAAGCTGCTCGGAAAATTCCGTTTATTAAATCGAAAAAGGAGAAAGAGCAGCCATGAAGACAGCAAAGAATCCAGAAAAAAAACGGTTTCGCTTATTTTCCTATCTGTTCAATACCCGTATGGGAACGATGATTTTTTCGATTATCACGGCAATTTTTCTTTGGTTTGCGATTTCCATCAACTTGTATCCGACCACACCCCGTACCATCTCTCACATTCCCTTGACGGTGGATATTGCGGGAACGGCAGCGGAACTCAATGGATACAGTGTGATTGATTACAGCGTGAAAGAAGTTACCGTGCAAATCGAGGGCAACCGTTCACAAGTCGGAAACTTAGATGCCAATGATATGATTGCAACGCCAGTCGTAGAAAATGTCACTTCTTCGGGCGTGAAAACATTGGACATCAGCGTTTCCAGCAAAGATGGCACACAGTTTACTGTGAAATCCATTTCGCCGAAATCTGTCAATGTGCGGTTTGATAAGATGGTCACGAAAAAGTATCCGATTCAAGGCGACATCGGAAAAATCACCAGTTCCAGCACCTGTGTCATCAATACAGAAGATGTCAAGGTGACACCGAACGAAGTGGAAGTGACAGGGCCGGAAACCATTATGAATCGAATCAGCTATGCAGCAGCGGTGATTCCGAAAGAACGGGAACTTTCCGCAACAACGATTTTGACGACCGACCAGCTGGAATTCCGAGATGAAAACGATACACCAGTAGAAAGCACCTATTTGGAATATACACTTTCAAATTATGCGGTAGAAATTCCGGTGCAGTATACACAGACCTTGGATATTACATACCAGCTGCGAAATGTGCCGACAAACTTTGATGAAGCATACCTGCGGAGTTTGCTGAAACAGTCGGAAGACCATATTACGCTGGCAACTTCTGATGCCAATTTGGATGCGGAAACAGCGTTCAGCATTGGACAGATTTCACTTTCGGATATTGGAATTGGCTATTCTAAGGACTTTCCACTGGAAATTCCGGAGAACTATGAGAATCTTTCGGGCGTTACTTCTGTAAATCTGGCGTTGGATGCTTCGAATTTGGTAGAAAAAGAATTTGTTGTGACAGACATCAGCATTATGAACGCACCAACCACATATAATATGACCGTAGACACCAGTCAGCTCACGGTAAAAATGATTGGACCAAAGAACCAGATTGAACATCTGTCTGCTGCGGATTTGACGGTAACCGTCAATCTGCTGGGTGCACCGCAGATGGAAGGCGAATCGGTTTCGTTCAGTTATACACCGACCATTTCTTGTGAAAAATGGGATCGGGTCTGGGCAGTCGGGGACTACACCAACAAAGTCTATGTGAAAGGCGTGAAAGTCGATACGCCCGTTGTGACCACAACCGTTACAACACCGGAGCGTGTGACTGTTCATACAACTGAAACAACCACAACGACTAAAAAATGAAACAAAACCGGGCAGCAATTGTTGTCCGGTTTTGTGAATTCTGTGCTGAAAACTGTATGTGATTTTCTACATCTTTCAATAATTTGTTCGAAATTTGTGCAGATTGCACAAAAAACAGAATAGAAATTTCTACGCTGAAATGCCCCGTTCTCCTCCAATGTTAATAAAAAATCCACAATTAGAGCGGAATATCGTGTTATAATAAGAACAGTTCGAAATGAAACGTTTATAACATAGGCATAAACCTGTTATGATTCAATGAGAAGCAAAAAAAAGAGTAGAGAAAGGATGATATCAATAATGGTACATACTGTATGGAAAAAGCGTGCATTTGCTGCTGTGATGAGTGTGGCAATGCTCGGAACTTCAATGGCTGCAACCCCGATCGTTTGGGCTGCTGGCACAACAACAGAAATACAGGTTGGTCAGGAACTTGCGATTTCCTCCAGCGAGTCAGAATCTTATACAGACGGCGGCGGAAACAAGCAGACAAGACCGGTCAATTGGAAGGAATGCCGCTATACTTCTTATTTGAAGGATGACGCTTATAAGAACTATAGCTCAAGCAATAAGATTACTTCGCTGCAGTTCAATTTCACTGCGAAAGAACAGATCAAGAAGTTCTCTTATTGGTTCGGCATCAATGTTACTTCTGCTTATGGAGACTGGTATTCTCCGGCAGAAGAAGCTATTGAAGGATATATTGATTATGGCACTTCGGAAAGCAGCGACTTCACCATTACCATTGACCTGAGCAAGGTAGAAGTAAACTACTACCAGTTGGAAAATTGGGCAGTGGGTCAGTGGTGGAACGAAGAAAAGCGGTTCGATATGCAGAACTGCTATGCAGAAACCGTATCCGGCAAGGAAGTTCCAGTTACATTGAAGAGTGTAACCGTGAACGGAACGGCAAAAGATATGATGGTTTCTACAGATCCGAACCCAAGCAATCCGGATAATCCAGACAATCCGGACAAGGAAGCACAGTTCCCGAACACCGGTGAAGGCGGCTTCTATAGCAGTAAGAATGAACAGAGCAGTAACTACTCGTTTGTTGATAATAAGGATGGTACAGCAACTGTAAAATCCACCATCACCAAGAAGCTGAACGCTGACGACCTGAAGAAGCTGGCACAGAAAGAATATGGAACAGATACCATTACCCTGACACCAAGCCCGAAGGGTGCGGACTACAGCGAAGATGGTTATTCTGACAAGTATGGCGATGAAAATTCCGAAGCAACCATTCGGAAGAACGGCGACCCGCTGAACAGCCATAAGTTCTCTTATGATGATTTCGGAATTGGTTCTGGTGATGAAACCACAAAGATTACACCGGAAGCTTTGACCGTTGTAATGCGTGCAAAGGATAACCAGAATGTAACTCGGATTATGTACGGCGGCGGTCTGAATGTTGAAGCAGGCACTCCGGCAGATACCGAAAAGGCAAAGGCAAAGATTGGTAGAGATGAAGCCGGCAATGTAACTGATGATTCTCTGGCAGGCTTTAAGAAAGATGGCAACGCTGGTTACTGGTACAATGATATCGGTGCAGATAGCTATGACGATGTTGCAAAGAACCTCGAAAATGTTGGTTACAAGGTTGGTTCTCCAGATACAGAAAATGGTCTGGTACAGATTCAGAACGGAAAAGACCTGAAAGAACAGAGCTTTGGCGACTATGTACAGGTAACTTGGGACGTTCCGGAAGATGTGAAACAGTATGCAGATGCTGCTTCTGGCAAGACCATTTCGTTCCAGCTGTGGTACGGCGAAATCGAAGCAGAAGAATACACTCCGCTGGAATCTCTGGATATCGACAGTGCAATGCTGACTTATACTGAAGAATTGACCTTCCCGTATAAGAGCCAGACAAAAGAACTCACCATTAACAAGGAACTGAAGACCGGTGATGACCCGTTGGAAATCCTGTATTCTGACCTCGGTATGACTTATGAAACGACTGCCGATGTTTATGCAATTGAATTTACACTGGACAGCAAGGTCGATGCAAGACAGCTCGTATTAGGCAATGGTACTACTGTTGTTGACAAGGCAAGCGATTATTGGTATCAGGCTGGTTCTATCGCATTGGTAAAATCCGATGATAAGAATCATGAATACACTTATATGTGGATTATGCCGGCGGACGTTGCAAATGTTACCCTTGGCGAAGATGGTACAATTATGTCCCTCTTGAACAAGGTTAGCACCGAAAAGGAAGGCGACCACTTCTCATTGGCTCTGTATTATGCAGATAACAACGATGGCAAGGAAGTTACTTCTGTCAACCTCAAGAGCGTTTCCGCTTACTACGATACGGACAACAGAAAGAACACTGCAAAGGCTGATCTGTTTGAAAAGGATCTGAGCGTTAGCCCGAAGAACATTACAATGAAGGTTGGCGAAACCAAGAAGATTTCTACAAATGTTGACGGCTGCACCTTTACTTCTGAAGATCCGACCATTGCAACCGTTGATGAAAATGGTAATGTTGTCGGTGTTGGTGCAGGAACAGTTGTCATCAATGTTGAAACACCGAAGGGTCAGAAGGATACCGTTACAGTAACTGTAAATCCGGCAGACACAACTGCAACTACGACTACAACCACTACTACCACCACAACAACTACTAAGGCAACTACAACTACAACTACAACACAGGCAACCACCACAACTACAACCACTACCACAAAGGCATTCAAGCCATACTATGGCGATGTCAACTTGGATGGTGTCGTAGACCTGCGTGATACCATTAAGCTGAACAAGTATCTGGCTGGTCAGGTAACACTGTCTGATGCAGCAATGATTAATGCAGATGTAACCGAAACATCCGGTGCTGTAGATGATAAGGATGCTACAAAGCTGATGAGATTCGTGCTGTTCCTCGTAACAGATTTGGGTCCTGGCACACCAGATTCAGCAAACTAAACAAGGATTTGACGAATCCGGTAACTCTGTCTGATGCAGCAATGATGAGATGCATCACTGGTTTCCCTTCTTTAAAAAGGAAATAAAACAAAACACATAAAAACGACCGCTGTACATCAAAACGATGTGCAGCGGTTTTTTTGGTTATTGGTTGAATTGTTGTAATGTGCCTCTGAGTTTTCGGATAATTTTCTTTTCCAGACGGGAGATATAAGATTGCGAAATTCCAATTGCCTGAGCGACTTCTTTCTGTGTCTTTTCTTTTCCATCCACCAGCCCGAACCGTAACTCCATAATTTCCCGTTCCCGTGTGCCCAGTTCTGAAACCGCTGAGCGGAGCAGTTCCCGTTCTGATTCCTGTTCGATGTTTCGACTGACTACATCGGCATCTGTTCCCAGAATATCCGAGAGCAGCAGTTCGTTTCCGTCCCAGTCAATGTTCAAGGGTTCATCAATGGAAACTTCTCCTCGGTATTGCGTTGCCTTTCGCAGGAACATCAGAATTTCATTTTCAATGCACCGGGAAGCATAGGTTGCAAGTTTGATTTTCTTCGTGGGGCAGAAGGTGTTCACCGCTTTAATCAGCCCGATCGTACCAATGGAAATCAGGTCTTCCAGACCAATGCCAGTGGATTCAAATTTCTTTGCAATGTAGACCACCAACCGGAGATTGTGGACAATGAGCTGTTCTCGGGCATCCGTGTTGCCGTTCGCCAGTGCCTCCAGCATCGCCCGTTCCTCCGGAGCAGAGAGCGGCGGCGGTAACGTATCCGCTCCGTGAATGTAGTGCATCTGTCCCGAACAAAGCCAGAATTGCAGCTGCCGCAAAAATTGCAGCAAAGATTTCATAAGGCAAACTCCTTTCTACGCACATAGACCGTTAAATCGTTTGCAGGAGGTTGGGGTGAAAAATTGCCTGCTCCTGTGCATCTGCCAGCCCAATGCGGGCAGCAACCTGCTGTCTTGCTCCCGTTGTTTCATTTTGCAGCAGCACTTCATCCGCCTGAAAAACCGGCATCAAACTTGTGCCGGATACTGTCCCATAGGGAACATAGTGGTAGTGCCGCTGTTTTTTCTGGCATTGCGGCAGCAGGTCAGAAAATGCCTGTCGGCTGCAAACAATGATGGGCAAGCCGCTGTATGGGTCAACCAAGTTGTTTCCGGTGTCTGCCAGTCCCGTTTGTATCCGAGTTTCTGAGCCGATGCGAATATAGACCCGATAGGGAACATCGGTGTGTCGGCATCGCATCCGGACAGCATGCCAGAGTCGCAGAACTCCATATGCCAATAGCGTGCAGAAAATACAGACCGGAAGAGAAAGCTGCAGGTAAAAGCATTGATTGCCCAGAAAAATCCGGCGGCTGTTGGTGCTCTGCTGAAGAAACATCAGGAAGCCTGCAAAGAGCATACTGCAACAGAAAAACCAAATGGTTTGCCGCAGCATGGTTCGGCGAGAAAGTCCGAAACAAAGCACCCCGTTCATGCCGGCAGCTGTTCCCAGCCGAATCAATAGGTTGACTGCCAAGGGCAGGGGCGGTAGGAGGATGACCAGTGCAGAGAAACTGCCCAGCAGAGCACTGAGCAGGCAGCGTGGAATCCGGCAAGGCGTGTGCGTGAGAAATGCCGTTCCCCGCAGAAGAAAATAGTTGACACAGAAGTTGAAGAAGAGCAAAACGTCAATATAAATGGTTTGCATTGCAATCACCGCCTGTCTTTTGATTATAGCACAGAGCAGGGGAAAATGCTGTCGAAAGTAAGTTTGCAGCTGAAAAAAACACAGCCCCACAAATAATTGCAGGGCTGCGAATGAAAAATAAATGGAGAAAGATGAGAAAGTAAAACAGCTGTTATTCTGCTGCTGTTAATGGGATAATCGTTTGGTCAACTTTGAGATAAGTAACGGCGTTCGGGTCAATCGGCTGGGGGAGGTCAAATTCTAACCATCCTGTGCCATCCAAGTTGTGAGAAACGCCGTATCCGGCAGATAATCCACCTTTTCCGCTCTGTAAATCAACGGCGGACACCATTGTACCGTCTGCTAAAATCACAGAAACGGATTCTGGCTGTGTTACAAGATCTCTATCCATTTTTCCAGCCAGTTTGATATGAGAAGGATAGCAGGTGACTTGCTGAATATGGAAAACTTGATAAGTCTTTTGAATTTCAACATAGTGTTTCCAAATGCCATCCGCAGTATAGGTGACACTCGGAATGGTCTGGATGTTGTCCAAGTGGAATGCAACTGTGCCAAGCGTGCTGTCGTCAGACGTTTTCAGGGCAAATGCTACATCTGCTTGCTGGTTCAAAAATGCATCCATCTGTATTTTGCAGGTGAAAGTATAAGTACCATCTGTTTGCTGTTCAGAATAGGCATACACCGTGTTCAGCGATTCAGAGCTTAGCAATTCAGAAAGAGGCTTGTTGTCGATGCTCAAGCTGCATACATCAATGATAAACATTGTTTCTTCCGGCAACATATCCGGCTGATTTGGAGCAAGATTCAGCACCATTGCAAGATTTGTTCCATCGCTGAGCACACCAAGCGGTGTGACGGTAAAGTCATCCATGCCTGTCGTCGTGAAATTGGAAATAGTCGCTACCATAGAAGCAGGGTCAAGAATGGTATTGTCTGCTTTGGCAGTCAGTGGAATGGTGACATCATCCATTTGAATGGCAGTGGCTGCGGTTGGGTCAATGGGCTTTTCCAGATAGAGGAATTGTTCTACCTGTGTCAGGTCTTCAGTGACAATGCCATGATTGCGATAACCGCTTGTCATGTATTCTCCAGCAACAGTGCTGCCGTCTTTCAAGATGACCGATACTTGTTTTGCGGAGTTGGTTTGATTGTCTGCTGTGCCGTCAATGGTCAGTGTCAGCGGTTGTAAGACAACTTGTTCGACATTGAGAAAACCACTTGCATTGTTCCACGTTCCGGAAGCAGTGTAAACACTGGTTTGTGGTTTGTTCTGTAAGTCGATGGTGATGGAAATCGTGCCGATCGTACCGAAGTTTTGTTTGAGCGTTTCGTATTGTTCGCCCTCATACAAGATTGCCTGCATTTCTGCCTGATAGGTCATGTGGTTTTCCCATGTGCCACTATCTAAATGAATCTTGTTGGTAAATAAATAGCCATCTCCGTCCGGTCGAGTTTCCGAAGCACTGCCTTGTAAAAACTCTGTGTTTGTTTCGCCATTGAACCAGAATGTTCCGGTTTGGGAAATGGTGAAACGGTCGGTATATTTTTCTGGGTTCTCTGTTTTGGGGGTCAGATGAACGGCGTAATATAAGTTGGATTCATCTGCAAAGGCGGCAATCAGTTCTGCATCCAAATCGTCCAGATCGGCAGAAAAAGCAGAAATATTTCCGGCTTGTTGCGATGCATATTGTGCGGTTGCTGCATCATCACTGCTGTTCGGGAACAGCTGATGAATCCAGTTTGTACCCTGAATGGCAGAAACGGAAACCATACCGATGACGCTTATGCAAGCGGCAATCGCAACACCAGCAATCACGTTGCGTTTCCAAGTTCTGCGAGTTGGAACGGGGCTGGCGTTGTGTGCAATTTGTTCTAGAATCGCCTGTTCACAGCGTTCCGGCATTTGAATGCGATTCATAATTTGCTGATAACGATTCTTGTTCATAAAAATCCCTCCCTTGTTCCGTGAGTGCCAATTTTAATTTCTTTCTGGCACGGGCAAGCTGCGTTTGAATGGTTGAGATTTTACGGCCAGTCAAGTCGGCAATCTCTTGAATGGAATATTCCTCGTAATAATAGAGCAAGATGACAATGCGGTATCGTTCCGGCAGTGCAAACACTTCTTCATAGAGCAGGTTGTCGGTCGGGTCGGAGAACAGCTCCGGAATTTCTTTATAGTCTGCTCTCCGGTTGTACCAGACGGATTTCCGGAGGTTGTGGCAGGCGTTGAGGGTCACTCGAATCAGCCACGCTTTTTCCAGACCAGCATCTGTGAAGGGCTTGGATAGTTGGTAGAATTTCAGGAACGTTTCTTGTGACACATCTTCTGCATCAGCGGTGTTGCGGAGATAGGTATAGGCAATGCGGTAAACCATGTCTTTGTATTGTTGGAGTTTCTGTTGAAATGTGGATTTGTCCATGTTGTTCATCTCCTTTTATGGGATTCAGAAGTACTTCACCCTAATAACAATTCAACCCTATAAAAAATCCCATTGTGCAGAAAAATTTTTTTGCGAGGGAAAACAGGGGGTGAAATCTGTGAAAAACAGCGAAATTTCTGAATATTTTCCGAAAACCATTGCAATTGACACGGATTTATAGTATAATAAAAATTGTATGTGTAAGCACAAACGGTTTATTGAGTGATTTGAAAAGAGAGGTTGACACTATGGTTTTATTAGATGAATTGCGTGTAACCATGTCCGACTATCAGAAAGATATGGATGAGTTGTACGAAGTATTGGGCGTTGCGGCTGCAACAGAACGCTACAATGTATTACAGGAAGAAATTGCAAAAGAAGGATTCTGGGATGATCTGGAACATTCTCAGAAAGTGTTGCAGGAATCCAAGACACTGGAAAACCGCATCAACTCCTATAAGAAGATGCAGTCAGAATTGGAAGATATTATTACGCTGATTGAACTTTCCATCGAAGAGGGCGAAACAGAAAGCACACCGGATATGAATGCAGAATGCGACGCTTTTATTAAGAAGCTGGAAGAAATGAAATTGGCATCTCTGCTCACCGGAGAATATGACCACTCCAATGCGATTTTGACCTTCCACGCCGGAGCAGGCGGAACAGAAGCACAGGACTGGGCAGAAATGCTCTATCGGATGTATAACCGCTGGGCAGAACGGCATCATTTTAAGGTAACGACATTGGATTATCTGGATGGCGATGAAGCCGGCTTGAAGAGTGCCTCCATTTTGATTGAGGGCGAAAATGCCTATGGATTCCTGAAGTCAGAATCGGGCGTGCATCGTCTGGTTCGGGTATCTCCGTTCGATGCCTCCGGCAGACGGCACACTTCGTTCTCCGCAGTGGAAGTCATGCCGGAAATTGATGACAACATGGAAGTAGACATTCGTCCGGAAGATATTAAGATGGATGTATTCCGTTCCAGCGGTGCGGGCGGTCAGCACATCAACAAGACCAGTTCTGCGGTTCGGTTGACGCACTTGCCAACGGGCATTGTTGTTTCCTGTCAGACACAGAGAAGCCAGTTCCAGAACAAGGAATATGCAATGAAGATGTTGAAGTCCAAGTTGGTGGAAATCAAGGAACGGGAACACCTCGATAAAATCGCCGACATCAAGGGCGTGCAGAAAGAAATTGCATGGGGTGCACAGATTCGGTCTTATGTATTCATGCCGTATACACTGGCAAAAGACCACCGCACCAGCTTTGAAAACGGAAACATTCAAGCGGTTATGGATGGCGATTTGGATGGCTTTATCAATGCTTATCTGAAAGCCCTGTCCAGCGGAACCTTACAGAAGTAAATTCTGAACATACAAAAACATCGAAATAGAAAAAGACTGTCGCAGGAAATGAAAAGCGGCAGTCTTTTTCTTACGAGTGGTCAGGCGGTGTGAGCCCATATCGTGCATAGAAAGCGGCAATGTCTGCTGGTGTTTTTACCAGTTCTGCATACCGCAATTTCTTTTCGGCAGCATCGTAAAAACCAATGGTGGTTTCGCCGGTGCAAATGCTGGATTCGATTTGGATTTGTTCCGGTGTGCAGCCGTCCGGCAGCGGTAGGATGGGCTTTTTGTGGGAAAAGAAATGCATGAAGAACGCTCCTTTCATCAGAATTGGATTGGAAATCATGAAAAATATAGCATAAATCGGATGTCTTGTCAAGCAATCAGATGCAGACAGTCTTCCCAAGAACGAAAGCAGATGCTTTTTCAAACGCCCACACCAGCCCTTGACAATTCAACGGAAATACAGTATAATAAAGGTTGTATTTTTCGCAGATTCCCGTAGGAATCGGCGAATGGGAATGAGAACCATTATCAGGAATAAAAGGAGTCATGCAGTATGGCAATGAAACAGATTTCAAAAAGCGGTTATGACAAACTGAAAGAAGAACTGGATTATCTGGTTGGCGTAAAACGTGCGGAAATGGCACAGAAACTGAAAGAAGCTCGTGCACAGGGCGACCTTTCTGAAAACGCAGAATATGATGAAGCGAAGAACGAACAGGCAATTCTCGAAGCACAGATCAAGGAAATCCAGTATACCTTGGATAACTGCGAAGTCGTAGACGATGACAGCATTTCCTTGGATGAAGTTGGTCTGGGTTCTACCATCAAGCTGAAAAACTTCCAGAGCGGAAAAGTGGAAACCTGGCAGATTGTCAGCAGCAACGAAGCAAATTTTGCAGAACATAAGATTTCGGACGACTCTCCGATCGGAAAAGCTGCCCTCAAGAAGAAGGTTGGCGAAACATTTCAGGTATTTGCACCAGTTGGCACATTGCTCTTTGAGGTGCTGGAAATCGGCAAGTAAGTTGCCGGTAATTTAAAAGTGGAGGATCTTACATGGCACAACAGCAGAATCCGCAGCAGAACGCAGCAGCGGAAACCGAACAGGATATTAATATTTTAAAGAAGATTCGGATGGACAAGCTGGCTGAATTACAGGCAGCTGGCAACGACCCATTCACCATTACAAAGTATGATGTCACTGCACACGCAGCAGACCTCAAGGCAGACTATGAAGCAACTGAAGCTCGCCTGAAAGAAGCTGCAAACGGTGACGAAGAAGCTTTTCAGGCAAGCTTAGAACCGCTCAAGGAACAAATCGTTTCCATCGCCGGCAGAATCATGAGCTGGAGAGATATGGGACGTGCAAACTTCATTGATGTACGGGACGGCTCTGACCGGATTCAGGTCTATGTCCGGATGAACGACATCGGCGGTAAGGAAGCATTCAAGGAATTTAAGAAGTGGGACATTGGCGATATTGTTGGTGTCAAGGGCTTTGTATTCCGGACGAAGAAGGGCGAAATTTCCATTCATGCACAGGAAATTACCCTGCTTTCCAAGGCACTGTTGCAGCTGCCGGAAAAGTGGCACGGTCTGAAAGATCAGGATACCCGTTACCGGAAGCGGTATCTGGACTTGATTGTTAATCCGGAAGTCAAGAACACGTTTGTTATCAGAAGCAAGATTCTGCGGGAAATCCGGAATTATCTGGACAACATCGGCTATGTAGAAGTAGAAACACCGGTTCTGCTGCCGTTGCAGATTGCTGCTGCGGCAAGACCGTTTGTGACCCATCACAATACACTGGATATGGATATGTTCCTGCGGATTGAAACCGAACTGAACTTGAAGAAGCTGATTGTTGGCGGATTTGAACGGGTTTATGAAGTCGGCAGAATTTTCCGGAACGAGGGCATGGATCCATCCCACAATCCGGAATTTACATCCATTGAAATGTATCAGGCATATACCGATTATAAGGGTATGATGGACTTGATCGAAGATATGTACCGGACACTGGCAAAGACCATTTGCGGTAGTGACCATATTCTGTATCAGGGCGTTGAAATCGCACTGGGCGAACCGTGGGAACGGTTGACGATGGTTGAAGCAGTCAAGAAGTATGCTGGTGTCGATTACTACGAATGGGACAGCGACGAAGCTGCAAGAGCTTGTGCCAAGGAAAAGGGCGTGGAAGTCGAAGAAGGCGAACACGCTACCAAGGGTCATGTCTTGATTGCATTCTTTGATGCATTCGTAGAAGAAAACCTGATTCAGCCGACTATTATTTATGATTATCCGGTTGAAAATTCACCGCTGGCAAAGCGGAAGCCAAGCGAACCGGCATTTACAGAACGGTTTGAATACTTCATCTATGCAAGAGAAATGGGCAATGCATTCTCTGAATTGAATGACCCGATTGACCAGAAGCAGCGGTTTGAAGCACAGGTTGCTGCAAGACGGGAACTGGGCGATATGACTGGGGAAGTAGACGAAGATTTCGTAAATGCATTGGAATATGGTCTGCCGCCAACGGGTGGTCTGGGCTTAGGTTTAGACCGTCTGGTAATGCTGTTGACCGACAGTGCTTCCATTCGGGACGTTCTGCTGTTCCCGACCATGCGACCACTGCCGAAGAATGGACAGGAATCGGAAGAAGATGCAGACGAAGCAGAGGAAACAACCGAAGCATAAGCTGCAAAAAAGAAAGATGCAGAAAAACAGAAGGGGTGTCATCGGAAAACGGGACACCCCTTTGTGCTTATATTAAATGAGAATGAATCATTACAAGAAAAAAGGAGTCTTTTATGGCAGAAGAAATCCCGAAACAAACAACGTCAGAGCAGGAAACCACTGCTCCTACCGGAAAGAAGAAAAAAGAAAAAGGCAAAAGTTTTCTCGAAACCATGCGGGAGATTGATGCGAAAGAACAGCAGCAGGAAGAAGCTCGTGAAGCTGCGATGCAGGCACAGCTTGCAGAGCAGGAAAAACGAGAAAAGGAAGCCTATGAGAAAAAAATTCAGCAAGACCGCATTGAACTCATTCGCCTGAAACAGGGTGTGATTACCGAAAGCGACCGGATTGCAGAAGAACATCCCGAAAAGAAAAAAATGCCGCTCGGCAAGCGAATTTCCAACTTTTTTTACCACAATAAATGGTGGCTGGGAATTACCATTGTATTGGTATTGCTTTTCGGCTATCTGGCATATGACCAGCTGACCAAAGTCAAGCCGGATTTCGTTTTAATGGTCTTGACCGATAACGAGGAATTGCAAAAGAAATCCGCAGAACTGCAAACCTATCTAGAGCAGTTCGTAGATGATGAAAACGGAGATGGAAAAGTCACTGTTAGCATTTATTGCATTCCCGTATCGGATGAAATTGACGATATGGACTATTATACTGCCAACGCCACCAAACTTTCGACGCAAATGCAGATGCCGGAAGGTGTCATGCTCCTGACGGATGCAAAGGCAAATGACTATATTTCCGCAGAAGATACGCTGGTGAATTTAGAGCAGTTGTATCCGGAGGATTCTCACATCCGAGAATATGGGTATTATCTGCGGTATACAGATTTTGCACAGAAAATCGGCTATTCGGAAGGGCGGCTGGACAGAGATTTATGCTTGAGTCTGCGGAAACCAACAGAGGGTTACAAGAGTGAAGCCGTGATGCAGGAATACTATGTGTATGCGAAAAAGGTGCTGGAAGAGATTATGACGGACTTGGACAACACTGAACCGCCAGCAGACAAGCCCGTATCTGAAACACCGGAAACCACAGAACAAACAACTGAACAGGGGGAATAAATATGCTGCGAATTGGATGCCACTTGCCCTCTTCAAAGGGCTATCTGGAGATGGGAAAACATGCAGTTGCTTTGGGAGCAACGACATTTGCTTTCTTTACACGAAATCCACGGGGCGGAAAAGCAAAGCCGATCCAGAAAGAAGACGTTGCTGCATTTTTAGCGTATGCAGCAGAACATGACCTGCAACATCTCGTTGCACACGCACCGTATACCATGAATTTGTGTTCCGCTGACCCCAGCATTCGGCAGTTTGGGAAAGATATGCTGGCAGATGACTTGCAGCGGATGGAATACACGCCAAACCAGTATTATAATTTTCATCCCGGCAGCCATGTGAAACAGGGTGCAGAAGTGGGAATTGCACAGATTGCAGAAACGCTGAACGAAGTGCTATTTCCGGAGCAGACCACGACCGTTTTGCTGGAAACAATGGCAGGAAAGGGCAGTGAAGTCGGCAGAAACTTTTCAGAACTGCGGGCAATTTTAGACAGCGTACACTTGCAAGAGAAAATGGGCGTGTGTCTGGATACCTGTCATATCTGGGATGGCGGTTATGATATTGCCGGAAATCTGGAAGCCGTATTGGAAGAGTTCGACAAGACAATTGGCTTGCATCGTCTGTATGCAGTACACTTAAACGACAGTATGAACCCATTGGGAGCACATAAAGACCGTCATCAGAAAATTGGACAAGGTTATATTGGACTAGAAGCTTTGAAAGCCGTTGTTCGGCATCCAGTTTTGAAACAGTTGCCGTTTATTCTGGAAACACCAAATGACGATGCTGGATATGCAGCAGAAATTGCACTGCTGCGAAAAGCTGCAGAAGAAAGCAATTAACTCTGCCGCCGCAGGCGAACTGCGGTCGAGCTGGCTCAGCTCGGCG